>NZ_CP099399.1:4072500-4430159 GCF_024721175.1 Rhizobium sp. Pop5 | reverse complement strand
TTCCGCCTTTGCTTCTCCTGCTTCCAGGCGAATGGAGCCGAACGCCTGCGGTGCCGTATCCCCATTGTCGAGCCCGCCTGTCGTCATCGTATTCATCTGCATTGTGCCGCCTTTCAATTCCCTCGGGCGGCGTCCGCTAAAAGCCGCCCGATCATTCCCCGCTTTGGCGGGCTGGCGGCATCCTCATGAGCCACTCACCTGCCGGTTCACTCAAACACTGTCCCTAAAGGGACCGGCACAGAATTCCGTTGCAGGTACCGCGCTCATGCGGCAACCTTCATCAGCTCTCCGTGCCAGGCTGACGGTCGATCCTCGTTTTCGGCCGACCAGCCCGAACGCAATATCAACTAACCCTCTCCGGCAGCCTCGCCTTAAACGTGTGGCCGCTGAAGGCACAAAACATCCCCGTTCCGTAACAGCCACGTTACGGCCCAACTCCGTCAAGTGCTTGAAAAAACGGAAGCGCATGGCTCCGTAACAAGGGGCACAAACTTATCGCCCTGCCGACGTGGCAGTTAAGACCGAGCCTCTGCAGGTGATGTCCGCGCCCTTTGTTGGAGGCATTTAGGCAGGATCAAAAGGCAAGATCAACGATGAATTTTACGCAAAATTAAGAAGCGGCCATTGACTCCGCCCGCCCTTTTCGGGCGTCACATCAGCGTCAAAAAAGAATCGCTGTTGAATCAAGGAGATTCCCCTTTCGGGCTATTTTGACACGCAGGGAAAGAAAAAAAATAAAAATCTTCTTGACTCGTCCATGGTCCCGGAAGCTTGGGCCAGAGTCGCACGGCGTGAAAGCATCCTTGCGCAAGCCATTGTTTTTAAACAATATTTCCTGTCATGGCGCTGACACGAAACAGTCGTGAGATTAACCATGCGGGAGCCTGTCGGCGGAATCGAAAAAGCCCGGTAAAATTACCGGGCTAATCATAACGAAGCGGTCGTTAATGAAATATTACGCGGTCGCGGAGACCGAAAGTGCCTTCACACGAGCGGCAAGGCGCGAGACCTTGCGAGATGCCGTGTTGGAGTGAAGTACGCCCTTGCTGGCAGCGCGGGCAAGCTCCGGCTGAGCGGCCAGGAAAGCGGCCTTCGCCTTGTCGGCGTCACCGGATGCGATAGCCTCTTCGACCTGGCGAACGAAAGTACGAACGCGCGAGCGACGAGCCTTATTGACGTCGGTACGGCGGGCGATCTTGCGGGTCGCTTTTTTCGCCGAAGTTGTATTGGCCATGGATGCCTCTCTCAAGAATTCGAACAAACTCCGCCATTACCGCGGGCCCTGCGGCCACCAAATCCAGCAATGCGGGAGCAATCGCGGAAAACCAAACCGGCTTTCCGAACCGTGGGCGGGCATATAACTCTAAAGCCGGCCCACGTCAACGCGGATTTTCAAGCTTTCCAGCCGGAAAGGCCTAAAAGCTCTCAACGGTGCTTAAAAGCAGGTTTGCGCTTCTCGACGAAGGCGGCCATGCCCTCCTTCTGATCGTCCGTAGCAAAGAGACTATGGAAGAGGCGCCGCTCGAACCGCAGCCCCTCTTCCAGCGTCATCTCGAATGCACGATTGACCGCCTCCTTTGCCATCAGGACCGAAGGACGCGAAAGCGAAGCGATCTTTTCGGCCGCGGCAAAAGCCTCTTCGATGAGACGCTCCGGCGCCACCACACGCGAAACGAGTCCCGATCGCTCGGCCTCGGCGGCATCCATCATCCGGCCGGTCAGGATGAGATCCATCGCCTTGGCCTTGCCGACGGCGCGCGTCAGCCGTTGCGAGCCGCCCATGCCGGGAATGACGCCAAGGGTGATTTCCGGCTGGCCGAACTTCGCCGTCTCCGAGGCGATGATGAAATCGCACATCATCGCGAGCTCGCAGCCGCCGCCGAGTGCAAAACCGCTGACGGCGGCAATCACCGGCTTACGAGCCTTGGCCACATCATCCCAGCCACTGATGAAATCGCTCTTATATATATCGGCGAACTCAAGCGACTGCATCTCCTTGATATCGGCGCCGGCAGCGAAGGCACGCTCGGAGCCCGTGAGCACGATGGCACCAACGGCCTCATCGGCATGGAAAGCGGCATAGGCCTCTTTCAATTCCTTGAGCACGGTAGAGTTCAATGCGTTCAACGCCTGCGGGCGATTCAGCGTGACGAGGCCGATATTACCTCGGGTTTCGACGATCAGGGTCTCGTAGGCCATGCTGTTCTCCCGGTTCTCGCTGTTATTTCTGACAGGTGGCGCAATAGAAGGTAGAGCGACCCGCCTGCACGATCCGGGCGACCGTACCGCCGCAGCCCGGCGTGCCGCAAGCCTGACCTTCACGATCATAGACTGAGAAGGAATGCTGGAAATAACCGAGCGATCCATCCGTCTGGATATGGTCGCGCAGCGAGGACCCACCGGCGGCGATGGCATCGGCAATCACATCGCGGATCGAGGCGACAAGCAGGTTCAGCTGCTCCTTCGGTTTACCGCCTGCCGTCACCAGCGTGCCGGCGGCGCGGATCGGCGACAGATGCGAGCGCCACAGCGCCTCGCACACATATATATTGCCGAGGCCGGCAATGTTCTTCTGGTCGAGGAGCGCGCTCTTCAGCGGCTGCGCCTTGTCGCGGAAGCGTTCGGCAAGGTAGGCGGCGCCGAGTTCATTTCCGGTCGGCTCCGGCCCGAGATCGCGGAAGAAGGGGTGAGCAGCGAGATCGGCGCGCCCCACCATATCCATGAAACCGAAACGACGCGGATCGTTGTAGACGACGCGGCGCGGGCCACCCTGTCCCTCCAGATGGAAGATGACATGATCGTGCTTCTCATCCTTCGAGCGGGCATGGTGGAACTGTCCAGGCGTTTCGGAGGCCGCCCCCTCCTCGACGCGGAAGGAACCGGACATGCCGAGATGGGAAATCAGCGTGTTGCCGTCGTCGAGATCGACCAGCAGATATTTGGCGCGGCGGCCGAGGCCGACGATGGTGCGGCCGGACACCTTTTCCGCCAAAGCCTCCGGAAAGGGGAAGCGCAGGTCCTTGCGGCGCAGCTCCAGCCTCGCGACGCGAGCACCCTCCATCGCCGGCGTCAGGCCGCGTTTGACCGTTTCGACTTCTGGCAATTCCGGCATCTTAACCCATCTATATCTAACGTGTTTCAACCGACGACGATGTGCGCTATAGCGCCAGTGGGCCGTGGAGAACGCGGCCCATAGATAACGTTGCGCACGGTCTTTCGCTATGCCGCTGTGCCCGAATCTTCAGGAACGGAGCAGTCTGATGTCAGAAAGCCGCACTTCCGCCGATGGCGGCATGGAGACCTCCTACGGCTTCCGCGAGGTGACCGGCGGCGAGAAGCAGGGCCTGGTCAACCAGGTGTTCCACAAGGTCGCCAAGCGCTACGACATCATGAACGACGTCATGTCGATGGGGATGCACCGCGCCTGGAAGGATGCGATGATCTCGGCGCTGAACCCGCGCAAGGAGCCAGGCTACAAGGTGCTCGACGTTGCGGGCGGCACTGGCGACATCGCCTTCCGCATCGTCGAGGCATCGAACCGGCAGGCGCATGCGAACGTGCTCGACATCAACGGCTCGATGCTCGCCGTCGGCGCTGAGCGGGCGGAAAAGAAGAAGCTTTCCAGCAATCTCACCTTCGTCGAGGCGAACGCCGAGGAACTGCCTTTCGAGGCGGCAAGCTTCGACGCCTATACGATCGCTTTCGGCATCCGCAACGTGCCCCGGATCGATGTGGCGCTGTCAGAGGCCTATCGCGTGCTGAAGCGCGGCGGTCGGCTGCTGGTGCTGGAGTTTTCCGAAGTCGATATGCCGCTTCTCGATAAGATCTACGATGCCTGGTCGTTCAATGCCATTCCGCAGTTCGGCAAGGCGATCACCGGCGATGCCGAACCCTACCAGTACCTGGTGGAATCGATCCGCAAGTTTCCGAACCAGGAGAATTTCGCAGCGATGATCCGCCAGGCCGGCTTCTCGCGCGTCACCTACACCAATTATACCGGCGGCATCGCCGCACTCCATTCCGGGTGGAAGCTCTGACGTATGAGCACTTTCGGAGCCTATTTCCGCCTGATCAGGGTCGGCTGGATTCTCGTGCGTGAAGGCGTGATCTCGGCATTGCCGTCCGAGGGCCTGCCGCCTTCGATCAGCCTTGCCAAATCCTTCGTCAGCCTGTTTGCGCGCAGCCGCGCCATGGCAATTGCGCGCAGCGACCGGTTGGCGCAAGCCGTCGAGCGGCTTGGCCCCTCCTATGTGAAGATCGGCCAGTTCCTGGCCACACGGCCTGATGTCGTCGGCGTCGAATTCGCCAACGATCTGTCGCAGCTTCAGGACCGGATGGCCTTTTTCCCCGTGGCCGCCGCCAAGGCCAATATCGAGGCTTCGCTCGGGCGGCCGATGAGCGAGCTCTATGCGAGCTTCGGCGATCCGATCGCCGCCGCCTCGATCGCCCAGGTGCATCCGGCCGAAGTCGAGACTCCAGAGGGCCGAAAGAAGGTCGCCGTCAAGATCGTTCGGCCCGGCGTGCGCCAGCGCTTTGCCCATGACATCGAGGCGATGTATCTCGTTGCCCACATGCAGGAGCGCTTCCTGCCGTTCAGCCGGCGGCTGCGGCCGGTCGAGGTGACGAAGACGCTGGAACAGACAACCAAGGTGGAGATGGATCTTCGCCTGGAGGCGGCTGCCCTTTCCGAGATCGCCGAAAACACCGAAAAAGACCCGGGCTTTCGTGTGCCGAAGGTCGACTGGGAGCGCACCGGACGCGACGTCATCACCATGGAGTGGATCGACGGGACGAGAATGTCCGACGTCGAGGGACTGCGCGCGGCGGGCCACGACCTCAACCTGCTCGCCGATACGCTGATCCAGTCCTTCCTGCGCCATACGCTGCGCGACGGCTTCTTCCATGCCGACATGCATCCGGGCAACCTCTTCGTCGATGCAGACGGCATGATCGTCGCCGTCGACATGGGCATCGTCGGACGGCTGGGCAAAAAGGAGCGGCGGTTCCTCGCCGAAATCCTCTATGGCTTCATCACCCGCGACTACATCCGCGTCGCGGAGGTGCATTTCGAGGCAGGCTATGTACCCGGCCACCACAATGTCGACAGCTTCGCCCAGGCGATCCGGGCGATCGGCGAGCCGATCCATGGACAGCCGGCCGAGACGATCTCGATGGGCAAGCTGCTGACGCTGCTGTTCGAAGTGACCGAACTCTTCGACATGGCGACGCGGCCGGAGCTGGTGATGCTGCAGAAGACGATGGTCGTCGTCGAAGGCGTGTCACGCATGCTCAACCCGCGCTTCAACATGTGGAAGGCCTCCGAACCCGTTGTCGGCGACTGGATTCGCACCAATCTCGGACCGAAGCGGATCGTCACTGATCTCCAAGATGGACTGAAGGCGGCGGTCAAGCTCGCCGAGGCCGTGCCTGAAATCGCGGCGAAGACCGAAAAATTCCACCACCAGCTTCTCCATATGAGCGAACATGGGCTGCGCTTCGACGCGCAGACGGCGGATGCTATCGGCAAGGCTGAAGCGCGGCACAACCGCTCGGCCAGGATTGCGCTCTGGGCGATTGCATTGACGCTTCTTTATATTGCCTGGATGCTGAGCTGATCCGTTCGCAAAAACATGCTGTGTTCGGCATTTGGGATATCCCATGTGACGGAGGCCTCGCTTAATCTCATTTTCAAGGAGATAGGCACATGCAGCACGAACGCCCCGGTATCGAACTTTCCGGACGACCGCTCGGCTTTGCCGAGATGGTGGCAATCGGTGCGGGCAAGGCGACGATTTCGGCTTCGCCGACGGGCATGGCCCGCATTGCGATCGCGCGCGAGATCGTCGAAGATGCAATCGCCTCCGGCATGCCCGTCTACGGCTCGACAACAGGTGTGGGCGCGATGAAGGATGTGGAGTGGTCGGCCGACGAACTCGACACCTTCAATCTCGGCCTGGTGCGTGCCCATCATTTCGGCACCGGCACGCCCTTTTCCTGCAATGTCGTGCGCAACGCCATGGCGATCCGCATCAATACGGCGCTGACCGGCCAGGTCGGCTGCACGCCGGAGCTGGTCCACGCCTATATGACGATGCTCAAGGCCGACCTCATTCCGGTCGTGCGGCGCACCGGCTCGATCGGCTGCGCCGATATCGGGCTGATGGGGCAGATCGGCGCGGTGCTGACCGGCGTCGGCGAAGCGATGTATCGTGGCAACCGGATGCAGGCGGCGGAAGCCTTCCGCGCAGCAGGGCTCGAACCGGTGCGGATGGCGCCGCGCGACAGTCTCGCCTCGCTCAGCGTCAACGCGGTGAGCTTTGCCGCGGCGGCGGAAACGACGCGGAGTGCTGCAGCCTCGATCCGCGTACTGCTCGCGACCGGCATGATGGCATCGGGCGCGCTCGGCGCCTCCCGCGATCCCTGGAAAGCGGTCCGCCACGTCGGCACGGCGCGCGAGGCGTTGATCGGCGCCTGGCTCTGCAACGCCTCTGACGACTGGAACTGGCCCGTCGCCACGCATGTGCAGGATCCGCTCAGCCTGCGCATGATCGCCCAAGTATTCGGCGCGGTGATCGAAAACCTGCTTTCGACGGGTCACAAGATCCTGGCCGCCACCGGCCGCTCGGACGACAATCCCGTCGTCGTCGAAGGCCGGGTGATGACATCGGGCGGTTCTCTTCCGCTCGATGTGACGATCCTGCTCGAATCGGCAGCGCTCTGCATGGCGCATGCGGCGCGCAACGCCTTCAATCGCTGCGTCATTCTCGGCAACGGCCAGCGACGCGACCTGCCGGTCAATCTCGTGCCGCCGGGACGCATCGCCACCGGCTTCGGGCCGATCATCAAGCTCGCCGGCGAGATCTTTTCGCGCGTACTGTCGATGTCCAACCCGGTTTCCGCCCAGTCGCTGGTGGTGGCCGCCGGGCTGGAGGATGAGGCAGCCTTCCTGCCACTCGTCATCGAGCGCTTCGACCGGCAGATGCGGGCGTTGAAGCGCCTTGCCGCCCTTGAGGCCTTGCTCTCCGCCCAGGCGATGGACATTCTGGGAGACGAGCCCAGGGGTGTCGCGGCCATGCTCTATGAGGTCGTGCGCAAACATGCCGATTTCTATACGATCGATCGGCCGCTCTCGGCGGAGGTCGAGGCGATCGAGGAGGAACTCGGCTCGGATGACTTCCTTTCGAAACTGACCGAGCAGGTTCCGATCGCCTCCTTCGACGATTTCTTCGCGCTCAGTTCGCTTGAGCGCATAGAGGAGCGGCTCGGCCGCCAAGAACCGGTGGCGATCTGATCTCAGAGGAGGAAGCGGCATGGACTTCGATCTCGTTCTGCAGGGCACGGTGGTGCTGCCGGATCGCATTCTCGAGGAGGGTTATGTCGCCGTCCGCGACGGCAGGATCGCCGAGGTCGGCCTCGGCGTGCCGCCTGCGGCCCGCGAACGGCATCTGCTGGGCAAGGCGCTGATCCTGCCCGGCGCCATCGACGCGCAGGTGCATTCGCTTTCCCAGAAGGACCAGGAGGATTTCATCTGGTCGACACGTTCGGCGGCGGCCGGCGGCGTGACAACGATCGTCGATATGCCCTATGACGAAGGCAATCTCGTCTGTTCGGCTGCGGCCGTAAAGTGGAAGATCGACCATGCGAGCCCGCAGGCGCGCGTCGATTTCGCGCTTTACGGCACCGTCGACCCCGAGGAAGGCCCAGCGCGAATCCGTGAAATGGTCGCGGCGGGTGTCGCAGCCTTCAAGTTCTCGACCTTCGGCACCGATCCCAAGCGTTTTCCGCGCATTCCGCCCGCGCTGCTTGATGCCTGTTTTGCGGCGATCGCGCCGACCGGGCTGACGGCCGGGGTGCACAACGAGGATGACGAGGCGGTGCGCAGCTATATGGAGCAGGTGAAGGCGAGCGGCATCACCGATTGGCGGGCGCATGGGCTGTCGCGGCCTGCGATCACCGAGCTCCTGGCGATGCACACGATTTTTGAGACAGGCGCCAATACCGGCTGCCCCTCGCATGTGGTGCACTGCTCGCTCCGGCGCGGCTACGATATCGCCCGCGCCTATCGCCGTGACGGTTTCGAGGCCACGGTCGAGTGCTGCGTCCACTATCTGACGCTCGACGAGGAAAACGACGTAAAGCGCCTCGGCGGCAAGGCGAAAATCAATCCGCCCATTCGTCCGCGCGCCGAGGTGGAGAGCCTCTGGCGGAAGGTGGCCGAAGGCGATGTCTGGCTGGTCTCGACTGATCACGTCAGCTGGTCGGAGAACCGCAAGATCAATCCCGACATGCTCGCCAATGCATCCGGTGTTCCCGGCCTTGAGGTCATGGTGCCGCTTTTCGTGAAAGGTGCCCTCGAACGCGGCATTCCGCTGACCTGGGCGGCCAGGCTGATGGCTGAGAATCCGGCGAAGCATTTCCGGCTCGATCATATCAAAGGGGCGCTGACACCCGGCAAGGACGCCGATATCACCGTGCTGGAGCCGCAGGAAAGCGTCTATGATGCGTCCGCAAGCGGCAACAACGTCGTCGGCTGGAGCCCTTACAACGGCATCCGCCTGCCCTGGACCGTGTCGGCCACCTATCTGCGCGGCGAAAAAATCGCGGAAGGCGGGAAGGTGCTGGCCGAGCCCGGCACCGGCCGGTTCATTCGGCCGTTGCCGCGTCAGGTGATCGCGGGAGCTGCGACATGAGCCGCAATCTGCCCGTCAATGCCGGCCGGATTGCTGAGGATATAGAGGCGCTGGCCGGGCTCACCGAGCCGGGGCATCCCTGGACGCGGCGCGCCTTCTCGCCGCTCTTTCTCGAAGGCCGGGCCTATATTGAAGCGAGGATGAAGGCGGCGGGGCTGGAAACGCGGATCGATGCCGCTGGCAACCTGATCGGCCGGCGCACGGGCCGCAAACCATGGCTCGGCACCATCATGCTCGGCTCGCACTCCGATACGGTGCCGGACGGCGGCCGCTTCGACGGCATTGCCGGAGTGATCTCGGCGCTGGAGGTGGCACGCGCGCTTCGCGACCAGAATATCGAGCTCGACCACGATCTTGAGATTATCGATTTCCTTGCCGAAGAGGTCAGCATCTTCGGCGTCTCCTGTATCGGTAGCCGCGGCATGACCGGGCAACTGCCGGAGGCCTGGCTTTCGCGCATCAGCGACGGGCGCGACCTCGCCGAGGCTATAGCGCAGATGGGCGGCACGCCCGATGCGCTGATGCAGCAGAACAGGCCCGATATAACGGGCTTTCTCGAGCTTCATATCGAGCAGGGACCGGTGCTCGAAGCCGAGAGGGAGGATATCGGTATCGTCACCGCGATATCGGGCATCACCCGGATCGAGATCACCGTCGAGGGCCGCGCCGACCATGCCGGCACGACGCCGATGGACCGGCGGTCGGATGCGCTGGTGGCGGCATCGCAGTTGGTGCTCGATATCCGCAATGCCGCCGCCGAGCTTGCCAAGACGCCAGGCCATTTCGCGGCGACCGTCGGCGAATTCCGGATCGAACCGAACGCGGCCAATGTCGTGCCGTCGAAGGTGGTGCTGCTGATCGACGGGCGGGCCGAGATCCGCGCCGATATGGACGCTTTCTGCCGCTGGCTCGACGGCCATGTCGAAAAGCTCGCTGCCGCCTGCGACGTGACGATCAAGCCGCAGAACCGGGTTTCCGACAACCTGCCGACGCCAGGCGATGCCGGGCTGCTGTCGACCCTGGAGGCCGCCTGCGACCGCGTCGGTGCGAAACACCGGCGCATGGCCTCCGGCGCGGGGCACGATACGGCCTGGATCGCCAAGGTGGCGCCGGCGGCAATGATCTTCGTGCCCTGCCGGGAGGGCCGCAGCCATTCCGCAGATGAATGGGCTGACAATGACGACATCGCGCTCGGCGCCGCCGTGCTGTTCGAGGCGGTGCGCGAAATGGACAAAAACTCGAAGCAGGAGGCCGCCGATGGGACGCATACTGGTTGAGAAGGACGTGGAAGCCGCGGTCAAGGGTGGCTCCGTCTATGCCGCCGGCGGCGGCGGCTGGGCGGATCATGGACGGATGCTTGGTTATGCGGCAGTCAATATCGGCAGGCCGGAGCTGGTCTCGATCGACGAATTGGAGGACGAGGAATGGATCGCAACGGCAGCCGCAATCGGCGCGCCCGCCTCGACCACGCCCTGGGAAATGCAGGGCGTCGACTATGTGAAGGCTGTGCAGCTGTTACAGGAGGCGCTCGGCGAAAAGCTTTCAGGGCTGATCATCGGCCAGAATGGCAAATCCTCGACGCTGAACGGCTGGCTCCCGTCGGCGATCCTCGGCACCAAGGTGGTCGACGCCGTCGGCGATATCCGTGCCCATCCGACGGGCGACATGGGCTCGATCGGCATGGCAGCTTCACCCGAGCAGATGATCCAGACTGCGGTCGGCGGCAACAGGGCCGAGAATCGCTATATCGAGCTGGTGGTGAAAGGCGCGACCGCGAAGATCTCGCCGGTGCTGCGCGCCGCCGCCGATCAATCCGGCGGCTTCATCGCCAGCTGCCGCAATCCGCTGCGAGCCTCCTATGTCCGCAGCCACGCGGCGCTCGGCGGCATTTCGATGGCGCTTGCGCTCGGAGAAGCGATCATCGCGGCGGAAAAGCGCGGCGGGTCTGCCGTCATCGACGCGATCTGCAAGGCAACGGGCGGGCATATCCTCGCCGAAGGCGTCATCAGCCGCAAAGACGTGATCTACACCAAGGAAGCCTTCGACATCGGCACGGTCACTGTCGGCTCGGGTGAGAAATCGGTGACGCTGCATGTGATGAACGAATATATGGCTGTGGACGATGCGGGGAGCGGGCGGCTTGCGACCTTCCCCGCCGTCATCACCACGCTTTCTGAGGAAGGCGAGCCGCTCAGCGTCGGCCAGCTTCGTGAAGGCATGCACGTCTTCATCCTGCATGTGCCGATGGATATTATTCCGCTCTCAGCCAGCGTACTCGACGCGACTGTCTATCCCGTCGTCGAAAAGGCGATGGGGATCGAGATCGCGCGTTATGCGCTGGCGGCGAGGGCCTGAACATGGCGCGCGATCCAGGCCTTGAGGAACTGCTGCGCGAGGAACTCGGCGATCGGCCGGACCTTGCCGAAAAATCCATGTTCGGCGGCCGGGCCTTCATGCTGAACGGCAACCTTCTCTGCGGCGCGCGCAGTGACGGCATGCTAGTCCGCCTCGGCAAGGACAATGACGGCTGGGCACTGGCGCTGCCCGGCGTGATCCAGATGCTAATGGGCGAGCGGGTAATGCATGGCTGGGTGCGAGCCAATGCCGAGGCCTACGGCGACGATGCGCTGAGGCGGCGCTTGCTCGATGCCGCGCTCGCCTATGTGGAATCACTGCCGGGCAAGTGATGGGCATGATTATCCCTCTTCTCTCCAGCGGGGAGAAGATGTCCGAAGGACAGACGAGGGGGTGAGAGGCAAGGCCGCGAGTGCACGGAGCGCAATGGAAGGGCAATATGCAAGTCCTGCCGTGGGAAAAAGCAGAGAATAAACGAGGAAACTACGATGCCCAAGGCCAATCCACGCCATCCGAAATTTCCCATTCCCGGCGGACCGGAACTGCGCGCCAAGGGCTGGCGGCAGGAGGCTCTGCTTCGGTTGCTCGAAAACGTGCTCTCGGTCGGCGAAGATCCCGAAAACCTGATCGTCTATGCCGCGCTCGGCAAGGCGGCGCGCAACTGGGCGGCGCACAAGGGCATCGTCAAGGCGCTGACCGAGATGGACGAGGACCAAACGCTGCTCATCCAGTCCGGCAAGCCGATCGGCCTGGTGAAGACCCACGCGAAAGCGCCGCTCGTCATCATGGCGAACTGCAACATCGTTGGCCAATGGGCAAAGGCCGAAGTGTTCTACGAGCTGCAGCGCAAGGGGCTGATCTGCTGGGGCGGGCTGACGGCCGGCGCCTGGCAATATATCGGCAGCCAGGGCGTCATCCAGGGCACCTATGAAATCTTCATGCGTATCGCCGAACGGCGCTTCGGCGGCGATCTCCATGGCCGGTTCGTGCTGACGGCCGGCCTTGGCGGCATGGGCGGCGCGCAGCCGCTCGCCGGCCGCATGGCAGGTGCTGCAATCCTCTGCGTCGACATCGATCCGGAGCGTGCCCACAAGCGCCAGCAGATCGGCTATCTCCAGGAGATCGCGCCCGGTCTCGATACCGCCCTTCAAATGATCGATGCGGCGGTGAAGGAAAAGCGGGCACTGTCCGTCGGGCTCGTCGGCAATGCGGCCGAGGTCTATCCCGAGATCGCAAGGCGCGGCATCGTGCCCGACATCGTCACCGACCAGACATCGGCGCACGACCTCGTCTACGGCTACGTGCCTAAGGGCATGAATCTCGACCAGGTCAGAGGCTTGCGCGACGACGGCCAGGGCCAGTTGATGGCGGCCAGCCGCGCCTCGATCGTCGAGCACGTGAGGGCGATGCTGGAGTTTCAGAAGAAAGGCTCCGAAGTCTTCGACAACGGCAACCTCATCCGCACGCAGGCCAAAGAGGGCGGTGTCGCCAATGCCTTCGACATCCCGATCTTCACCGAAGCCTATCTCAGACCGCTGTTTGCCCGGGCGATCGGGCCCTTCCGCTGGATGGCTCTATCGGGCGAGGAGAGCGATATTGCTCGCATCGACGAACTGCTGCTCGAACTGTTCCCCGACAATAAGATCATCACCAACTGGATTCGGCTGGCGCGCGAGCACGTACCCTTCGAGGGATTGCCGGCGCGCATCGCCTGGCTCGGCCATGGCGAACGCACGGCGCTTGCCCGTCGCGTCAATGCGCTGGTTGCGAGCGGCGAACTAAAAGGCCCCGTCGCCTTCTCCCGCGACCATCTCGACGCCGGCGCTATGGCCCATCCCAATATCATGACCGAGCGGATGAAGGACGGCTCCGACGCGATTGCCGACTGGCCGCTGATCGATGCGATGATGCTCTGCTCTTCGATGGCCGATCTCGTCGTCGTCCATTCCGGCGGCGGCGGATATGCCGGCTACATGACGAGCTGCGGCGTCACCGTCATCGCCGACGGCACGGATGCCGCCGACGAACGGCTGGGCCATGCGCTGACCAACGATACCGCGCTCGGCGTCATGCGTTACGCCGACGCCGGTTATGAGGAGGCGCTTGATGAGGTGGCAAAGAAGGACGTGCCCTATATCCGGCTCGGCTGACGCCAGGGGTAGTAGCCCCAGCATCAAAGATGGCGCGTTTCCTCGGGCGGAGCGTCGTAGCAATCGTGGAGACCGTCGACGAAGGCGATCGGAGCTTCGATCAATTCGTCAGGGCCGGCATCATCCAGGCAATTGACCGAAATGGCGTAGAAGGTACCGATCTTCTCGTTTTCGCCCCAGGCATAGGAGCTGATACCACAGGTCTTACAGAAGAGATGATGCAGCTTTTGGGAGGCGAACTGGTATTCGCCGATATTATCGGCGCCTCCGGTGAGGTGGAAATCCTCAGGAGATGCGACGGCAAGCCAGCTCCGTTTCTTTCTGCAAATCGAGCAGTTGCAACGGAAGGTGCCGGCCGCGAGATCGAGGCCTGCCTCGTAGGTGACGGCGCCGCAGTGGCAGCTTCCATGGTAGATCTTTTTCATCGGTTGCGCCCTTTGGCTTGCGCTTCGGCATAGGCGACGACCTTTTCCAGAGCCTCGGCCCAGCCCCCCGATTGCAGCTTGAATTCGACATCGCTCGGCAGTTCGCGCTTGCGGAAGAGCAGGTGCGTCCCTTCACCCCTTTCCTCCAGTTCGATGGTTACGTGCATCTCGTGCCCGGGTTTCCCATCTTCATTTTCCCAGGCGAAGGTGAAAACGAGCCGTTCGGGCGGGCTGATCTCGAGATAAGTCCCCCGGCTCCAATATTCCTTGCCATCAGGCCCGAGAATGCAGTGCCGCCAGGCGCCGCCTTCGCGCAGATCGACGGAGACGGAAGGAGCCGAGCAATTATGTGGCCCCCACCAGTGGAGTAGATGTTTCGGCTCCGTCCAGAGGCTGAAGACGACATCGCGCGGGGCATCAATGTCCCTAACGAGTACGATCTCGCGGCCAAGGTCGGCAGCTTTTGCTTCACTCGTCACGTTCATTGTCATTCCTCCGTTGTTTGATGCTTGCTGCATAGGATTCCAGCTTGTCGAGGCTTTCGCTCCAGAAGCGACGATAGGTCTCCAGCCAGTCGTCGAGATCCTTCAAAGGTGTCACCTCCAATCGGCAACGACGCCATTGCGCTTCCCTGCCCTTGGAGATCAGGCCGGCATTTTCGAGCACTTTCAAATGCTTCGACACGGCGACCAGCGACATGTCGAAGGGTTCGGCTATTTCCGAGACAGAGGCTTCGCCCAGGGCCAGACGCGCGAGGATCGCCCGTCGGGTCGGGTCGGCAAGCGCTGAAAAGGTCCGGCCGAGTGTATCATCATGCATCTTTTTAACCGATAAGTTAATTAACTTTTCCGTTAAATAATAGACATAATCTTACCCGTCAAGCGGCTGTGCTGAAAATTATCGAAAGTGGTCAGATGATGGAATTGCAGATCCTGATCGCAAGCGCCCGGTCGCGCTGGCGATCATGCCTTTCTGTTCGCGAGGTGCCACGCAACACAGGCCGAGGCAAAAGCGAACGCCAGCATCGCGAGCGTGAAGGCCACGACGGCGGGCCAGCCTTCGATCGCCCTGAACCAGCCGCCGGCTTCGATTCGCAGATCAGGCTCGAGGGCGTCGCCTACCTTCCGTCGACGGCCGCGCGTCTGCGCTTGCCGTGCTCAAGACGTAGCGCTCGCCTGTGACGGAAAACCTGATGAGCCTGCTCGCTTCATGAGGCTCAGCCCGCAGGATCCCAATAGGGCGGATCGCCGAAGGTCTTCTTCAGGTGATCGGCGATGGCGCGGAGCTTGGCGGAGGGATTTCGGCCTTCGGGATGGGCCATATAGATGAATTCCGCCTCCGGCCTGTAACCCACGTCGATTTCGACAAGTCGGCCGTCGCGGACCGCGGGGCCGGCGATGAAGGCCGGCAGCAAGGCGACGCCCAGCCCCGCAATCGCGGCATCGCGGAGCATATCGCCATTGTTCATGCCGAGCGCCATTTTTGCGCGAACGATGATTGCACCCTCCGGCGTCTGGAAACGCCAGTCGGCGATGCCGCGATTGGTGTAGAAGAGGCCGCGATGGCCGTTCAGGTCAGTCAGCGAGGTCGGCGCTCCCTTGCGCGTGAGATAATCCGGCGAGGCACAGAGAAAGCGGCGGCTTTCCGCAAGTTTCCAGACGACCAGCCGGCTGTCGGCAATCGGGCCGTGGCGGATGACGGCATCGTAGCCGTCCGAGGAAACGTCGACGCGCCGGTCGTCGATGTCGAGCGTCAGTTCGATATCGGGATGGTCGGCAAGGAAGGGATAAAGCGCCGGGCCGAGATGCATGCGGCCGAACGTGACGGGAGCGGCGATGCGGATCGGCCCCGAGAGCGTTCCGCGCCGCTCGGCCATATCGGCCGTTGCGTCCTCGATCTCGCGCACGATACGCGCCGCACGTTCCATGAAGGCCGCGCCATCTTCGGTCAAGGTGAGCTTGCGCGTCGTTCGGCGCAGCAAGGTTGCGCCCAATGATTTCTCGAGTTCCGCCAGCCTTTCGCTAACGACCGACTTGGAAAGCCGCAGCCGGCGGGCAGCCTCACTGACCGAGCCAGCCTCCACCACGGCGACGAAAGCCGCAATGCCTTCGATCCTGATCATCGTTCGGCAATCCCGAATTCGAATTCCTGTATCTGGAGACTAATCCGAACGAAAGAGAAATGCCATCTTCCCATCATCGAAAGGGCGGCGGGGCCGCCTTGTTTCAAACACAGGAGATGGAACCATGAACCGCTTGAACAACAAGGTCGCGATCGTCACCGGCGCAAGCTCGGGTATCGGCCGGGCCACGGCGAAGCTCTTTGCCGCCGAAGGCGCCAAGGTCGTCGTCGGCGCCCGCCGTCAGGCCGAGCTCGACAGTCTTGTCTCGGAAATCAAGGCAGAGGGCGGTGACGCCATCGCCCTTGCCGGCGATGTCCGGTCGGAAGATTATCACAAGGCGCTGGTTGCAGCCGCCGTGACGAATTACGGCAAGCTCGACATCGCCTTCAACAATGCCGGCACGCTCGGCGAAGCCGGCCCAAGCACTGCTGTTTCGGAAGCAGGCTTCAGCGAAGCGCTGGCGATCAATCTCACCGCCTCCTTCCTCGCCGCCAAGCACCAGATCGGCGAAATGGTGAAGAATGGCGGCGGCTCGGTGATCTTCACCTCGACCTTCGTCGGCTATAGTTTCGCCTTTCCCGGTGTAGCCGCCTATGCCGCCAGCAAATCCGGCCTGATCGGCCTGACGCAGGCGCTCGCCGTCGAATTCGGACAGCAGAATGTGCGCGTCAACGCCATCCTGCCGGGCGCCGTCGATACCGACATGTATCGCGACATGAACGATACGCCCGACAAGCAGGCCTTCGTCACCAACCTGCATGCGCTGAAGCGTGTCGCAGCCCCCGAAGAACTCGCCCGGTCGGTTCTCTACCTCGCCTCCGACGATGCGAGCTTCGTCACCGGCACTGCCTCGCTGGTCGATGGCGGCGGTTCGATCACCCGCACCTGAGAACGGGATGGCGCGATTGCATGTTGTGAGCCAAGGGCTTAGGGTCGGGGCCAGTCAAAAAGGCGACGGGTAGAAAGCCATGGCTCTCAACGGCAAACGCATCCTCCTCATCATCTCAGGCGGCATCGCGGCCTATAAGAGCCTGGATCTGATCCGCCGTCTGCGCGAACGCGGGGCGAGTGTCCGCCCTGTCATGACAAAGGGAGCGCAGGAATTCGTGACGCCGATTGCGGTCGGCGCGCTGGCGGCAGACCACGTCTTTGTCGATCTATTTTCGCGTTTGGACGAACAGGATGTTGGCCATATCAGGCTGGCGCGCGACTGTGACCTTGTGCTCATTGCTCCTGCCACGGCCGACCTGATGGCGAAGATGGCGAACGGGCTTGCCGACGATCTCGCATCGACCGTGCTTCTGGCGACGGATAAGCCAGTGCTTGCCGCCCCGGCGATGAACCCCCGAATGTGGGCGCATCCGGCAACACGACGCAATGCGGCGACACTCAGGGCAGACGGTGTCCACTTCGTCGGGCCGATGGCCGGCGAAATGGCCGAAGGCGGGGAAGCCGGGCTCGGCCGGATGGCGGAACCGCTGGAGATCGTGGCCGCGGCCGAAGCTGTGTTCGAAGGTGGCAGGCACAAGCCGCTTGCCGGACGAAAGGCGATCGTGACCTCGGGACCGACGCATGAGCCGATCGATCCGGTCCGCTATATCGCCAATCGCTCCTCCGGCCGGCAGGGGCATGCGATCGCCGCGGCCCTTGCAAAACTCGGGGCGGAGGTGACGCTCGTATCCGGGCCGGTAATGATCCCAGATCCCATCGGCGTCAGCACCGTGCATGTCGAGCGGGCGGAGGAGATGCGCGACGCCGTGCTGGCGGCGCTGCCGGCCGACGTCGCCGTGATGGTCGCGGCCGTGGCGGACTGGCGCGTGGCCTCGGCCGCCGACCAGAAGCTGAAGAAACATCCGGGCGAATCCATCCCGACGCTGGCGCTGACCGAAAATCCCGACATCCTGAAAACCGTCGGCCATCACACAATGCGACCGAAGATGGTGATCGGCTTTGCCGCCGAGACGCAGGATGTCGAAAGCAACGCGAAAGCGAAACTCGAGAGGAAGGGCGCTGACCTGATCGTCGCCAATGACGTCTCCCCGGCGACCGGCATTATGGGCGGCAGCCGCAACAGCGTCAAACTTGTCAGCCATGACGGCATCGAGCACTGGCCTGATCTCGCCAAGGAAGAGGTTGCTGAAAGGTTGGCTGCACTGATCGCCGAAAGGCTCAGGCTGATATAGCCACACGCTGCCGCTTTGCCGTGTTGCGCTTCCCCAGCCGGAAATCGGTCACCTCGATGCCGTTCTTGCCGATGGTGACGGCGCTGCCGTTCGGAATTTCGGCCCAGGCATCAACATCGTCATTCAACGGCTCGGACACGAGGCAATAGCCGGCACCGACAGGCGAAGCATAGAGCGTCGGCGCTTTGCGGTCGGTGGCATAGCGGATCGCATAGAGCGATTTTCCGTCGGAGAAGGCGGCGGTGAAACGCAGCAGGATCGAACCGAGAGTGTTTTCGGCCAGATCCTCGACGACACCGACCATGTCAGCCATGGCTGCAACCGGCGCTTCGCGCAATCCGAACTGCAGCGCCAGCAGGAACATCAGCTCGGAATCAGTCGTCCCGCCGCGGGCATTGAACAGCTCGTCGTCGAGCATCGCCTCCATCGGCCGGCGCAAGCGCTCGAAACCGGAGATCTGGCCGTTGTGCATGAAGGACCAGATGCCGTGGGTGAAGGGGTGGCAATTGTCGCGCCGCGTACCGCCGCCTGTGGCGGCCCGGACATGGGCGAGGAAGAGCGGCGAACGGATCTGGCGCGCCAGGCTCTTCAGATTGCAATCCGACCAAGCCGGCAGGATATCGCGGTAGCGGCCGGGCTCGGGCCTTTCGCCATACCAGGCGATGCCGAAACCATCGCCATTCGTCGCCGTCTTGGCGCGGGTGGCGCAATGGGACTGCTCGATCAGGGAATGGGCGGGCGAAGATACCAGCTCCTCCAGATAGAGGGGATCTCCGCGATAAGCTGCCCAGCGACACATGTCTTTCTTGCTCCGGAACCCGCCGCCGCATCGGCGGGAAATGCTGAAAACACGACTGAATTGTCGAACGGCTCGGCTAATAACAGCTTAACGTTCGGACGGTTTGCAAGCGCAATATGACGATTTCTTAACGACAGGCCTCTTCAAATTCGGCGAAACGCTGTGTTCTTTTGTGAACACTGCGTTGCCCGCGCCGCGGACTTCGCGCCTGGCGACCTCACGGCTATAGTCGATGCCAAGTTGAACCTTTGAGAGGACGCCATGTCGATCCGCCCCGTAAAGCATGAGAGTATCGCCACCCCGACTATGGAAGGCGCCGGCGTCAAGCTGCACCGCGTCTTCGGCTTCGGCGATCCTGCGATGACCGATCCATTCCTGATGATGGACGATTTCCGCAACGACAATCCGGCGGAATATATCCGCGGTTTTCCCTGGCATCCGCATCGCGGCATCGAGACGATCACCTATGTGCTCGCCGGCACCGTCGAGCATGGCGACAGCCTCGGCAATCGCGGCCTGCTCGGCGCGGGCGACATCCAGTGGATGACGGCCGGCAGCGGCATCATGCATCAGGAAATGCCGAAGGGTGATTTCGCCGGCCGCATGCACGGCTTCCAGCTCTGGGCTAATCTGCCCTCCTCCCTGAAGATGACGGCGCCGCGCTATCAGGACGTCAAATCGTCCGATATTCCTGTCGTCGTCGATGATGACGGCACAGCCGTGCGGGTGATCTGCGGCGATTTCTGGGGCAAGGCCGGTCCTGTGGACGGCGTCGCTGCCGAGCCGATCTATCTCGACGTTTCTGTACCGCCCGGCAGGAAGAAGCGTCTGCCGGTCGATACCTACCGCAACGCCTTCGCCTATATCTTCGCCGGCTCCGGCACCTTCCGCGATGCATCGAAACCCTTCGGCGTGCGCGTCGAGAAGGAAGTCGACGGCGAAGAACTGAACATTCGCGACATGTCGGGCAACCGCACGCTCGTGGTTTTCGACAGCGGCGATGAAGTCACCGTACAGGCAGGCGACCAGGGCATTCGTTTCCTGCTTGTTTCGGGCAAACCGATCGAGGAGCCGGTCGCCTGGCACGGCCCCATCGTGATGAACTCCCGCGAGGAAATCATGCAGGCGATGCGCGAGTTGCAGAACGGCACCTTCATCAAGGCGGCGCATTAATCGTATTTTTTCTTGCTTCTCAAAAGAATCGGCCTACCTTCCATCTATCAGCAACAGAACGAAAGGAAGGTGATCCAATGTCTAATGAGATTTCGGACCTCGTAACGGGCATGGGAGAGGTGATGAAAGCGAGGCAGCCCTCGCGCTAATCCCCGCCTTCCTGGGGCTGCATAGACAGCCCAGGCCAGTTTGAGGCCAAACTCATGGAAAGGGTCGCTGAGGCGGCCCTTTTTTATTGCCTGGATTTCGGGTTGACGGCAGAACTCAATTTCTCTATTCATAAAGTCATCAGATGACTTTATGAATAGAGAAATGCGAGCTCTCAGCAAAACCAATCTCGCGGATGAGGCGATCGAAGCGATCCGCAGCGACATTCTCGGCAAACGCTGGGCGGTCGGCGAGAAATTGCCGAATGAAGCCTCGCTGTCTGCCATGCTCTCCGTCAGCCGCGGCACGGTGCGCGAGGCGGTGCGGGTTCTGGTATCCCAGGGTTATCTCGAGACACGGCAGGGGTCGGGAACCTATGTGCGCTCGACCAGCGATGCCGGCCGGCCACTGACGATGGCGCGGCGCGCCAGCCTGCGCGACCAGTTCGAGGCTCGCCTGGCGCTCGACGTGGAGGCAGCCCGGCTGACGGCGATCCGCAAGACGCCGGAAACGGTTGCGGGGCTCCGCAGGCTGCTTGCAGAACGCAGCAATTACGATGGCGGTAACCAGGCCGCCTTCATCGAGCGCGACCTCGCCTTCCACAAGGCCGTCATCGCCGCCTCTGGCAACCAGGCGATGATCGAGATCTATAATTTTTTCTCGACCTCGATCGCCGACACCATCGCTGCGACGCTCGGCAAGGATATTCCGGAACCAGACATGCAGGCGCATGCCGCTATCGTCGACGCCATCGAAACGGGCGACCCCGACAAGGCGGATGCGGCGGTGCGCCGTTTCATGGCGCCGGTTCTTGCGGCGCTCGACCGGATGATCCTGTCATGACCGCGCCTTCGAACAATGCCGCCAGCACGCTCGAGGCGGCCGACGAACTGCTTTTGGACGCCGAGGCCGACAGCCTTCCGCCACCGCAGGCCACGCGGGTCAGGGGAGCTGCGGATCGTTTCCTGCTCGGTGCGAGCCTCGTGCTGATCGCCTTCAATCTACGACCTGTCTTCTCGAGCGCCTCGGCTCTCCTGCCGGAAATCCGCTCGGAATTCGGGCTGAGCGCGCTTGGCGCCAGCCTGCTGACGACGCTTCCGGTTGTCTGCCTTGGCGCCTTCTCGCCGCTTGCGGCTCGCCTTGCCCAGCGCATCGGTTCGGAGCGCATACTGCTCGGCGTTCTCCTGCTGCTTGCGCTCGGCACCGCCTTGCGCGGGCTTTCCTCGGTGCCGCTACTTTTCATCGGCACGGCCCTTGCCGGCGCCTGTATCGCCATCGGCAACGTGCTGCTGCCGGGGCTGGTGAAACGGGATTTCGCCGGGCGCGCCGCTGTGATGACCGGCTTCTACACGATGGCGCTCTGCGCGGGTGCTGCCAGCGCGGCCGGGCTGACCCTACCGATCGAACATATGCTCGGCGGCTCTCTCGACGGCGCGCTCGCCGCCTGGGCGCTGCCAGCACTTCTCGTCGGCCTCATCTGGCTGCCGCAGGTTCTTCGCAGCGGCGGCCATGCAAGGCGAAACGGTTTTCGGGTCGAAGGCCTCTGGCAGGATCGGCTTGCCTGGCAGGTCACGCTTTTCATGGGGCTGCAATCGGCGCTTGCCTATTGCGTCTTCGGCTGGCTGGTCCCTATTTTGCGCGAACGGGGTCTCGACGGCGTCACCGCCGGGGCGATCGTGTCGCTGTCGGTGATGGTGCAGGCGGCGTCCTGCCTCATCGTGCCGCATATCGCCGTGCGCGGCCGGGACCAGCGCTTGATCAACGCCAGCCTCTGCGGCGTCGCGGTCACCGCCCTGCTCGGGCTGCTCTTTGCCCCGCTTTCGACCGTTTGGCTGTGGGCGGTGTTGCAAGGTATCGGCCAGGGCGGACTGATCGCGGCCGCCATGACGACGATCGTGCTGCGCTCGCGCGATCCCGATGTCGCCGCCCATCTCTCCGGCATGGCGCAATGTGTCGGCTATCTTCTTGCGGCCATCGGCCCGCTCATCGTCGGCCTCATCCGCGGCTGGACCGGAAGCTTTTCCTGGTGCGCGGTTCTCTTCATCGCGCTCGGGCTTGGAGCCGCGATCAACGGCTGGAAGGCCGGCCGAGCATTGGAAGTGAATGTGCGCGCGGTCGAGAAAGTCTGAACCGCCCTCTCACTTTCGCGCTCCCCGGCCCATCACCATCTCTTGATGCCGGTCGCCGGACGCGGATGCTACGCTATGTCAGCCTGCATTCGCGGAGGACAAATCGTGCGCATACGAACCCTGTTTCTGCTCACTGCGCTTATGGCGTCGCTGTGGCCTGCCCTTTCCCCGGCACAGGAAGATGGCGAACGACCGGCGAATGTGCAGCGCAGCGCGCGTGACGGCGTGCTGAAGCTGCTGCCGGCCGATTCCGTCACGGAGCACGAACTGACGATCGGCGGCCGGAAGATCGCCTATACAGCGACGGCAGGCACGCTCGACCTTTTCGGTCAGGACGGCGCGCAGACCGCCGCGATCTTCTACACCGCCTATGTCGCGAAAGGCGGTGAGCCTAATCGGCCATTGACCTTTGCCTTCAACGGTGGGCCGGGTGCGGCTTCCGCCTTCCTGCATCTCGGGCTGGTTGGGCCGAAGGTACTCGATTTCGGGCCTGATGGACGTGACGGCGCCAATGCGAAACTTGTCGACAACGAGCAAAGCTGGCTCGATTTCACCGATCTCGTGCTGATCGATCCGATCGGCACCGGCTGGAGCCGGACTGTAAAGGCGGACGACGCCTCCAACTATTACAGCGTCAACGCCGATGCCCAGAGCATCGCCAAGGCGATCGCGCTCTATGTCGCGCACAACAATCGCTCCAACTCGCCGAAATATCTTCTCGGTGAGAGTTATGGCGGCTTTCGCGCAGCCAAGGTCGCCTCCGTGCTGCAGGAAAGCCAGGGCATCGTCGTCGCCGGCGCAGTGATGCTCTCGCCCTTGCTTGAAGGCCAGTTGATGTTCAATGCCGATCAGTTCGCACTCGGCGCAGCACTGGAACTGCCGTCGCTGGCGGCGGCCGAACTCGACCGCAAGAACGCCTTTGACGAAGAGAAGCAGAAGGAGGCCGAAACCTTCGCGCTCGGCGACTATCTGATGAAGCTCGCCGGGGCGCCGCCGACGGGTGCGGATGCCGACGCCTTCTATGGCAGGATTTCCCGGCTGACCGGTATCCCCGAGGATATTGTCACCCGCAACCGCGGCTTCCTCGGCAATTCCTTCGTCAAACATGCGGACACCGGCAAGGGCGAGGTGACCAGCCCTTACGACGCCGCTTTTGCCTCGCCCGATCCCTATCCGGAATCCGACTACGACCGCGGTGACGACGCCATCCTCGATGGTTTCACCCGCGCCTATGGCGGCGCTTTCGCCGACTATGCCCGCAACGAGCTCGGTTTCAAGACCGAGATGACCTATGAGCTTCTCGACAGCGATATCAGCCGGCGTTGGGAATGGGGCAGCGGGCGCGGCGGCGGATCGCGCTTCCAGGCGAGCGCCGACGACGACGTCAGGCAGCTGCTCGCCTCGAATTCGGCCTTTCATCTCCTGATCGCGCACGGCTACAGCGACCTGGTGACGCCCTACAGCGTCAGCCGCTATGTGGTCGACCATCTGCCGCCCTCGCTCGCGGGCGGGCGCGTCAGGCTGGAACTCTATCGCGGCGGGCATATGTTCTACACGAAAGCCGATCAGCAGGCCGCTTTCACGGCAGATGCCAAGGCCTTCTACACCGCACGCCCGGCCGCGCAGCCGGCGGACTAAGGAATTGCCGATGCATATCACCGGAGGATGCCATTGCGGGGCGATCCGCTATCAGGCGGAAATCGATCCGGAGCGCGTCTCGATCTGCCACTGCACCGATTGCCAGCGGCTGACGGGTTCCGCCTATCGCGTCACCGCGCCGGCGCGGCCGGGAAGTTTCAACCTCGTTTCCGGCGAGCCCAAAGCCTATACGAAGTACGGCGACAGCGGCGGTCTCAGCCGGCAATTCTTCTGCCCGAACTGCGGATCGCCGCTCTACCGCGCGGGCGACGGTGGCGGCGCAATCGGCATCCGCATCGGGGGTATCGACCAGCGGCGGGATCTGATGCCAAAGAAACAAATATGGTGCCGGTCGGCTTTGCCCTGGGTGGAGAATATCGAGTCGCTGCCGCGGTTTGCAGACGAGGGCTGAGCCGGCCTATTCCGGCAAAGGCATGTCAGGCCAGTTCTCGGTGACGCCTGCCTGCACCGGACGCTCCAGATAGGTGGAGAGCGCGATGTAGCTGCGGGTGCCGGTGACACCGGGAACGGCGTGGATTTGCGAGAGAAAAGCCTCCAATGCCTGGGGGCTCGCGGTGCGCACCTTGAAGAGCACACTGGCGTCGCCCGCGACCGAATGCATCTCCTCGACCTCGGGAAAACGCAAGACCTGCATTAGCCGCTCGCTTTTTCCCCAACCGGCCGCCTCCACATGGACGAAAGCAAGCAGCGGCTTGCCGAGGGCCGATCCATCAAGTGCGGCATGCACGCCCTTGATGACACCCGATTGCCGCAGGCGACGTACTCGCTCGTGCACGGCCGGCGCCGATAGCCCGACTGCCTCGCCGAGCCTTGTGTAGCTCTGGCCGCTGTCGGCGCCGAGTTCGGCTAATATCTTTCGGTCGAAGGCATCCATGACAGGCTGCTGCTGGCGCTTCCGCCGAAGATCTTTTGTATTTTCCGTCATTCGGAAAACTTCCCTTTCTGACGAAGAATAATCGTCGATATTGGGATTATTCAAC
Organism: Rhizobium sp. Pop5; assembly: GCF_024721175.1. Classification (NCBI taxonomy): domain Bacteria; kingdom Pseudomonadati; phylum Pseudomonadota; class Alphaproteobacteria; order Hyphomicrobiales; family Rhizobiaceae; genus Rhizobium; species Rhizobium sp. Pop5. The sequence goes on along the minus strand of NZ_CP099399.1, from coordinate 4,405,347 downwards.
AGAATATTCGGAAGAGGAAGAGATATCATGGAGATGATCGAGCGTAATCCGGCAAGCGGGCTCTATGCGACGAGCCCTGACTACATCCATGCGCTGGAAGTCCGGCATCCGTCGCGGCTTCTCTTCGTCAGCGGCACGATGGGTCTCGATCAACAGGGAATGGCGGCTGCCGATCTCGATGGACAACTGGAACTCATCTGGTCCAATCTGCGCGCCATCCTCGCCTCGGCCGAGATGACGGTGGACAATATCGTGCGGCTGACGAGCTATCTGCGGGACGGCGCCTCGATGGAGGTCAACCAGAATGCCCGGCTTCGGGCCCTCAACGGCCGTGCCGTGCCGACCACTGCCATCATCGTCGAAACGCTGCGCGACGACTGGCTGGTCGAGATCGAGATCATCGCCGCGGGATAGCTTCCGGATCTTTTGTTGGCTGCTTCAGGCGCTAAAGACCCCGCTGAAACGAGCCTCGCTGCAGGCAGGCAGGCGTGATCTCTAACCCAACCGGATGATTGCCATCACTGATCCGGACTATAGTTTAGAGCAGGTTTTCGGCGACTCCGCGCGAAATAGCCGTCGATCGGGGCTCGATCTTCGCGACGAACCTTCTTTAAAGATCACGCCCGAGCAAGCAGATGTGGCTGGTGTAAAGGAACCTTCATGGCTGGAGCAGCCTTGATCGGTCCGTAGACCCCATGTCATCGGATGATGTTTCAAAGGTGGCGACATGCGCAAAGCAATTGCAGTCGGCCTGGTCGCCTTGCTCGCCATGTACTTTCTCGGCGGCATGAGCGCGAGACATGAGATCTTTCCTTGGCCACAACTTTCCCAGTTGAGGAAAATGGTTGGCGCAGAGAAGGCGGTGGCTCCAAGCCGTTATACCTTCGACGACAAGGAACGGCTCATCGGGGATGAATCAAAAACCGCTGTGACCTGCCCGACTCAAACTGATCGAACTGCGGTCTTACTCATTCTTGGCCAATCGAACGCGGCCAACGAAGGTGGGCAGCGGTACCGGTCAAATTACGGCGCTCGCGTTGTAAACGCCTTTGACAAACAGTGCTTCATCGCGGCGTCGCCACTTCTTGGATCGACCGATACCAAGGGAGAGTACTGGACGCTTCTTGGGAACAAATTGATCGCATCAGGACAAAATGACAGCGTCATCCTCGCGCCTCTCGCATATTCCGGATCGGAGGTCGCACGATGGGCGACGGGTGGTGACCTCAATCCTGTGCTGGTCGATACAACAAAACAGCTTCAGGATTCCGGTTACCGGATAACGAGCGTCCTCTGGGTGCAAGGAGAGAAGGACCTCGTTATGAGCACCACTGCAGACGCCTATCAGAAACGTTTCATGTCGATGGTTGACACATTGCGTCAGCACGGCGTCGCAGCGCCCGTTTACATTTCGATCGCATCGAAATGCCTCGAGCCGAGCAACGGCGGCTTCAAGGAGCATATTCCAGACAATGCGATAGTACGGGCGCAACTGGCCCTGTCAAAAAGCGGCCACGGTATCCGAGAGGGCGTGAATTCTGACGCGTTACTCGATGGAGAGGACCGATACGACGATTGCCACTTCGGGGGCACAGGCGCGGAGAAAGTGTCGCAGGCCTGGCTGAACCTTCTTCGCGGCGATCGCGGCCTGGAACCCTCGGGATAGTCTTCCCTGAACCGGTTTCCGCGCCTTCGCAAACTTCGGGCATGGCGGCGAGCCCATCACGCAGAACTTCCGCCGCGCGATGCTCTTCGTCAGCGGCACGATGGGCCTCGGAGGGAATAGCGGCGGCCGATCTGGAAGGGCAGTTGGAATGCGTCTGGTCCAATCTTCGTGCCATTCTCGCCTCTGCCGGCATAACGATGGACAAAATGGTGCGGCTGACGAGCTATCTCAGCGACGGCGCCTGTGTCGAGACCAACCAGAATACCCGTCTCCAGGCGCTTGGCGGCCGCGCCGTGGCGACCACGGCCATCATCGTCGAAACGCTGCGCGATGACTGGCTGGTCGAGATCGTCGCCGCGGGCTGATGGCAGATTGGCCATCGCACCAAAGATGCGATGGCCGGGGTTTTCAGGCCGCCTGCTTCAACAGGCAGAATGCGTCGGCCAGATCGACCTCGCCGAGGAAACCGCCGCTGCTTCTTGCCTCCTGCCGATGCTCGATCGCATGGGCAAATCGTACGGCTGGCTGCTCCTGCATGCGCTCATAGAGACCGCGCAGGCCGGGGAACTGGCGGCGGTCGACGACCTTGTGAAAATCGTTCCAGCGGGCAATACCGACGAAATAGGCATCTGCCAGGCTTGGCCCGTTGCCGAGAAGCCATTCGCGGCCACCGAGCAGACGTTCCAGCGTGTGATGCGCCTTTTCGACCGCCGCCATGCCATAGGCCGTGATGGCCTGTTTCTGCTGCGGCTCCAGCGGATGCTCGAACGCATACCAGAGCGGGCCGAAAGCCTTGAAGAAGGTAGTATTGAGAAAGGCGAGCATCTGGTTCAGACGATCGAATTCCTCCGCCCCCTGCGCAAAGCCCAGACCGGTGCCGATCGCGCGGGCGCCGATATGGTGGAGGATCGCCATGCTTTCGCTGATGGTCCTGCCATCTTCGAGCAGCAGCGACGGCGTTTCGCCGACTGCATTGATCCGCTTGTATTCGTCGCTCGAGACGATTTCCGGCATCTCGACACGGCAGAGCCGATAAGGCAGGCCGGACCATTCCAGCGCGACGATCGAGCCGAAGGAGCAGCCCTCCGGCACGCCGTAAAACAATATGGGTGACATCAATCGTTCCTTTCAGAATTGAAGCTTGTTGGACGCGATGAATGTGCTGATGTAGACGATCCTGCGGTAGAGGCGATAAATGCATCGCAATGTCTACATTTGTGGAAGACGGTCATGGCGCTTTTCAATCTCAACGATCTCCATCTTTTCGTGCAGGCCGTCGACAGCGGCGGTTTTACCGCCGCGGCCAGGCATCTCGGCATTCCCAAATCGACGGTCAGCAAGCGGGTTGCCGAGCTGGAAGGACGGCTCGGCGTGCGGCTGATCCAGCGCACGTCGCGAAGCTTCGCGCTGACCGAACTCGGCCGCGAATTCTTTCAGCATGCCCAGGCCTCGATCATCGAGGCGGAGATGGCCGAAGGCATCGTGCGCAGGCATCTGGCCGAACCCGCCGGCACCGTCCGCCTGACGGCTTCGGTACCGACGGCGCAGTTTACCTTGACTGAGCATCTGCCGGCGTTGACGGCACGCTATCCGAAGCTCCGGCTCTCCGTGCATGTGACGGACCGCTTCGTCGATATCGTGCAGGAGGGCTTCGATATCGCGCTGCGCAGCCACCGCGGGCCGCTGCCGGATTCGGCGCTGGTGCAGCGCAAGCTCGCCAGCCACCCTTTCCTCATTCTCGCTTCCCCGGATTATGTCAGCACGCATGGTCAACCGCGCCGGCCGGAGGAGCTGGTGGAGCACGCAACGATCATGACCAGCCTGACGGAAAACCAGTGGCGGCTCTACACCGATCACGGCGATAAGGCGCTCGTCACGCTGCAATCCGCCGTGGCGGCAGATGAGCCTTATGTCCTGATGGAAACGGCGGCTGCCGGGCTTGGCATTACCTGCCTGCCGACATCCGTCTGCCGGAAGGCGCTGGCAGACGGGCGGCTGGTGCGGGTGCTGCCGGACTGGACGGCCGGCAGCATCGAGACGACAATCCTGATGCCGCACCGGCGCGGCCAGCTGCCGGCAGTGCGCGCCGTCGTCGATTTTCTGGCGGAACGGCTGGCCGAGTGAATATCACGCCGCCTTGGCGGCGTGATATTCCTTGATGGCGACCATCTTGATCGCCGGATAGCGCTCGGCCTCGTAACGCAGCGAAAATGCGTCCTGGGCAAGGAAGACAGGATCGCCGTCGAGGTCGCGGGCGATATCGCCGCGCTTGACGGTAAGGAACTTGTCGAGGTCGGCTGCCTGATCGGACGAGATCCAGCGGCAGACAGAAAAGCGCGACATTTCGAAGGAGACCGGCAGGCCGTATTCGGCCATCAGCCGCTCCTTCAAGACGTCGAGCTGCAGGGCGCCGACAACGCCGACGATCGCCGGCGAGCCGTCTTCCGGCGAGAAGAGCTGGACGACTCCTTCCTCGGCCATCTGCTGCAAGGCTTCCTTGAGTTTCTTCGCCTTCATTGCGTCTTCCAGACGCACGCGGCGCAAAATTTCCGGCGAGAAGTTCGGCACGCCCTGGAAGACCAGCGATTCACCTTCGGTCAGCGTATCGCCGATCCTCAGCGTCCCGTGGTTGGGAATGCCGACAACGTCGCCGGCATAGGCGGTGTCGGCGAGCTGGCGCTGCGAGGCGAAGAAGAATTGCGGAGCCGTCAGGCCGAGCTGCTTGCCGGTGCGAGCGAGCCTCGCCTTCATGCCGCGCTCGAGCTTGCCGGAGCAGATGCGGGCAAAGGCGATACGGTCGCGATGGTTCGGGTCCATGTTCGCCTGGATCTTGAAGACGAAGGCCGTCATCTTGTCGTCGGTCGCGTGCACGGTCCTGGTATCGGCGACCTGGTCGCGCGGCGGCGGCGCGAAATCGCCGAGCGCGTTGATGAGGTCGCGAACGCCGTAATTGCGCAGCGCCGACCCAAAGAAAACAGGCGTCATATGGCCTTCCAGGAAGGCTTGCCGGTCGAAGGGACGGCAGGCCTCGATCGCAAGCTCCGTCTCGTCGACGAAGGCCTGGCGTTCGTTTTCCGGCAGCCTGTCCGCGATGGCACGCGGGCCGTTGACCGGCGTGGTCTCGACCTCCGTATCGGAACCGCGGGCGGTGCTGTTGGCCAGATGATAGGAGCCGCAGAAGGTCTTCGAGCGGCCGATCGGCCAGGTGATCGGCGCGGTATCGAGCGCCAGCTTCTCTTCCACCTCGTCGAGGATCTCGAAGGGATCGCGGCTTTCCCTATCCATCTTGTTGATGAAGGTGATGATCGGAATGTCGCGCATGCGGCAGACTTCGAAGAGCTTCAGCGTACGCGGCTCGATGCCCTTGGCGGCATCGATGACCATGACGGCGGCGTCGACGGCGGTCAGCGTGCGATAGGTGTCGTCGGCGAAATCCTCATGGCCCGGTGTATCGAGGATGTTGAAGACATTGTCGTTATATTCGAAGGTCATCACCGAGGTGACGACGGAGATGCCGCGCTCGCGCTCGATCTTCATCCAGTCGGAGCGCGTCTGCATGCGATCCTTCTTCGCCTTGACTTCGCCGGCTAGCTGAATGGCGCCGCCGAACAGCAGCAGCTTTTCGGTGAGCGTCGTCTTACCCGCGTCCGGGTGGGCGATAATAGCGAATGTGCGGCGGCGGGAGACCGCCTCGGCGAGACTTTCGGCCATGATGTGAATCCTGTGAATTGGCGCTTAACTAGCGACTAAAGCCCGGTAATGCAATTGACCTTGCCCTTCGAGGCGCAAAGTAATGGGCCATGACCATTCATCACGATCTCAGCCCGACGCTGAACCTCATCCGCCTGGCCAACGGCGAAGGCCTCGATCTGCCCGTCTATGAAAGCAAGGGGGCGGCCGGGATGGACCTGCGCGCCGCCGTCGCCGTTGGCGAACCGCTGACGCTGCTGCCCGGCAAGCGGGCGCTGGTGCCGACCGGCTTCATCTTCGAAATTCCCGAAGGTTTCGAGGGACAGGTGCGGCCGCGCTCCGGCCTTGCCTTCAAGCACGGCATCACCTGCCTGAATTCGCCGGGCACGGTCGACAGCGACTATCGCGGTGAGGTGAAAGTGCTGCTTGCCAATCTCGGCGAGGAAGCCTTCATCATCGAGCGCGGCATGCGCATCGCCCAGATGGTGATCGCGCCGGTAACCCAGGCGCGGGTGGCCGAAATCACCGAAGCAAGCGAGACGACACGCGGCGCAGGCGGCTTTGGCTCTACCGGCGTCTGATGGCACAGCGCCTCGACAGCGCGGGCCTGACCTTCCGGCGGGATTATTTCGCTGACCCCGCCGGCTGGGCAGCACTGGTCCGCCTGCTCAGGGATATTTTCGGCATTGATATCGGGCCGCTGCAACGGCTTGGCGGACCAGATCCCGCCAGTATGCCCTTCGGCTGGTTCGATGCCGAAGGCGAGCTGGCCGCCAATATCTCCGCCTTTGCGCTGCCCTTCGTCATCAACGGCCGGAGCGTCCACGCCGCCGGGCTGCAATCCGGCGCCGTGCGGCCGCCGTGGCGCGGCCGGGGACTCTACCGCAATCTGACAGTGAAGGCGCTCGACTGGTGCGACCGGCGAGGCTTCGAAGCCGTCATCCTCTATACCGACAAGCCGTCGCTTTACGAACCCTACGGCTTCCGCTCGATACCGTTGCACCGATATGAGGGAACGGCACCCGCCGCTTCCGCACCAGCCGCACCTGCCCGGCGGCTTCTCCCGACGGCTTCAGGCGATCTTGCCTTGCTGCAATCGCTGCTGAAAAATCGAACCCCGGTTTCGACTTCGCTTGGTGTGACGGCCAATGCGGCAATGTTTCTGATCAACACGCAGCTCGATGCCGATGTCCGCATCAGCTTCCTGGAAGACCGGCAGGCTGTCGTTGCCTGGAAGATCGACGAGGCCGGCCGCTTCAGCCTTCTCGATGTCGTGGCAGCGGAGATCCCGACGCTTGCGGCCATCCTCGGCGGGCTGGCAATTGCACCCGCCTCTGCCGAGGTGTTCTTCCGTCCCGACAAGCTCGGCTGGGTGGGCGTGCCGCAGCCATTGAAAAGCGGCACCAGGCTGATGCTGCGCGGGCTTGGCGACATCGCCCCGACCTCTCCGGCGATGCTGTCGCCGATGGCGGATTTCTAGAGAATATCGCCCGGCCGATCTCTACCCTTTCCGTGAAAGCGGCGGCAGGCGGCGCTTGACCGGCGAGGCTTTGATCATCGACGTGTTGGTCTCCGCTCTTTCGGAAACCCGGTCCAGGAGACCGTCAAGTTCAGCCATTGAGCGAATGACCAGCCGGGCGATGAAGCAATCTTCGCCCGTCACCTTGTCGCATTCGACGATTTCGGGAATTTCCTGGATGATGCGCTCGACGATGTGCAACTGTCCCGGCAGCGGGCGCACCCGCACGATCGCCTGGAGGGGATAACCGACGGTGGCGGGGTCCAGATCGATGGTGAAGGCCTTGATGACGCCCCGCTCCTCCAGCCGGCGCAGGCGCTCGGCTGCACTTGGCGAGGACAGGCCCACCTCCTGCGCCAGCTCCTTCAGCGAGATCCGCGCATTGCTGGCCAGCGCCTCCAGAATGGCTTGATCGATTTCGTCAAGCGATTGCGTATCATTAGCCACGGCGATTACTTTCCCTATGATAATTAGGAGTATTCAATAATTTCCCTTTCCATTCTTATATAAAATCGCCTGCTACCGCAATATTCTCATATCATCGAAAACGGAGGCGATCATGGGCAGCGACATCAAAAGAGGCTCGGCGGAAATGACGGCAGCGATGCTGATCTCAGGGACGATCGGCTGGTTTGTGGTCATGTCGGGCCAGCCGGTCAGCGGCGTGGTCTTCTGGCGCTGCCTGTTCGGCGCGCTCACTTTGCTCGTCATTTGCGGTGCTCTCGGGCTGCTGCGGCCCGGCATCATTACGCTGCGCGCCTTCGGTATTGCCATTTTCGGCGGCGTCGCCATCGTGTTGAACTGGCTCTTGCTGTTTGCCTCTTACTCGCATGCGACAATCTCGATCGCCACGACGGTTTATAACACCCAGCCCTTCATGCTGCTGGCGCTCGGCGCGCTCTTTCTCGGCGAGAAGATCACCGCCGCCAAGCTGTTCTGGCTGACGCTCGCCTTCGCCGGCATGATGGCAATCGTTCAGGCGAAACCTCAGACGGGCGGCGGGATATCTGGCGATTATGGCTTCGGCATCCTGATGGCGCTGGGCGCTGCCTTCTTCTATGCGCTCGCGGCCCTTGCCGCGAAATGGCTGAAAGGCACGCCGCCGCATCTGATCGCGCTCATCCAGGTCGCAACCGGCATGCTCATGCTGGCGCCGATGGCGGATTTTTCCAACCTGCCCGGGGATGCCGGAGGCTGGGCAATCCTCCTGACCATCGGCGTCGTTCATACCGGACTGATGTATGTGCTGCTCTACGGCGCGATCCAGAGGCTGCCGACGCACCTGACCGGCGCCTTGTCCTTCATCTATCCGATCGCCGCGATCCTGGTCGACCGGCTGGCCTTCGGCCACGCGCTGCAGCCGATGCAGATCGCAGGTGCTGCAACCATTCTCCTTGCGGCAGCCGGCATGAACCTCGGCTGGACCCCGAGGCGTTTGCTCAACCGGGCGTTCGAGAGCTGAACCGGTGCTCCGGCACGGATACCGACGCGCCGGTTTGCCGACATCACCTCTGCGAGCGCGTCGTTTCGAACAGGAACCAGGTGCGGCGCTCCGCCTCGTCGATCCAGTTCTCGATCAGGCTGGCGGTCGCGACATCATTGTGCTCGTCGCAGAGATCATGCACCTCGCGCAGCAGCGAAACGAGCTGGGCATTGTCGCCGCCCAGTTCCGACAGCATATCCTCGGGCGTGACGAAATCCGCGTCATTATCTAAAATGCGCTGCTGGCGGGCGATCTGGCCGATGGAGCGCAGCGTCGTGCCGCCGATCTTGCGGGCGCGCTCGGCAATGTCGTCGGTCATATTGAAGATCTGTTCCGCCTGCTCATCGAGCAGCAGATGATAATCGCGGAAATGCGGGCCGGACATGTGCCAGTGGAAGTTCTTGGTCTTCACATAAAGCGTGAAGACATCGGCGAGCAGCGCGGTCAGCGCAGTCGAGATATCAGTGACGGCATTGGTCGGCAGGCTGGACGGCGTCTTGAGTGGCGAAAGCCTGCGGGTTTCGGCTGGCGTATGGGACATTTAGTCTCTCCTGGTAATGAAAATCTCTGCGGCGTTGCGCTCCTTTTCGGGAAGCACGGAGGACGCTGATCGCGCATTTGCAGGGAGAGAAATAGCAAGACCGGGTCGCTTTCCAAGTAGATCATGGTCTAGCAGACCTATTCCTTATGGTTATGGACTGATCAGCACCAAAGCATTGATGCGGAAGCGCCGCCTGCCTATAGATGGGCTGATGGAAACCCATGGGTTAAGAAGATGAGCCTTACCGCCTTGATCACCTATGCCGGAGCGCTGTTCATCGCCGCGGCCATTCCCGGACCAGGGATTACCGCAATCGTCGCACGCGCGCTCGGCTCGAATTTCCGCGAGACCTTCTTCATGGGCCTCGGGCTGGTACTCGGCGATATGACCTATCTCACAGCGGTCATTCTCGGCCTTGCCTTCGTGGCGCAGACCTTCACCGAAGTCTTCATCGTCATCAAGATCGCCGGTGCCCTCTATCTCGGCTACATCGCCTGGAAACTCTGGACGGCGGGGCTGCTGCCGCAGGACATTGCGGCAGGGAAATCCACCAATATCGGCATGTCCTTCCTCTCAGGCCTGCTGGTGACGCTCAGCAACCCGAAGACGATGCTCTTCTACGTTGCCCTGGCGCCGACGTTAATCGATATCGGCAATGTCGGCCTGCAGGATTATGTGATGCTGCTTGCCGTTACCTTCGTGGTGCTGATCGTCGTGCTCGTACCCTATATTCTGCTTGCCTCGCGGGCCCGCACCATGCTGAGGAAGCCGCGGGCCTTGCAGGCGCTGAACCGGGTGGCGGCCGGCATCCTTGCGGGCACGGCCGCCTTCATCGCCGCGCGGGCGGCCTGAAATAAACATTCGGCAAGGACCAGTTTTCAAAGGTTATTTTCTCCCCGGACCGCTTTGCCGGAATGAACGCGGTCTGGCCTCCGCCGGCCTTTGACCCTATTCTCCTCCCCGATTCAGGGGCAGGATTTCAAAGGGAGAGCACCCATGTCACACAAGCCCGGCCGCGGCCGCATCTATTCCTCGATCACCGAGACCATTGGCGATACGCCACTCGTGCGCTTCGACAAGCTGGCGCGCGAAAAGGGCGTCGTGGCAAACCTGATCGGCAAACTCGAATTCTTCAACCCGATCGCCTCGGTAAAGGACCGCATCGGCGTGGCGATGATCGAAAGCCTCGAGGCACAGGGCAAGATCACCCCTGGAAAGACCGTGCTGATCGAGCCGACCTCCGGCAACACCGGCATCGCGCTCGCCTTTGCCGCCGCCGCTAAGGGCTATCGCCTGATCCTCACCATGCCGGAGACGATGTCGGTCGAGCGTCGCAAGATGCTGGCGCTGCTCGGCGCCGAGCTGGTGCTGACCGAGGGACCGAAGGGCATGAAAGGCGCCATCGCCAAGGCCGAGGAGCTGGCTTCCTCGCTTCCCGACGCCATCATTCCGCAGCAGTTCGAAAATCCGGCCAATCCCGAAATCCACCGCAAGACGACGGCCGAGGAAATCTGGAACGATACCGACGGCACGGTCGACATCCTCGTCTCCGGCATCGGTACGGGCGGCACGATCACCGGCGTCGGCCAGGTGCTGAAGAGCCATAAGCCCGAAATCAAGGTCATCGCCGTCGAGCCCGCCGATTCCCCCATTCTCTCCGGCGGCAACCCTGGCCCGCACAAGATCCAGGGCATCGGCGCCGGCTTCGCGCCGAAGATCCTCGATACCGGCATCTATGACGAGGTCGTCACGGTCACCAATGACGAAGCTTTCGAACAGGCGCGCCTTATCGCACGGCTCGAAGGCGTGCCCGTCGGCATCTCCTCGGGTGCGGCACTGACGGCCGCCATCAAGGTCGGCAGCCGGCCAGAGAATGCCGGGAAGAATATCGTCATCATCATTCCGTCTTTCGCGGAGCGGTATCTCTCAACGGCGCTGTTTGAAGGGCTTGGGAGCTAAGGAGCGGGCTGCCATCATCATCGAGATTAGCGGGGGCGTTTCGGCGCCCCTCTTCTTAAGGTCTGTGCGTCTAGCTCAACAGCTGCCGCATTACGCACTGCGAAAGAGAAGCATTTTCCAGAAGTGGCGTGAGATCGCTGACCTGATCGAGCGAGCCGAGAATTGACAGCTTTTGAATGTGCGTATCTGCAATTGCCGCGGCGGTGCTTGCAACCGCATCCTCAGCGTTGATCGTCATAAATGGCCGGTCGTGATATAGGCCGATGACGGGCTCGAAATTGGCGATTCCCAGCGCATTTTGCCGGTGCGCCAGCTCAAGATATGCCGAGGCGAGTGCGTTTCCTCGCTTGCTCCACTCGCCCGCAAGAACCGCCTGCTCCAGGTGGGGCACGAGGCGATCTGAAATCGGGAGTTTTGCAAAGCTGCTTCCAAACCATTTGGCATATGGGGCGTACCGGCGTTCAAGCAAAAATCCCATCCTCATGACATCGCGGATAAGCCGGCCAGCGATGATCCGCGAACCAAGATCGTCCCCCACCTGCCCCGCTCGGCCAACAAATGCCTGCTCTTCAGCGATCCGTCGCCACTGACATGCGATCTTGTATAGCCACACGTCATCGGGGAAATAGTCCATGCGCTCGCGGGCGTTCCGCAACCGCCCATCGTCGTCGTGGAACACCGCGCCCGCCGTGAACGCGAGAAGCTTCTGCTCTGCAAATCCAAGCCACTGAACAGACGTTAGATTTTCAACGGAGCGAACGACGAAGTGCTCCTCGAGCCTAGCCTCCAGCGTGTGGAACTCAAGCCCGTGCTCAATGGCGCCGACGGCCTCCGGGCCATTGGCAGGAGGATGCGGACGGCTCCGCCATCCTATTGGCTCGCCAAGGTAGTTACTGGGTGCCACCTTGGTGAACTCGCCGACCAGCGGTCGGGCATAGTCATTGAAGCTGTCGATGCTCAGGAAGATATGAACCCTAGGCCCCCAGTTGTGATCCCTGGAGACCTCGTCATCCAGACCAAGCAGTTCCGATCCGTAACCAATTAGCGCCGCTGAATGGGGGAGTTCCGGTGCGACCTGAGCCAACCAGGGTCTGATAATGTCTGTGTAAAAACGACGGGACAACTCAATCCCCTGCATGGCCTGCCCTCCTTCGGTCTATTCATAGTCCCCCGGAGAAACCGAAGAACCGCCTACCGTGCAGTTTCGGCGAATGGCAGGCCAACGATCTACGTTCTTCCTATGCCGCTGCCGTCAACCTCTCACCGGCAATGCGGTAGGAAATCGCCTCAGCCAGATGCATGCGCCCAACCGTCGGCTTGCCATCGAGATCGGCGAGCGTGCGGGCGACCTTCAGGACGCGGTGGTAGCCGCGGGCGGAGAATTTCATTTTTTCGGCGGCTTCGCGCAGGAGCTGCAGGCCGCCGGCGTCGGGTTCGGCGAGTTTTTCGATCATTGATGTGGAGCAGCGGGCATTGGTGCCGATGCCCTTAGCACCGGCGGCTTCGAAACGTTCCTGCTGGATTTCCCGGGCGCCGGCGACGCGGCGGGCGACGTCGGCGCTGGCTTCGGCGACCATCGGTCGGATGAGGTCGGCGGCGGAGACGGCGGGCACGTCGATGCGGATATCGATGCGGTCCATCAGTGGGCCGGAGATGCGGGCCTGGTAATCGCTCATGCAGCGCGGGCCGCGGGCGCAGGTGTGGCCCGGCTCACCCGCCATGCCGCAGCGGCAGGGGTTCATTGCGGCGATCAGCTGGAACTTTGCCGGATAGGAGACGCGGTGATTGGCACGCGCGATGACGCATTCGCCGCCTTCAAGCGGCTGGCGCAGCGCATCGAGCGCCTGCGGCGTGAACTCGGGAAACTCATCGAGGAAAAGCACGCCGTGATGGGCAAGCGAGGCTTCGCCGGGACGGGCGCGCAAGCCACCGCCGACGAGGGCGGCCATGGTGGCGGAATGATGCGGGGTGCGGAAGGGGCGGCGATCGGAGAGTTTGCCGCCGGTGAGCTGGCCGGCGATCGAATGGACCATCGACACCTCCAGCAACTCGGCGGCGGAAAGCGGCGGCAGGATAGAGGGCAGCCTTGCCGCCAGCATGGATTTGCCGGAGCCCGGAGGCCCGACCATCAGCAAGGTATGGACAAAAGACCCATCGTTGTTTTAGGAATCACCACCATGAACCACCCCCCCCGACCCGCCCCAAAGCCTACTCCTATGTTCGCTTCTCAACTCCCGAACAGGAGAAGGGAGATAGCCTCAGACGACAGACTGCGGCAGCGGAAGCCTACGCTCAGCGACACGGCCTTGATCTTGATGACCTGCTCACCTTCCGTGACCTTGGGGTATCGGCATATCTGGGAGCCAACGAGGAGGCCGGTCGTCTCGGTGAGTTTCTCGCGGCTGTAGAACACGGCGACATCAAGCCTGGAAGTTATCTCCTCGTAGAAAGTCTCGACCGCCTGAGCCGCAAGAAACCACGCAAGGCGGTAAGGCTTCTTGAGCGTATCTGCGAGGCGGGGATAACGCTTGTAACCTTGGATGACCAGCGGGTGTACACGGAAGAGGTCCTTGATGAGGACCAGACGGCTCTAATGGTCGCACTTTTGGTTGCCATGCGGGCGCATGAGGAAAGCGCCAAGAAAGGTCGAAGGGTTGCGCAAGCGTGGGAGAACAAGCGGACAAACGCGAAAACCAAGCCGCTGACGTCTAGGGCACCCGGTTGGCTAAAGCTTAGAGAGGATCGGAGCGGCTTTGATTTGATACCTGGCAGGGCAGTGATTGTACGCCGCATCTTTGAGCAGACGCTGGAGGGCCGAGGACAGCATGCGATTGCCGAGAGTCTAAATCGCGAAGGCGTTCCAGTCTTCGGTCGGGGGAAGATTTGGCATCGTTCATACATCAAAAAGATGCTCGAAGATGCTTCCGTAGTTGGGACCTACGTGCCCCACCGAGCCGATAGATCGAGTGGCAAGAAGGTGCGTATTCCTACGCAGCCTGTCAATCGGCGTCCAAAATTTGCACGCCGGAACACAAACCGACGAATGGAACGACTTCCTCGCCGCGATCACGCCCGCCTTTAGTCCTGCCAGGTTGCTGCCGAAACGAACTGGCGTAGAGTTTGCGGTATTGCCTCATATACATCTGACGGAACAATCTTCGGGTCGATGTCCTCGTAAACATAGATATGATTGAGCTTTCGGTGGCCCTCTAGCCCGCTATAATCTGCAAGTTTATTGCCAGGAAGATAAATCGTCATAAGATTCTCCAGTGGAGGGAGCTTGGACAATTTACCGAGCTTTAAATATCTCAAATCCAGATTAGAAAGATGCTTTAAATCCGGAAAATCATCTAAGGACGTTATTTCTCGCCCGCTAACCAAGCGGAGTTCTGTCAACGGCGAGCCTGCAGATATATTTGGCAAGTCGGCCAGTATGCCGTCGAACTGCGCCTTTTCCAAAACCGGAAAATCCGCCATGTCGAAGAAAATTAACTTGTCAGCATCCACACGAAGAGACGTTAAAGACGGTAGGGCAGGCACATCTTTCACTAGAAACGAGCCCTTCACAGATAGCTTAAGTTCATTCAGTGATGGCGCACTAGCCAGCCCTTCTAAACCCACTATCTTATCACCTTGCAATTCGATCGATTTGAGAGCTGAAAGCTTTGAAAGCCTCGCGAGGTTAAGCGGCTTCCGCAAGTAGAGATTGAGGGCCTCGAGCTTCGGAAACGGCGGAAATTCTCCGAAATCCAACGCATGATCATCCTCGCCCTCATCCAAACCAGGTCCCCCTATAAGGATCGAACCGAGTTCCAGTCGCACTAACTCCGGCTGCGAAATCAAGCCTTTAAAGCTTTCGATTAAAGCCTGTGGCGCCTGAAGTTTCTGCAATTGAGGAAGCAACGGCATCCCTTCAAAGCTCAAACCTCCTCCACGAATATCGTTGAAATCAATGGTCATTTCCTGAAGCGCCGGCATCGAGGGCATTCCCACGAAGTTCGTCACCCGAGTGTCGATGAGTTCAAATTTTCTCAACGCTGGTAAGGATGGTAGGCCCTTAAGCGACTCCAATCTGTCCCCTGAAAGCCGAAGCCATAAAAGATTCGGGAGGTTAGGAAAATCTTCCAGCGTCGAAAGGTTCAAATCCAACTTCTTGAGCTTCGGGAAATCGGGCACTCCACGTCCGGTGAGCTTTGCATCAATTGTTAGCGAAACGACCGGCGTGCTTAAGTAATTCGCTTGGGAGGCAACATTCCAAAACGCCTTTTCGTCTTGAATCGCAAGCCCGTTCTGAACAAGAGTATTCCCTGTCTTAGCGGGAGGGCCTGGAACCAAGCCGACGCTCGCGAGCTCACGAAGTATATAATCGTCATGCAGCCGGGGATAAACCAAACTCAAAACAATAAATGTTAGTAACCATATGGTGAGGGCTGCCAGAGGAAGCCACGTTCGAACTGAATACCAAGCGGCGTCTCTTCGATCACGAAACATTGGTTGCATCAGTCTCGCAATGAAGTCGTGTGCGACCTCCCACCGTTCTTCATTGCCGCTGAGAATCCTAACTAAGCCGTCGTTTGCGATAGCAATCAAGCATCCTCTTACAACGCTGGGGTCAAGCTTCGCCTGCTCTGAAAGTTCGGCCGTGGAGAGAGTGCGCTTAGTGCCGACGTCCGTTACGAGCGGGCGGAGAACTCGGAGTGATACATCCTTGATGAGCGGGTTTTTCAAGCTCCGCTCAACGTAGCCGGAAAGTAGGCGGCCAGCTTTTACTCCTTTCGGCAGCGCTCCGTGAAAGGAAGACACCACCAGTCCAAGTAGGTTCAGGACTATCGGACGCACACGGTCCGGCATATCCTCAATTTCCGCAGCTTCGCCTAGAATTTCCTCAACAAGATCCTCTCCGAGAAGTAGGCCGGAGTGCTCGATGAAATCCTGTCCAGCGGCGCGTGTGAATGGGCGTACCTCGTAAGCATTCTCGTTGGAGCCCAACGCGGGTCCGGGTAGTCCGAGAGTCATCACATCGGTAAGGTACTCCGCTCGGAGCGCCAAAAGCAGCAGCAGTCCAGGCCGTGGATTTTGTTGAAGATCCCCGAGAACCCTCGTCAATGCCGATCTGGCCTTGTCGTCGCCTAGAACAAAAACTTCTTCGAATTGGTCGATAATGAGAATTAGACCTTTGCCGCTTTGTCGCACTCGGCTTACAGCTTCATCTAGGATCCTCTCTGTGTCGTAGCGATAGTCGGGGGGCTTTCGCCAAATCGCAGTTTGTTGCCGCAGGGCAGTAGAGATTGCTTGTAGAGAATCGGAATGTGGGCGGCATGAGCAAACAACCCAGCCTCCCTTCAGTAGGGTTGGCACCACTGCCGCGTTTAAGAGAGAGCTTTTGCCAGACCCAGACTGGCCCCAAAAGTAAAGAATCGGATGGGACGTAGACTCTATCCACTTAAGGACAGAAGCTGCTGCATTGTCCGGACGGTTAAACGCCGTTGCATCGTCGGCCTGATACGGCGTCAATCGAAAGTAGGATGGTTCCTTGAGGATGCCGTTAATACCTTCCCTTTCCAGGCGATCCATCTTTATCTCAGATCGCCACTCCGGAAGTACGTAAAGCAGGATGAAAAGAAGTATGAAGGTGCCGCATATCAGGGCTGGCCAAGGTTCAGCAAGTCCGAGCTGTACGCGAAGCGTGTAGTAAGCAGCGACTAACCCAGACACCGCGCCGGTCAAAGTGGCGACGCCCGTAATATTGGAAGTAACCCTCGAGAGCGAACTTTCAATGGCTCTGCTTAACGGGCCACCGCGTCTTGCAGAAGCTCGATTGAGCTTGTCAGTCACTTCGACACCCCTCTCGCCTTGGAGAGAGCAGGATATTCTCATTAACTAGACTGACAAGTTGGCCCCACCTCTTCTTGATCGCATCTCGCTTCTCCCTGGAACTCAGGCCATCCCACCGGTTGCTCATTGATATTTGAAGTACGCTGATTTGACCGAATAGTTCAGCCACCCGCTGTAACTGGGCGACGGTCGCTTCTGCTTCTTTCAACTTCTTTTCGAGGGCCGCTTGTACGCCCGTTGCGCCAAACGTGAGGTTCGTTATGTCTTCGAGCCTTGTTGCGAGAACAGCGAAAACGAAAACAACAGCGACCATGATGTACTGGCCTTTGTCGGCGCCGATGAAGATTAGATACAGGAACGAAAGAAAGAGGATCGCCGACGCGAGAAGCGCTCCAATACGTACGGTGCTACTCATTGCTCACCTTTAAAGCGAATCGAGTTTCTTTTTAGTCTACCGAAAATTTGATGGCTCTCAGAAGGAATTCAGTGCGGTCTGCAGCTCTCGCCATAGCAGTCCTTGCCGTAATCCCATCCCTCCGGGACTCTCGCGTTCCGATAGGCGGTCGTTGAATATTCGACATTGATCACGGACCGCGCTCCCGACAAGGAGCGCCTAGATGATCGATCCCCTAAATTTCGACTGTATTTTTCGTCCTGCTAATAACTTAGACTACGACGATCTTCACCGACTGCTTTCCTCGTGCTGGATGGAAACATACGGAAGGCAAGTCTCACGGAAGATCGTGAGACGCTTCACGAAAGAAGATTGCGTTGGCGAACACCTCCGCCTGTTTTTGAACAGCATGCAGGTTGCCGACGTTGACGGGCAGGTTGTCGGCGTGATCAATCAGATCGACGACTGCATCACCGCTCTCAATGTCGCTAAGGAATTTCGACGCAATCGGATCGGTTTCAGTCTGTTACACAACGCTTACATGGCGGGTGGCACACGGTTGATCGTTGGAGCTTTCAACACTCCTGCGATCCATTTCTACGAGCGCTGCGGCTGGAGGAAGTCCCGAAGATTTTTCGAGGACGTTTGCGGGGCGAAGGTCGCCGCTTTTTTGATGGTGCGCGACTAGCGTACGGCGCGATCGATGAGATCGCAGGAGGCCTGGAGCCGTCCTATGTCTGATAGAACAGATGGTGGACGAAGTGGGCCCCTTGCCACCGCACATCGGCTTTCAGAAAGGGAACACATCGTCGGAAGTGATCTCAAAGTAATCTTCAGTCTGATATCGGGCGCTTTCGACCCTCATTGACGTTACCGACGATTTGATTGCCTGGATTGCGGGAGGCGGTCCTGGCCGGCTTTCGGTCAGGAAAAGCTCCATGGAATCTGGAAGGCTTGCCCCCGCCAGAGTCTCGCGTTGCCGCTTCGGGCGTAATCCTGGTTCGTTTCCAACCTCGGCAGCTTCGCCGAGGATCGCTATGTTTCTATTCGCTGGAAGCTGCGCCGACCTGTAAATTATGGCGTCTATCTTGCGCTGATGGCCGTCGCGTTTGAATTGATGGTGAACCCTGAGGTACTCCGCCACAGCTTGGGTCGGAATATAGTCTAGGTGTTCATCAGTTGGGGACACCGGCTTAGCAATGTCCTCCATAAACCGCTGCATGAACGCCCACTGCTCGACCTTGCGTAGGTAGTCCTTCGAAAACAGGCTCTGTGGTTTCATCGGCGCCTCAAACCGTGTCGTGTCGAGTACCCAGATGGGTCGAGTCAATTCAAACTTCCCATAGACCACGACGCTGCCGACTGGAGGGCGAAGCTCTGCAACGCAGGTCTCAAGATCGAAAGCTCCATAGAAGCAGGCGATGCCTGCGGGACTCATTCGACCCGCCTTGCGCAGTCGCTTCGGTGGAGGCCCCAGAACCGATGCCGGCTCCTCTCGGGCGCGGGCGCGCTCTTTCGGATCACTGAGAACACGGGCACGATAGAAGATACCCAAGTCGCTGCCCGGAGAAATCTCATAAACTGGAGACTGCCTTCGGTGATCTCGTTGTGCGTCGACACCGGAGAACAGCTCCGAAATTAGGTCCTTGGCGTTAGAATTGAAAAAGCGCTGCTGGTAGACGACACTTTCTCGAAAATTTCGCCAGAGGTTATCGTTGCGGTGATTGCGGTTGAAACCGTGGCGGACGTAGTTCTGATCGTCGGCGTAAAACGACTGCTCGCCATTCTGGGGCCAATATTCGTCGTCTTCAATGAGTTGATCGGCCAGAGCGCGAGCTATTTCCTCGTCTTCTGCTTGCGTAATGTCTCCAACGCAGAATACTAGACTGTCTCCCTCCTGTTCAGAATAGGCATACGGATATTCTCCAAAGCTGTAGAAATATCGGAATACGTCGTCGACCATCGCGGCGACTAGGCGGATTGGTACTCCCTTGTTTCGCGGGTGAAAGCTGCATTTTTCGTCGGGATACTGCGGCCTTACTTCCTGGATACGCCGACTGATCGCCCTATCACCAAAACACTTCGGACAAACCAGCGTCATGCTATACTTTCCAGCGATCTACGCATTCGAAGAGTCGCGAAGGCATTTCCGAGGTGGCCACGTGAACTGCAGATCCCAGCGAACAAACCGACTGGACGACGTGCGCTCCGGGGTGAGACCAATTCGAATACCGATCAGCAGCCGCAACACATAGGCGGGGTTTTATTCGTCGCACCAGTTCAGGGTGAAAGTTTTGGACAGAGCCGTGATGGGGGAGCGTAAATGTACCAACGTTGCTGAGGAGGGGGCCGTAATGCTTGAGGAACGCCTTGCGACGTACTTGTGAAGCTAATGCAGCATCGCCCGTTCCCATCCAGGCGCTCTTTCCGAACCCCCAGCCCCAATCTGCTGAGTGATCCTCATCTCTCCCAGTCCATATCTCGTGCGCCGGAAACGGATGGGCTGGTCCAGAATAGAGGCAGAGTGACGTGACGTTCAGATCTCTTGTTAACGAGTGATATGCAGCAATCAAATCGGCGGTGCCGGTTGTCAGCAAATCTTCTAAATTGCCTCGCTCTCTGAGCCATGATTTCATTTTGGGCACCGACAGGCCTCTCTCTTCGGCAAGTGCCTTGAGAAACTTCGGTCTGTCTTGGGAAATACCGGGGTCAACGAACGGAGCGAGCAGCCAATGACCGTGCTCGTAATTAACGGCTGCCGCAACTGTATCGGGAAGGACGACCAAGCCTGCATCGTTGACGGTTTCCAAGTTTTCAGCCGAAGAGGTGGGGATATCGCCGCGTCTAGCAAACGTCCACGAACGCTCTGTTTTAAGACCGCCAGGCAAATCATAGTCAATCGGAGCTAGCGGTGAATCCGCACCTCCAGGTGTGCCTCCGTCGCCATCTCCAGCCCGAAAGAATATGACCTGACGGGGGTTGAACCGAGAAAAGGCCGAACTCGGCTGGGTAACAAA
The DNA here is from genome assembly GCF_024721175.1 of Rhizobium sp. Pop5. Classification (NCBI taxonomy): domain Bacteria; kingdom Pseudomonadati; phylum Pseudomonadota; class Alphaproteobacteria; order Hyphomicrobiales; family Rhizobiaceae; genus Rhizobium; species Rhizobium sp. Pop5. The sequence continues at coordinate 4,385,243 of NZ_CP099399.1, read as the reverse complement.
AGTACGATAAAACTCTGTGTCCGCAGAGGCTCTGTCTTCCGCGTAGCTTCGGGCAAACGCTATCAGCCGGTCGATATCGTCAAGCAATGGCATGACAATAGTGTCCACCTGAAGGCCGCTTCGGGCGTCAAGAAGCTGCTCAATCCCGCTGACGTGATCGACGTGAAGGTGGGTTATAAAGAGAATGTCGAGTCGCGACTTTCGTGAATGCTTTTTTACATCTCTAATATACGCTCGTATTCTCGACTTCCTTGCAGTTTCATATTTTTTCATGGAACCACAGTCCACGACGTAGCGAACGGTTCCACCCTCGCCATGCACAAGACCGCTATGAAAAAAGCCTTGTCCAACAGGATGTTGGACGCGCTCGTGAATTCTCTGACGCATAATCCCTCTTGCCCGCGTATAGACTACTGGCCTCGCACTTCAATCGCAGAAATTGCTTTCGCAAGATTAAACGCCTGGGTTGCTCGCGTCGGAATTCGCGTCTGAAGCTGTTAGCTGCGGCCTTCGTCGGCCAGGGGCATTGCTTTACTATCAGTCGCAGAGAGCCGCTTGAATTGAAGGGTCGGTTTGTTCGACCTGCTTCGTTGTTGGTAAGCAACGTGCCGACAAATCAGCCCGTCTCGGCAAACACTCCATGCAGTGGCCGAAAAGGCGGCATTGAACATTGCCAAGGCTCGAGTTTTATTTGTCGTGATGGCTCGGTGAACGCAAGTAAGAAATCGTGTGAAGCGACAATGGGTGCCGTTGGTTTGCTTGGGTCAGCAGAGGAAATGCAGCCAGCGATTTCCGGGGAATGCTCGTGCCGAGGCGGAAACTACTGCACCGGCCAGGGAGGAGGGTTACTGTGTTACTGACAGCGGCGCGAAGAGCTACCTGCGCCGGTAGCTGCGAAATGCACACGATTGGTCGGCAAAAAAACTCGCTAAAATTTTCCTCATCCACGCAACCCGAGATTAGGCGAATGCGTGGTATGGTGTGGCTGATGGGGGCTACACATTTGCTGACAGATATTGAGGTCGCGTATTTCCGCAGCCGCATCGATGACGTCCTCCAGAGTGGACTACCAACGGATTGGCAGCGCGGCTTCCTTGTTGACATGCGGTCGAAGATCGATCGTTACGGCACGCGAACGCGGCTATCAGAAAAGCAAATGTCGACGCTGAAGCGGCTGACAGCGCTCAAGAGCGATGCCGATCTAAGACTGGTTGTCAGCAACGTCCCGGAACGGCGGAGATATCGACGTCGAACACGATATTGGGGACTCAGCCGCAGCGAGCAGAAATTGCTGATCATCGGTGCGGTTATGGTCGTCATGATGAGCGCGACAGTCGTTAAACACGCTGAAGATTATGTCGGCGGTTGGTTCCCGGCGGTGTCGACAACAACTTCTGAGGCAAGGAATTTTTCGATCACCGATGGCGATACGATCAAAATGAATGATGGTACCCGCGTGCGGCTCGTTGGCTTCAATACGCCCGAAAAATTCGAACCGCTTTGCGATCGTGAGAGGGCGCTTGGCGTCAAAGCAGGTATGAGATTGGTAGAATTGGTTTCATCGGGAAAATCAACGGTGACCAAAGTTGCTTGCTCTTGCAAGCCAGGCACAGAAGGGACTGACAAATGCAATTACGGTCGGAGCTGCGGCATTTTACGTGTTAATGGACGTGATGTCGGCCAGACGCTTATATCCGAGGGCTTGGCCGTGCCGTTTGTCTGCGGTGCTGGCGGATGTCCGCCAACACCAAGGCCATGGTGCGGATGATCAAGGGGTATATATGCTGAAGACGCCCTTGTGATATCGCAAACTGGTCGCTGGAGGCGTCATTGACGTAGTTGTGGAAAGCCGGTTCGATGACGCCGCTGTAATCAGTATGGCGGTCGGCAGACGATTTTCTGTGGCAGTGTTTAATGTTCCTGCGATCCGCTTCTACGAACGCTGCGGCTAGAGGAAGTCTGGCAAGTTTTTCGAACATATTTGCGGAGTTAAGCTCACGGCTATTTTGATGCTGCGCGACTAACGACAAAGCGAAATTGTTGCCGCAAATGAGGTTGCCTTCGGCGACGTTAGTTAGCCGAAGCTACGGTGGTTTTCCAGGCCGCAGCTTCGAGCGCACTGCGTCGCAATGAGCCACTATTGTAAGCGGCAAGCTGAGGCCGTTCAGGCCGTGTAGTTCCATGGCATGAGGGCATCTATCTCGCTGCTGGGCCATCCGTTTGCGAGACGCTCAAGCGTTTGGGTCAGCCAAGCCTGAGGATCGACGGTATTCATTTTTGCCGTTTGCAACAGGGTCGCGATCGTCGCCCATGTCCTGCCGCCGCCGTCGCTACCAGCGAAGAGGCTATTTTTTCTGGTGATGGCTTGAGGCCTGATTGCCCGCTCAACAATGTTGGAGTCAATCTCGATGCGCCCATCCGTCAGAAAGCGCTCGAAGATGTCTCGACGCGAGATGGCATACCGGAGAGCCTCGGCGAGTTTGGATTTTCCCGAGACCCGCGGAAGGGTCGCCTGCCAAAGTGTGAAGAGGTCACGGACGATCACCGCCGAACTCTTCTGTCGCGCCGCGACACGAGCTTCAGGGCTTTGGCCTCGAACGGTTTCCTCGATCTCCCAAAGCTTTGCCATGCGCTCGACCGTCTCTGTGGCGACCTTCGAGCTCTTGGCAACATGCAATTCATAGAACTTCCGGCGGCTATGTGACCAGCAGCCAGCCAGGACAACGCCGTCGTTGCCTCCATCCTTGCGGACCAGTTTGCTGTAGGCACCGTATCCATCGACCTGCAGGATCCCGTGATAGCCGCTGAGGTGCCGCGCAACGCATTCGGTCGCTCGGCTGTCCTCGAAGCGATAGGCCACCATCGGCGGACCGCTGCCTCCAAAGGTCCGATCGTCCCTCGCGTAGGCCCATAGCCACGCCGTCTTTGCCGATCCGGATCCAGGTGCAAGCGTCGGCAAGGTCGTTTCGTCGGCAAAGATCCGCTCTGCCTTCTTGATCTCGTTCAGGATGTAATCAGCAAGAATATCGAGCTCGAACCCCAGCTTGCCCATCCATTGAGCCATGAGCTTGCGGTCGAGTTCGACCTTGTCCCGCGCGTAGATCGCTTCCTGGCGATAGAGGGGTAGACCATCGGCATATTTGGAAACGGCGATCTGCGCCAGAAGTGCTTCTGTTGGAATGCCGCCTTCAATGATGTGTGGCGGGGCCGCAGCCTGGATGACGCCGTCTTCGTTCTTAAAAGCGTATTTGGGACGGCGCGTGACGATGACACGGAACTTCGCCGCCACGACATCTAGCCGTTCGGAGACGTCTTCTCCGATCAGGATTCTTTGCTTGCCCGCGTGTTCCGGTAACTCTTCCGGCTCAATCACCACCTCGACGCGCTCAAGATGCGGTGCAAAGCCCTTGCGTGGCCGCGGTGCGCGTTTGCCATCCGTATTCGAGCTGCCTTTCGTGACCTGGGCTTTAATCGCGGCTATGCCGGTCTCGATCTCCTCGAAGACAAAGGCTTGCTGCTCATCGTCGATAGCCGATGCGCCGAGCTTTTCCGAGCGCCGTCCGAAGCGAGCCCGATCGAAGGCCTTGAGGATCTGCGTCAGCCTCTCGATACGCTCGTCGGCGTCAGCATTGCGGGCCTCCAGGTCATCGACCTGCTTTTCCAAAGCATCGACACGGGCTGCCTTTTCGGCCATGGCAAGGACCATGGCCTTTAGGGCCTCAACATCATCCGGGAGCTCGATCTCGGGTCGCGTCATGGATCTGATCAGAGCATATTTTGCCGTGATCCGCCCGTAGTTTCAGGCCCCTGATTCACTTCGCCGCAGTGGTTTTACCCAACAATCTCAGGCGGTTTGACGGGCGTAAAGCGAACCCGCTTCCAGTCCATTCCATCGACCAATGCCAAGAGCTGGGCATGGTTGAGCTGGACCCGGCTGTGGCCAATGCGCGGCCAGCAGAACTGCGCTTTTTCCAACCGCTTGGCATAAAGGCAAACCCCGGATCCATCCCACCATACAATCTTGATCCGGTCCGCTCGCTTCGCCCGGAAGACATAGAGAGATCCGCTGAACGGATCGCTGCCGGCATCTCGAACCAGCGATAGCAAGCTATCTGGCCCCTTGCGGAAGTCTATTGGATGGCTCGCGAGAAAGACCTTTACGTTCGACGGGATCATGCCGAGCGCACCGCTCGGATAACCCGTTGCAGGTGTGCTTCATCGATCCCAGCGCCAGCCCGGATCACAACGTCGCCGATGATCACGTCGATCACCGCAAGCGCACCACTTGACGTCGTTCTCGATACCGTAGCCTGATCCTGCCGCGCAGATCGGCGTCCGTCACGAGCATCACGGCGCCAACCAAATAGCTGTGAGGGATGTATCTCTAGGCGATGTGCGATCGCCGAAACACTGGCGCCGGGCTCCATCGCCTCGGCCACTGCCCGTTCTTTGAATTCGTCGGACCAGCGCCGCCGAAACTGTCGCGGCGCACCTTCAAGCCGTTCCGGAACGGCCTCGATCATATGGAAGTTTCTAGTTCCAGAGCTAGGCGCAGACATAGAAGCTCACAGTTCGTGAATCGTCTCACCGCAATACCGGAATCGCCGCCATCAATGCCAGACGGGGGCTGCTTGTCGCTTACCCACTATTAATCGATCACTCAGCTTCATCGGCTAGTGCTGGTAATCGACCCACGGACCAAGAAATTACGGAACCTCTATGAAACTGGTCACTGCCGATGGTAAGCGCATCAACGCCACACTGGACCTGGACCAACTGAGCGTCATCGTGCGTTGTCGCGGTGGTACCATCGGAAACAGAGACTATCGACGTGCAGTTGAATTGCTGTTGGCACGCTTGGATACAGCTACGATCCCTTACGAAATCTATCTTGGTATTCGATCCAGTAAGGACATCTTTCTCCCTGGTCGCCGACTTTTGTTCACCAAGGAGGAACCAGTCGCCACGCGGTTCGACCAACTTATTCGGGAAATGAACGCCGGTACAAAAAGCCGCGGTGCTTGGAGAACCCTGTTGGTCGCGACCTCTGAAACTAGCCACGACCAGTTAAAGCTTGCTCTTCAACCTTTCGAACCTACGCCCAAGATTGTCCGTCTGTCTGCCGAAATTTTGCGAAAGGTTGAAACAGCTCATATCGACCGGGCAGTCCAGAAGCTGTTGGGGGGTGGGGATGCCCCCAACTTCGAGCCCTCTCGCGATTACGATGCCGTGACTTCTGAAGGGATACCTCTAGCACCAAAAAAAGTGTTCGGCCTTGCCCTGGAATACGCGCTGCGTATAGAGGCGCATCCGGGTCATTTCAGTGCCGGCTGGGGTCAAATCTGCTTCGAGGCGCTTGAAGCGGCAGGGCTTCGTATCGTGCCGAAAAACAATGCCCGAGAGCGACCTAAGGCCTCACCGGCAGCTTTGGCTATTCCCAATATCTATGCTTATCGCCTTGCTCCGAGTGGAATCGATCGAGTCGTCGAGCTGCTCGAAGATAACCAAATAGCTATTGGTTGGAGCGCACTTGATGAGCAAACGGTATTAAATTTCGCAGTAACAAAAGACGAAATCCGCGAGAAACTTGCTTCTCTTTATCCGCAGCTAGCCGCACAGAAACGGATCACGCACGGAACGAACCAAGTATGGCGGTTTATCCAAGAAGTCAGAGTTAACGATATCGTTATCGTCCCACATCTTGGCAAAGCTTACTTTCTACGTGTCACCGGCAATCCGATTCATCTTAGCCATAAAGTAGAAGATGACACCGCGATAAGGCGCGACATCAGCAAACTGAAGACCGTTGCGATATCGAGCCTTCCTACCGCGATACGCGAAGGGCTTATTTTCCGTGGCCATGCATCTATAAGACTTGAGGACATTAAAGACGCCGTAATGGATTTTCTCGGCATTGATCGGGAGCTTGCAGCCGAAGAGAACGAGGCCGTCAGAGCTGAGAAATTAATGTATGAGGCTATGGGATCATACGTGATCCCGGCAAAAGATGAGATCATCGTCACACGAAAACATGCTGAGGTGTCCGAGGCATTGATCAGACATCTGCAAGCAAAGGGGTTAAAAGTAGTCAACACTCGAACAGCCGGCCTGGCACCGGATCTCTACACCATGTGCCCAACAGACCCTATGTTATTCGAAATCAAGACTGGGTCCGGGCCTGGTGATTATCTAAAGGCCCTTGGGCAACTTCTGTTTTATGAGAAGCTCCGGGGTCGGTCATTCCGAAAGCTTCTGGTGGCTCCGACGGGCATCGGACAGCTTACCTCTTCTGTTCTGGAAAGCTTCGATGTCGAAGTCGTCGAGTATACTGAGGCTGATGGAAACTTCACATTCCGCTGGTCGTGATCCAGACATAGTGGGAACTTACGTTGTCGCATGGCCAATTAATCCTCTTCATAATTCAGAACATGCGGGTGCTGCGAGAAGGTCGACCGTTCGTCAACCGCGTGCACACGCTGGAGAGGGTCTGCATTTGCATACAACTGGGCGCGAAGTAGTATCAATCAAACTTATCAATCAGTTTCCTGCCGCGAAAGGGCGACCAGTCTTCTCACGAAGTCGATCAGCCCTTCGACGTGAGCGCGATCGGCCACAAGAATCTCCCTTAAAATCTCGAAGGAATGATTTCGCTTTGAGAACGTAAGTCGGGTGTCGGAAAGGCTGCTGAACAGGTCACTCAAGAGATTCGCGGCGTCCACTCTCTCAAGCCATTTTTCATTCGTGAAATCGCCGTTCCATTCCTCTCCTGCTTTGTATTTGACCTTGCCCCCTTCCGAGATCAGGAAACCTTCAATTGCTTCGACCGATGCTGGCGCATCATCAAGCGACGCATTCATAACCGACGCTATCGCGGCCGGTTGAAGCAAGTAGCACTCGAACATACGCCGTGGCAGAAACAGCAGCCGGCCTTTCGCGCGTCGCGTTAGATCCTCCATCTGCGCATGATTCAGCTCTTCCGCGTCGAAAGCAAAGGTTGCCGCGCCGGAAAGAACGGATGCGTTGCTCAAGCGATCGTAAATGTCAAAAATCAAGTCGGGCCGGGTGCGTTTCGCCGTGAAGTCGCCAGTAGCGACAACGGCCGCAAATTGCGGAGATTTCTGACGGCGCTCGCTCGAACTGTCGTCTCGTGTTTCCTCAAAGATGTAAGGGAAAGCCTTCTCTTCGGTCGGCCCCTCGACCCAAACTACCCGATCGGCAGCGAAGACATCTGTCATCGTTACGCCTAATTCGGATGTAATTGCGCGTAGATGCTGCATATTCTCAACATCCAACGCGATCACCGAAGAGGAAAAATCAGTCTTTGTGATAAGGTGGACTGTCGAGGGTGAACACGCCGTGATCACCTCGGGTGAGTGGGTTGAAATAATATATTGATGATAGGGATAGTGGCTTTCCAGGATTCGAACCAGTGCTTTAGCCGCTGCCGGGTGCAAAAAGCTGCTTACCTCGTCGATGGCAATCACGGCCTCTTCCATGACCATCACCACAGTAAGTATTGCAAGCACTTGTGATAACCCGGTGCCACTCTCGTTCAGGCTTGTGGCAAGCTCTCGGTGTTGTTGCTCGACAACCGGCCACACCAGAATTTCAAGGTCACCCGATCGATCCGGGCTAGAAACGCTTAGATTTCGCACGCTCGGAAAAATGTCGCGCATGTGCTGAACAAGGGCCCGAAAGAGGTCGCCGTTGTTTCCTTGCATTCGCATCAGTACGGCTGGCAAATTTGCTGCGTCCGATTGCAACTGCGGTAGCATAGCAATTGGGCAAACGCCTACGTTGTATCGCTGGGCATCAAAGTGAAAAAATGCCTCATTCCAGCGAAATTGCAGGATGTTTGTCAGCCCATTGCCTATGGCCTGATAATTCACGAACGAGGCACCTTTTGGCGTTGGATGGTAGCACCCTATCACTGCGTTGGGCTCCGGTGCCATCGGCCAATTTTCGATCTTGAATTCCCGTGGAGAGCGATGGATCTCGGCGATCCACTCATCCTTTTGTAAGAAGGCGCTCACGGCGTTAGCTTGCTTGTCTGGATCGCTTTCGAAACTCCAATTGATGTCAAATCCTCCACGAAGCCAAGCGTTGAAGAGTTCTCCGCGCTGAAATTCGATTTTTAATTTTTGAAAGGGTTCTACGAGCAGCTCGGTTCTGAATGACGATGAGCTGCGGTAGGGATTGTGATTGAACGCAACTCTCAGACTTCGAAGCAATGCCGACTTTCCGGTATTGTTCTGGCCAACGACAAAATTGATCCCCGGCCCGAACTTTATAATCTCGGTTTTATCAAAGCTCGCGTAGCCCTCTAGTTCAACTTCACGAATTCGCATGCTTCGTGGCCCTCATTAGAGTACGGTTTGACGAAGCATCGGGCCTTCGTCATTGTATTCCTCGTTTAGGAAGGAGATTGCCAAGCCGACAGACGGCGACTGTTTTGCATTTATTGCGCCGATCGTCGAAAACGCGACCGCGAGAGATGCAATAGAGGGTGAGGCCAACTAGTGGACCCACCCTGTCAATTGTTGAGGTCATAGATCACCGCCAAAATTGCTTCACCAACAATGGACTTCTGAATGGCCTTCCCCTGCGTTTTGCCAAATATACGGTTAGCTTGAGCGATTTGTCGGTCCTCAGTAGCTTGAGCGCCGTTCCTGCCCTTAGCGCCTGTGCGGATCTGCGCGTAAGTATCCATAACGGTACAGATTTTGTATTGCGTTATATCGGCCGCCTTAGAGTAGCAGCTGTCGATGAATCTGTTGAATTCGCTTATCCCGTTCCGATAAAGCTTTTTTGAATTAAGGATGGCCGCCTGGGTGGTCGAGTCGCCTCTTAGTGAGGTTTCAAAGTTTTGGAGTCGGATCTCGTCCTTAGCCCGCATCTGTTGTTTCCTGCAGAAGAGCTGCATGTGATAATCGCTTCCCCATAGGCGTGCGCATTCTTGAGCAACATCGGGATCAACATCCTTCGCATGAGCGCTCCAAGCTAGGCCGCATATTACCGCGCAGATGAATATATATCGCTTCAATGTTGCATCTCCCCGCCGCACGCGCATTCGACCGTAAATCCCACAAAGCATGCAACCGTGAGCTGCGCAATCACTTTTTCTGTTATGACGGCTGGCAACGTTACTTTAGCCCATCGGGAAGCTGACACCGATATACCTGGAATTTGCTGCGCTTGGATCATAACCGGCGGTTGATTAATCCACCTCATAATTCAGATGTTGAGGTGGATTAACTTATGAGGTAAATGCTCTGTCTTAAGGAGAGAGCATGAAACCTAAAGCCTATTCCTATGTCCGCATGTCGACCGATGTTCAGTTGAAAGGCGACAGCCTACGAAGACAGACCGAAGAATCGAAGCGCTACTGCGAGGAAAACGGCCTCGAACTGGTCGAAGATTTCAAGCTCCAAGATATCGGCGTCTCCGCTTACCGTGGGAAGAACGTTGCGCAGGGTGAACTCGGTAGATTTCTAACTCTTGCTGAAGATGGTTTGATCCCAAAGGGATCGTTGCTCATAGTCGAATCTCTCGACCGCATCAGCCGTGAAAAACCGCAGACGGCTGTTGCTCTATTTCTTCAAATTCTGGAATCAGGCGTCGACATAGTCACGTTAACCGATAGGCGGGTCTACAAGTCCGGCAGCGCCGATGTTTCTGATATCCTTCTCTCTGTCGTGATTATGGCTCGCGCCTACGATGAATCGCGCACCAAGGCCCTGCGTGTTGGCGCGGCATGGGAGAACAAACGCAGGAACATCCACGACAAGAAACTGACGCAAGTCGCACCTGCATGGTTGCGCCTTTCAGAAGATCGACGGGTGTATGATGTAATCCCTGAGCGTGTCGAGATTTTGAAAGCCATCTACAATGACGCCGACAACGGTAGGGGTTCGTACCAGATTGCTCGCAAACTCAATTTGGACAGCGTGCCGACGTTCGCTCCGTCCCAAGGGTGGCATGAATCTTACGTCTCGAAACTTCTGACCAGCCGTGCGGTGTTAGGCGAGTTCCAGCCTCATCGATACATCGAAGGCAAGCGTACTCCGGCAGGCGATCCAATCACCGATTACTTTCCTGCTGTTATTTCGCGGGACCAGTTTGAACGAATACAGGCTGGTCGAGCTGTCCGAAAGAATCGTGGGAGTGGTCGAAAGGGTCGTAACAACATCAACCTGTTTGCAGGAGCCGCCACCTGCGGTTATTGCAACGGCAAGATGATGATTGTTGACAAGGGTACCGGCCCTAAGGGTGGGGTCTATATTCGATGTGACAACGCTCGTCGTGGAAATGAGTGCTGGGCAGGATCGTGGCCCTTAAAGCATCTTGAAACAGCCTTCCTCTTTTTTGTGAAGGAGCTGGATTTGCACTCTTTCATGCTCGGATCTTCGGCTGAGGACGCTCGCCTCTCAGCTGAAGGACAAATGGCCACGATTTCCAATGAATTGACGAAGAAAAAAATGAGAGAAGGCGCATTCGACCTGCTGTCCGATGACAGCGTTGATATCGGCTACGTCAAAGGTAAGCTTGTCGACCTTGCCAGCGAAATACAGCGGCTGGAACAAGAGCTGGCACAACTCAGTTCCCAGGCTCGGCAGGAGGTCTCCCGCCAAGCCGATAGCGATCTTGATATCAGAATCCTCATTGAAGCAATCTCAACTGGACCGAAAGACAATTTGGATAGTCGAATTGCCGTTGCCGATTGGATACGCCGCAATGTGCAACAAATGAAAATTTATCCTGATGGTCGTGACGGTCCTCAGCGTGAAATAGAAAGAATGACAGCGAGTTTGGACCCGGATGTTGCTCAGCTTTTAGCTGCCTCAATCGCGTTTGCAAAGCGGCACGACGCATTAGACGACGGGTCTCACCGGCACTTTTATGTCGCGTTCGGCGGTCATAGGTTTCGAGCGGTGGATGTTGATCGCGACGATCCTACAAAACACATTGTCATGACATTTGCTGACGATGATACGTGGGGAACTGACCGGGCGAGTTGAACTTGGGGGCTTGGCGCAATCCGCGATCAAACTTTAAAATACGACGAGACAGTAAGGGATCAATGCTATCGGTTTGTGTGCACGATCACGATATTCCACCACCATTTGCTCCTCCTGACATTGGCCTCATCCGGCTGTTCATCGAGTTTAGCCTGCAGTCACCAGGCAGGTATTGCTTCAGCTCACACTGATCGTCACCTACCGGAAAATTTGATGGAAATGATGCTCAAGTGCTAAAGTGGAAGGGCGAGTAGTGGATAAGGTTGGCAACGTTACTGGCTGGCCTACAAGTTTTTGATAGTCGGTTCCTGCAAGCTTCGGACTAACGTGCTGAACTGCCCCCACTTTCGACCGGACACTCAGCATAAGCAGGAAGGCTCAAGCACAGGCTTGAGGATAAGCTTATGTCTAACGAGTTTCGACAGGTTGACTTGATGATCGGTGACGTCCGGCGGCGACGCTGGACAACGGAACGCAAACTGCAGATCATCGAGGAAAGCTATGCCGCCGGGGAGACCGTTTCCTCCGCGGCGCGGCGGCATGGAGTTGCGCCAAATCTTCTGTATCGCTGGCGTAGGCTCCTGAGCGAGGGAGGTGCGGTGGCCGTGGATTCTGACGAGCCAGTGATCGGCAATTCCGAGGTGAAGAAGCTGGAAGATCGAGTGCGCGAGCTTGAGCGCATCCTCGGGCGCAAGACGTTGGAGAACGAGATTCTCCGCGAAGCTCTTTCTAAAGCCCACTCAAAAAAACCGATATCGCGGCCGATCTTGTTGCCGAAGGACGGTTCCCGATGAAGACCGTGGCTGACGTCCTGGGCGTATCGCGGTCCAATCTCGTGGAGCGCCTTAAAGGCAAGTGCAAGCCGCGTGGATCATACCTCAAAGCGGACGATGCCGAGCTGCTGCCTGCCATTCGTAAACTCGTGGATGCTCGGCCGACCTATGGCTATCGGCGGATCGCTGCCCTTCTCAACAGGCAGCGGCGAGCTGCTGATCTGCCCGTCGTCAATCGCAAGCGAGTTCATCGCATCATGGCCAATCACGCTATGATCCTTGAGAAACACACGGCGGTGCGAATAGGCCGTGTCCACGACGGCAAGGTCATGGTGATGCGGTCTAACCTGCGCTGGTGCTCGGATGGCCTTGAGTTCACTTGCTGGAATGGCGAGGTGGTCCGTCTCGCGTTCATCATCGATGCGTTTGACCGGGAAATTATCTCATGGGCAGCCGTCGCCAATGCCGGGATATCCGGCTGCGACATTCGAGACATGATGTTGGAGGCCGTCGAAAAGCGCTTCGGCGCAACCAGCGCCCCGCATGCAATAGAACATCTATCTGATAACGGCAGTGCATACACCGCGCGGGAGACCAGGCTGTTTGCCCAAGCCCTCAACCTGATCCCATGCTTCACGCCCGTTGCCAGCCCACAATCGAACGGCATGTCTGAAGCCTTCGTCAAAACCTTGAAGCGGGACTATATACGCATCTCACCCATTCCGGACGCCGATACAGCTCTCCGGAAGATCGACGGATGGATCGAAGACTATAATGAAATCCATCCACACTCAGCGCTGAAAATGGCCTCCCCAAGGGAGTTCATCAAAGCATTGTCTCAATAGCTGATCTGTCCGGCGAAATGGGGGGCACTCCACGTGCAGCCGGAAGCTCGTGTCTATCGTGATCAACCCACTGTCGAAAAGGCGATGAATATCTGCCCTTAGGCAAAGCCCGTTCTGAGGATGATCACTTCGCTGGTCCACATATGGCTGTATGTGGGCTGCTTCTAGCAATTCCGCTATCGTAGCGCCGGTGATGCAGCAACGATGTTCGTAGTTCTTCAGGACGGTCTGCCGAAACGCAGACTGTCCTTTCCTGTCTTTTCGGGATACATGTTTCCGAGTTCCGGTGCCAGCGACCAACGTGAAGGGTGTTGTGACCAGCATTGGCCGGCCCAGGGCAAGTTGGAGTTTATCTTGATCGGTGAAATATTTCAGTTTCACCACCTCGCGAGGAAAGGTATGGCCTACTTCATCGGGAGATAGAAATTCATTGTCGGCGAGAAAAACAGGTTCTCGAAGTAGTATGCATCCAATTTGCGGATTAGACGGCAGTGCCTTTATGGAGCGCTTTGTCGCAAAATCCTGTACCTTAGTGGTTAGGCCTTCCCTGCTATCCACTCCGTTTCCCACTCCAAATTTTTCCCATGCATCGGCAGCAGACAGTTCGACATAACTAACAAACAGTCCGTAACCCGCGACTTTCCGAACTGGATGCTTCAGCAGAAAATAAAATCGGTCATTGGAGCTTAAGCGCCTGATATTCCAAGGCGTCGGTGTCCAAAAATTGATCAAGTTCGGTACAGGACCAGTTCTCAATCGGTCGAACCAATCTAAATCTGTGGGTGCAATTGCGAACATCGTGTCACCTGATGCAGTTGAGTTGATCGATTATCGACAGGTGCGATAGGTAAAAAAAGCCCCTTGGCGCGAAAAACAGAGAAAACCCGAGATAGGATCAGCCGGTGCGGAGCCATTTTTGAACGTTGGTTTAAATTGTGATTGATTTAATCAGTGAGGCTCACTTAAACAGCGGATCAAATTTTTGATACTCTGCGGGTGAAAGATGCCACCCATCTTCGATTTTATCCCTGCCTCGTTAAGGTGGCGGGCGATGCCCGAATAAGACATGCCGGTCCAACCTTCCGGTAGATGAGGGCTCGCTCACTTGCTCGACGAGTAGCCTCGATTCTATTTTGCTGTGCGAGGCGCGCTCCGTGAACACCTAGCTTCACTCCCTTTTTCTTCGCTTCAGCGAGAGCGGCTTTTGTTCTCGCCGAGATGAGCCGGCGCTCCTCTTGAGCCAAAGCTGCAAAGATATGGAGCTGGAATTCTGACGCTGTCGGCATGTCTGCGACTACAAATCCGACATCGCTTTCCATCATCTTCGCGATGAAGCTGACCCGCCTCGAAAAGCGATCGAGCTTCGCGATCACCAATTTGGCGTTGTTTTTTCTCGTGATCTTGATTGCCTCAGCGAGCTTCGAACGGTCGTCCTTTTTGCCCGAACTTGTTTCGACGAATTCCGCAATCAATTCGTCAGCAGGTTGTACGAAGGCTTCGATGGTCGCCTTTTGTGCTGCCAGACCAAGTCCTGAGCGCTGCTGTTTGGATGTTGAAACGCGGTAGTAGGCGACGTATTTCATGGTCCTCCGTCAAACATAAACGTTGGTTTATGTTTGAAGGCTCGGCTATTTTAGGTGAAAGATCAACGCGCCAACTCGGGGAACGTCAATCAACAACTATCTGTGTTGTTTCGCCAAGCAATCAAAGCCTTCTGTTGCATGGAAGTGCTATTTCCGTAGTAAAAAAGGATTATTGGAAGGCGATTGCATTTCATTAAAACTCATGCAATACGTGTGTAGCAAGCACAAACAGGCAATTCATTCTAAATACTCTTCTCCGATGTCCGGTCAAGTGGAGAGCTATGCTTATTCGTTTCTCGCAGCTCTATTCCGAGAGGTTGTGGTATGGGGCCGAAGCGTGTTGTCAGAGAACGTCTAGATACTTCAGAAGACAGGCCGGGATTTATACATCCTGGCCAAGTATCATTCGGATTCGAAGTGCCTGGGCGCGAATTTGTCACCACGGACGGGTTCGTTCATAAGCTGGATGACCAAGGTTTTAGGCTGGCTGAACGCAAACCAGGCAAGCGTGATCTCACCATTCTCGTATTGGGGTGCAGTTTTGCATTCGGCTACGGTCTACCCCGGGAACAAACCTTAGGCGCGCAGATGGCTCGACTGCTTCAAATACTTTTGGGACGCCGAGTTTTCGATATTAACCTGGCTGTTCCCGGTGCCAGCAATGATTATATATCTAGACAGCTGTCGGAAAGCATAGAATGCCTCCGGCCCGATATTGTATTTGTAGCTTTTACCCAAGCATCTCGCGTCGAGTATTGGGCCTCCGAAAAAAAAGGATACACCCTGAGACCGGGGCAGCCGAACAGATCGGAATGGTCCGATGAAAGAATTAGCCTTAAGAAAAAGTGTGAAGACCTTGAAGGCTATGCAAATGACATGGCGCGACTATATCGCTCAATTAAGATTTGCTCCCTCGCCTGTCTGGCGTATTGCGTTCCATTTTATTACACCTATGCAACATACTATAAGACTCCAAGTATAAATCAGTGGATGTCGAACGAAGAGTATAGTGGTCTTGTATTTCCGCGGATAGACTTTGCGGGTGACCACACACATCCAGGCCCCCTTTCCAATAAGCTTTTAGCGTTGGCCGCAGTTGCGAAGATGGCTACCACCAGTTTTCAAAGGCGAGGCCGTCGAGTTCGACGTATTTTTCGGTCTTTGGAAAACAATCTGACTTTAGGTGACGATGTGACTTCATGGGTGGCCCGACGGCAGGAAACAATTGTCGTGGAACCGTATCGATGAATGTGACTCGGCCAAAAATTGTATCACTGGAGCACACCGACGCCGCACGCTCAAAACTGCTCGTTGTTGATTGGAACGTTGGAAACAGGTGCAACTACCGTTGTTCATACTGTCCCAAATATTTACACGACGGGACACTTTGGCAACAGGATGCCGCACAAGCCCACCGCTTCGTCGATGCGGTGAGCGAATGGTCGTCCGGTACCGGGCGCCAAGTTCATTTTCAATGGACCGGGGGAGAGCCCACACTGTGGGAGCCGCTCCAAAGCTCCGCTTCACGTGCAGTGAATCTAGGACATACCGTAGGGATAATCTCGAATGCCACACGTCCACGGGCGTGGTGGGAACGGCTCGGACCAGTCTGGCGTGAGGTCACCTTGACCTATCACATCGAGTACTCCGACTATGACAAATTTGTAAGTGTTTTAAACTTCTTAACGGCGTTTTGTTCGGTCCATGTAAATTTCACAATGCTCCCAGATCGCTTCGAGGAGACACGCCATATCGCCGTTAGGCTTACAGAAGAGCACCGCGATGTGACCGCAACGTTGAAACCGTTGCTAGTCTCATTCAAGAACGAACTTTACCCGTATGAGGACGAACAACTCGATACCCTGAAGACCTATCGCTTCTCAACAAGGACTGCCGCTAAGCAAGACCGAACTTGCAGTCGTATGCGTGTCGCCTACGAGGACGGAACGCAAAACACCGTTGAGGCGTCGCGAATGGTGGCAACGCGAGCAAATCGATTCTTGGGGTTTTCGTGCGCGGCGGGGATCGAGCTGTTGGTAGTTCATGGAAACGGCGACTTGTTTCGCGCTAATTGCAGAGAAGGAGGAAACCTAGGAAATATTTGCGGGACTTTCTCCTTGCCCGAAGGACCGATAGCCATCTGCACACGGCATGCTTGTTCCTGTTTGGTAGATATCGCTGTTACTAAGCGCAGAGTTGAAAATTGACTATAAGTCTTGGTATTTCCTGCTTCTACCACAACTCCGCAGCGGCTCTCGTTGAGGATGGCGTTTTGATTGCTGCTGCGGAGGAGGAGCGCTTCACCCGCAGCAAAAACGACAAGAGGTTTCCTGCCGCCGCTATCGAATTTTGTCTATCTGCGATTGAGAGCCCTTCGGATCTTGATGTTGTTTGCTTCTACGAGCAGCCTTCAAGAAAGTATCTGAGGGGCTTTGGTGGGATATCCTCGCGCGTACCTGTCGAAGAACTGGCAAGCCTGAAGAAGCACGTAAAAAGACTTGTAGGCGCCGATACGCCACTCTGTTTCGTACCACACCATGCCGCTCACGCAGCATCGGCTTATTTTTGCTCACCGTTTGATCATTGCTGCATCTTGGTTGTTGATGGTGTCGGGGAAGACACGTGCATATCGCTGTTCGAGGGTCGCAGCGGGCAGATCCGTAATCGCAAGGAGATAAAATATCCGAATTCAATCGGATTAATTTATTCGGCAGTGACAGAGCATTTAGGCTTTCGTCCGCTTCTTGACGAGTACAAAGTAATGGGACTGGCGGCTTTCGGCAGTCCCGACAAGTATTCTGCGGAGAGTCTGTTGAGTCCTAACCTCGACGGATCATTTCGATGCGCTTCAGCGTTCGTAGAAAGTCAGATGAGTAGAGATGGCGACGGCTGTCGATTTTTAACCTCAGTGTTTGGTCCTCAGCGCCTACCTGAAGAGCCAATTCAACCTGTGCACGCAGACGTGGCGGCTTCACTGCAACGCTTAACGGAAAGCACACTTTTGAAATTGGTGCGGCACGCAAAGTCGGAATTTCCCGGTATCTTGAATATCTGTCTTGCGGGCGGCGTGTTTCTTAATTGTAAGGCAAATGCTTACATCGCTGCGAACGCGGGTTTCGCCGACGTTTTCATCCAGCCTGCAGCGGGGGATGCCGGAGCTGCAATCGGTGCAGCGTTTCTAGCGCAGCGATCCGGCGATCTTGCGCGGCTAGATAGGTCGAAGACGTTATTTAATCCGTATCTCGGCCCTTCTTTTGATTCCTACCAAATTCCCCGGTTACTGGCTGAGCTGGGCCTCGACTATCGGGAAGAACCTGATGACGAGCTCGTTTCCTCTGTTTCAAAAGCTATCGCTGATGGGGCGGTCGTAGGTTGGTTCCAAGGCAGGATGGAGTTCGGACCTCGGGCCCTCGGCGCACGCAGCTTGCTCGCCGACCCTCGCCGAGAGGACATGGCCGCACGCTTGAATGCCATCATCAAACAACGAGAGATTTTTAGACCGTTTGCTCCTGCGGTCTTAAAGGAAGCTGCACTTAAGTATTTCGACGGTGCTAAACTTGATCCATACATGCTGTTCACGGCGGATGTGCGCCGGGGTTTCAGAACGCAGTTTCCTGCGATCACACACGTCGATGGCACGGCGCGTGTACAAGTAGTCGAGCGGCAATTGTGCCCGAAATTTTATGACCTTCTAAATGCATTCGGAAATTTAACGGAGCACCCTATTTTGCTCAACACGTCCTTTAACCACAGTAGCGAGCCAATTGTTTGCACCCCGCAAGACGCCATCAGGACCTTTGTTGAGAACAAGATCGACCTCTTAGTCCTGGAGAATTTTATTGTGGAGCGGGTATAAGAATGGGCAGTGATACCCCGGAATACTCCAATGTAGTAGTCTACACTGCTCTTTTGGGTCCATACGACAGCCTTAAGTTGTCGCTAGCTGGGCCTGTTTCACATTTATGCTTCACGGATCAAGTCCTTCCCCGCCGACCACCTTGGAGGATATTGCCAGTCAAACCGTCAACTACCCTCGATCAAAGAGTCAGGTTGGCACGGCATATAAAGTTGCATCCGCACCTCTATTTACCCGAACATGAGTACAGCATCTGGATCGATGCCTGCCTTCAACCATCTGGACTGCTATTAGACGCTATCGGATATTTGGGAGAGCATGATCTAGCAACATTTGCATATCCATCGACTTACGGCCCCCGTAACTGTGCATATGAAGAAGCGGCGGCGTGCATCGCACGCCGTAAGGACGACCCAAGCAAAATATTGATGCAAATAAAGCGATATCGTGAAGAAGGGTTCCCCGAGAATTACGGCTTGGTTGAAACTTCAATTTTGGTCCGCAGGAATACAGTAAGGGCACGGGATTTCTGCGCCGGCTGGTGGTCTGAGTTAGAACACGGAAGTCGACGGGACCAGCTTTCCTTCAATTATGTCGCCTGGCGTAAGGACATGCTGTACGGGACATTGCCGGGCCATCGAACAAATAGCGCGTTTGCAACGTGGGCAGCTCATATGCAGGACATCTATACATGATCTCCTTGGTTATGACCACGGAACCGGCGCGGATCGGCTGGCTACCCCAGTTTGTTCGCCATTATCTTCGGCAAGGTGTTTGTCGTTTTGAAATTTCGATTCAATTTGAGCCGGGCATCCCGAAAGTAGAACGAGACAGAATTCTGGAAGGATCGAGGTCTGTTTTAGGCCAAATGGAGGGAGTGACGTTACGAGAATTGGTGTGCACTTTTGACGCGATGTCTTTACGAGCTCACCACGATGAAATTCAGTCGACGATTTCCAAGAGCTGCGATTGGATTGTCTGGGCGGATGTCGACGAATTCCAGATTCATCCCTATCCCTTACCCGTGATGACCTCACATTGGACCGAGAAAGGGCAAAGCGCATGCAAAGGATATTTCATCGACCGAGTCGCAAGAGACGGTTCACTTTGCGCTTTTGACCCTTGTCGCACTATATGGTCCCAATTTCCTGTAGGCACAAACATGACGAAAGTCATTGTCCAGGGCCAGACGAACAAGGTGGTTTGTGCAAGGCCTGACGTTCGAATAAAGCACGCAAACCACGACCTCATAAAGGGACAAGAAATTCTTTGGGCCGATACCCAGGTTCCTGTACATCATTTCAAATGGGATGCTTCGCTAAGAGATCGTCTCGCAACGCGCCTCACAGATTCATGGAAAGAACGCTGCTCATGGTGGCCGCAAACGGAGCGTCTATTCCAGGCGATTGACTCTTCTGGCGGGAAATTGCCTTTGTCGAACGTACATTGTTTCGATTATCTAGACGATGATTTTGATTATATACAGCATCCTTATGAGGTAAATTCGAGATATCATTTGGCATCGCAAATTCCATCCCAACTATATCTCAATAGGTGAACAACTATGCATGAAGCTACTGTTGTATTATTAAGCTATAAGCGAGAGAGAAATATAGAATCTGTAGTGTCTAGCGTGAAATCGCAAACTGCATGTGCGCGCATTTTCATATGGCATAACTCTCCCTCTGCAATAATTAACAAGAATGTAGATCTCGTAGTAACGGCCTCATCGAATTTGTATTGTTGGCCACGGTGGTTCATGGCTTCGATGGCGGATACAGAAATTGTTCTAAGCCTCGATGACGACCTAGCCTTCTCAAATCAAAATACACTGGCTGAGATACTCAATACTTACCAGAAACACGGAAGGGATAATTTGGTTTGCGGTCCTGAGGGGGTATCTTTGAAGCCCAAGAAGCCTTACTTTCCGTTGTATTCGGGACGCATCAATAAGGCTGCGGACGATCAGTCGCTCGATTCCAGCGTACATATTTGCGCGCCTGGTGAGGATCAAGCTGTCGATATAGTGAAGGGGCGCTGCCTTGCGTTCGCCCGCTCCGCGTTGTCGGCAATCCCCCTGAAACCCGAATATGGGGAAACCTGCGATGATATCGCGCTATCGTCGCTTGTAGGAGGAGGTGGGGTAAAAACGAACCTTGTGCCTGCATGCTTAACTGGTGGTTTCGTGGATCTCCCAGGAAAGAATGATGAGATGGCTTTGTCCTCTTCCCCGGTTTGGAAGCAGATACGGGAGCAGGCACGATGGCATTATTTTCCAAGTCAAGAGGTTTGATAATGACCGACCAGCCGTTGGAAATTCATGAATTACTCAGTGCATCGGAAGATATACTCTTAGGTACCTTGGGATCCAAAAACCTGTACAGTTATGAACAACGCGTCATCTGCGAGTGCCTGAAGTCTTTTCTCATTGACCTCGCGGAGGGTCGGCAGAGAGTGAACAATATTGATTCTCCCTTTGCTTACCCCCACTGAACAAGTTTAACTCTAAACATCCCAAACGATAGAGCCGCCCAATCGGTGGCGACAACAGAAATCAACCGCGCCGAAAAGATATTACGGTTTCGACTTCGGAATGGGATAAATTCGTGTGTTGATCATTCGATCCTGATCCACATTTGCTGGCAGGTTCAAGACTGTTGAACTGTCGAACATCTTATCAAGCTATCGTGAGCTCGACCGAATGTTTGGGATGTCGAAATAGCGATGCCGACCGCGATGACTGATGCGACGTTTATGAACGCCATTGGTTTACGAGGAGACGGCAACACGATGCATCTTCTCGAGCTTGATCTTCGCATTGTGTTCGCGCGCAGCCCGCGCCAATTCGACACTGACAACGCGACGGCCGACCGGCCAGAACGACAAACCAGCTAGGGTCAGGACTCATTGATCCAAAAGATGAAAACGGCAGCGAGTGCGATTGCAGACAGGAAGGTGTGAGCACATCGGTCATATCTGGTGTGGATGCGTCTCCAGTCCTTGAGGCGTGCGAACAGGTTCTCGATCCTATGGCGCTGGCGATATAGGTGCCGATCGTAGCTGTGCTGGACACGATGTTTTGCATGGGGCGGGATACAGGGGGTTATCCCTCGATCTATCAGCGCTTGCCGGAAGGCAGCGGAACTGTAGGCCCTGTCGGCCAGCAGGAAGCGGGCAGGCGGCAGTTGTTCAAGAACGGCGGCTGCCGTCTTGTGATCGTTGGCCTGTCCCTCGGCCAAATGCAGCAGCAGCGGTCGCCCCTTGTCGTCGCAGACCACCTGCAGCTTGGTGGTCAGGCCGCCTCGGCTACGTCCAATACATCGGGATAGAGCCCCTTTTTAAGCAGACTGGCCGCTGTGCGGTGCGCCTTGAGGTGGGTGGCATCGATCATCAACTTGTCGGTACCGCCACCCTGTGCCGCCAGCTCGGCCAGGATACGATTGAACACGCCCAGCCGGCTCCAGCGGATGAAACGGTTGTAGATAGTCTTGTGAGGACCATAGCCGGCAGGAGCATCGCGCCAGCGAAGGCCATTGCGGATTACGAACAGAATACCGCTCAGTACCCGCCGGTCATCGACCCGCGGTACACCGTGCGATAGCGGGAAATAGGGTTCGATCCGCCGCATCTGCTCCGGCGTCAACATCAGCAAATTATTCAAGGCAGCATCCTCCTGCCACCTTGAATCATCCATCAAGCCTCAATTCAATAAATTAATGGGTCCTGAGCCTAGCTTGAAAGACTGAAGGCCAAAGGGGATGGTAATGATGAACAGGCAGGAAATAATACCTGCCATCAGGTAGCTGAAGAAGAGTGCGATTCCAAACGTGCACGCCCAGATGATGTTGACGATGAAGCCTATCGTTCCTGTCAGCGCGGTAGCTGCATTCAGTCCCTTCCCGTCAAGTTCTCGAACGTGAACGACTGTCAATCAGCGTCCAAAATTCACCCCTTATCGGCATCCAATTTTGGCTCTGACTCAGTTTTGATGCAGTTGTAGCGATGCTGTCTTGCTGGTTTCCACAAAGGAATCAGCACGATGAGCACCAAGTTCCACGCTTCTGATTTGGTACCGGCTGGCTTCATCGCCGAAAGCATCACGCACATTGATGACGAGACCCGCATCCTGCTTTCCCGAGCCGGCGCTACCGCGTCGTGTCCGGCATGCGGACGAATGTCACGAACGGTTCGAAGTCGCTATTGCCGCCAAGTCGCGGACCTTCCCCTCTCTGGGAAACGCGTCAGGCTGCTCGTGCAGACACGAAGGTTCGCTTGCGATGCCGTGCTCTGCGGCAGACAGATAGGGGCGCATGTCGTCCCAGACTTCCATCCGACCACAGCGACTGGAGGCGACAAGATGACGGCAAGCATCACCTGTCGGGTTGCGGGTGCTGGCAATGATGACAGCGCCGTCGAGGGAGACCGAGTAGTTCTGACCACGGTTGCCAAGACTGACAGGGCGGATTGTGATTTTCACGGCAGGTGGTCGAGGTGACGAGCGCAAAGCTTCGCCATCCTCCCGACCAAGGCGGGGAGTTTCGTTGTGCATGATGTTCTTTCAGGGTCTGTGGTTGTGAAAGTATGTCGTGGGCGTGGTGAGTAAAACCGGCCCTCCCGTCAGCAGGACTGGTGACAAGAGGGCCGATGGCCAACCACGACCATGAGAACGAAAGCCCAGCTCAAATCTGAGCCGAGCAGCGCACTCTCGGAAGTCGAGCGTCTATGATGAGACCGTGCGCGGTATTGGAGGCGTCCCCTTGAAGGAGACATCAAGGGAACCTTAGGGAAGATAACAAGTGGATTGGGGTTCTAGATACCAACATCACCCCCATGAAGATCAGATAGAGGTCATCCTGATTTCATCAGCCCATCGTCTACTCCCGTTCATTCCAGATGTTTGGTCTTCCCCTTCCTAGCTCCCCTTAAGTGGGTGGTAATTAAGGGTTGTTCTCATCTTGTGTCTTCAACTTGCCTCCCCCGTCTTCTGCTTAAGGGTGGGGTAATTGAGGGCTGTCTTTCAACCGATGTCGACACGAGGTGGGCCAGCTTTCAACGGGGAGGCGATTATCGGCGTGGATTGCAAATTCCGAGGCAATCCGCCCCCTGATTCCGAAATGATCTCGCCCCCCGATTCCGAGAATTAGTCGCCCCCTTGTTCCGAGATGATGCCGCCCCTTCGGAAGGGATATGGCGTGGGTGTTCTGCCGGTGTGAAGTTCCTTCCGTCGATAGTGATGGGGAAGGAACGGGATGCCTGCGGAGAGACTGGAGATGCGGCGTGTCCGCGAGATACTGAGATATCGGGCCGAGCAAGGACTGGGCCACAAATCGATTGCGGTTCGGGTCGGGGCAGCTCCGTCGACGGTGCGCGAGACCCTGCGGCGTGCGACGGCTGCGGGGCTTTCATGGCCGTTGGATGACGAGGTGAGCGATGCCGTCCTGGAGGCGGCGCTCTACAAGGCGGCCGGGACAAAGACGGGTCATCGCCGGGCCCCGGAGCCGAACTGGGCCGAGGTCCATCGCGAGCTCAAGCGCAAGCACGTGACGCTGCAAATCCTCTGGGACGAATATATCGGCCGTTATCCGGATGGCTATCGCTACAGCCGGTATTGTGACCTTTACCGTGGCTGGGCACTGAAACTGCCGGTGACGATGCGGCAGGAGCATGCGAGCGGCGACAAGCTGTTCGTCGATTATGCCGGCGACACGGTGACGGTCGTCGTTGATCGGCTGTCGGGCAAGACGCGGCAGGCGCACTTGTTCGTGGCGGTCCTGGGAGCGTCCAGCCTTTCGTTCGCGCAGGCGCGCTGGACAGAGACACTACCCGACTGGATCGAATGCCATGTTCAGGCGCTGGAGTTCTTCGGCGGTTCGCCGGCGCTTCTTGTGCCCGACAATGCCAAGGTGGCGATCATCAAGGCGTGCCACTTCGATCCCAGGTCAACAGGACCTATTGCGCCATGGCGGCGCACTATGGGAGCGCGGTCCTTCCGACACGACCGCGGCGGCCGCGCGACAAGGCGAAAGTGGAAGCTGCGGTTCGTATCGTCGAGCGCTGGCTGTTGGGCCGGCTGCGCCATCGCGTCTTCTACAGTCTCGCCGAGGTCAATGCAGCGATCATGGAGTTGCTCCATGACCTCAACGACATCAGGGTCTTGCGTCGGGTCAATTGCACGCGGCGTCAATTATTCGAAGAACTCGATCGTCCGGCTTTACGGCCATTGCCTGTCGAGCGCTATGTCTTCGCCGAATGGCGTATCCGGCGCGCTGGACTGGATTACCACGTCGAGATCGAACGGCATTATTACTCCGTTCCCTATCGCTTTGCCCGCGAGCAGGTAGAGGCACGCATCACCGCCAATACGATCGAGATATTCCATAAGGGCGAGCGGATTGCCGCGCACCGCCGCTCGAGCGGCAACGGCAAGCACACGACCATCCCCGATCATATGCCCTCGGCGCATCGTCGGTTCGCCGACTGGACGATCGAACGCATTCGACGCGAAGCCTCAGCCATGGGGCCGGATGTCGACCTGTTGTGCGAGCGCATCCTTGCCGACCGGCCCCATCCAGAGCAGGGCTTTCGCGCCTGCCTCGGGATTATCCGCCTTAACAAGAGCTTCGGCCGCGACAGAGTCAACGCCGCTTGCGCCCGAGCGCTGGAGATCGGGGCCCGGACCTATGGCTCGGTGCGCTCCATCCTCGACAATCGCCTCGACCGCACGGCGAGCTCGAATGGAGCCGCCTCGCACGAACCGATCCACCACGAGAACATCCGCGGACCTCGCTATTACCACTAAGGAGAACGAAGAATGCTTGCTCATCCAACACTTGATAGACTGAACGCCATGGGCCTGGCCGGCATGGCCAAGGCCTTCGGCGAACTCGTCGCCAACGGCGAGGTCGAACACCTCTCTCATGCTGAATGGCTCGGACTGCTGCTCGAACGGGAATGGAGTTCCCGTTACGACCGCAAGCTCGCGGCGCGCCTCAGATTCGCCAAGCTTCGTCATCAAGCCACCCCGGAAGATGTCGATTATCGCGCTGAACGCGGCCTCGACCGTGCGCTCTTCATGAAGCTGCTCGGTGGCGACTGGATCGGTGCCCACGACAATCTCGCTATCTGCGGTCCCTCAGGTGTCGGAAAGAGCTGGTTGGCTTGTGCCCTTGGCCACAAGGCCTGCCGTGACGACCGTTCCGTTCTCTATCAGCGTGTCCCACGACTCTTTGCCCAGCTCGCGCTCGCGCGCGGCGACGGCAGATACGCTCGCCTGCAACGCACCTTGGGTCATGTTCAGCTGCTGATCCTGGACGATTGGGGCCTTGAGCCGCTCAACGAACAGGCCCGTCACGATCTGCTTGAAATCCTCGAGGACCGCTACGGCCGTCGATCGACGATCATCACCAGCCAACTCCCCGTATCAGCCTGGCACGGTGTCATCGGTGATCCCACCTATGCCGACGCCATCCTGGATCGCCTCGTCCACAATGCCCACCGCATCGAACTCAGCGGAGAAAGCCTACGCCGAAATCTGCCGCGCAAAGCTTGACACATCACTCGAACGAACTGACAACAATTATTGCCTGCAGACCCCTGAGACAGGGGGCGAGATCATCCCGGAATCCGGGGGCGCAATCATCTCGGAACAATGGGGCGGCTTCATCGGAATCGGCAGCGTGGATGATCGGGGAGGGGTGAAGACACTGGCGAAGCTGTAAAGCTGCTGGAGGGCTCACACGTCAATAGAAAGAATGGACGCCTCCTGCTCTGCCATGTGTGGGTGGTAATCACGTGCCCCTTCATTCCACCGTTACGCTCTCCAGCGTATCTGGACAAAAAACCCTGCAGATGTCTCCACGGGGTCGATGATCTGGTGGCGCCCGCTTCAGGCGGCTTTAAGAGGCGGCTGCCTTCACCTTGCGGAGGTGGACGTAGAAAGTCAGGTAGAACCTGCCGATCCAAAATTCGTGATTGCCGTCCTCGTTACGGTGGTCAAAGAAGCGATCGAGAATGCGCTTCTCTTCCATCTCAAAATATACCTCAAACCACTGTGTCTGCTTAAAGAAACGCATTCTCGTGTCCAATCCGCGCGCATCCGGCGCGACCTGTTTGTTGTTGCGAAGCGTTCCGGCCAGAACGACACTGTTAGACTCCGGCTAACGAGTCCCGTCAATATGGGAAATGGCGTTATTTTTCAGATACTTATTCACGGGTGAATAGAACGGCGGCGCGGGGCCAGGCCATTCAATGGCTTAGCAACGCTCACGGGTGAATGGATCAGAGCGAATTTTTTTGTCACCAACGATAGTTTTGACGCCCAGCTTCTGGCCACCCGTTTGAAGACCGAACTTGATCTTCACGCTACCTTCCGGTGAGGCCCATCGACAGGGGTGTGAAGCCATCGTTTCAAAACGCGGTGCGGATGCGGGCCCTCACTCAAGGACACACCCAACGAGTCACCTACCACTGGCGTCTGTTCCTCACCTGTCGTAACTTTAGGTGGCAATGGGGTGGGCAATTTATGGTCGAGCGGGGGGCATAAGTGCGATTCTAGCGCGAATACAAGAAATTTCAACGGCCCGTCGAGCGCGCAGCTAGGCGCACATTGTGAACTTTTGCAATCATAACGGAAACATCTATCGAGAGTGTAACTTGCCTTACTTCCACTACTGCTCCACCGAAACGTTCAGAAGTATCTTGTCGACCAGAACAATCTGGCTTTCATCCTTAACATCATCCAACGATGCCCTGGAAGGTAAATGGATGACTTCTGTCATTGGCAAGGTTGCAGAAGATGAGGACATAAACAAATTCGAGCGTGACGAACTCACGGGGATGGCTGGTCTTATAGACAAACTCACTGATTGTCTCGGCTTCTGCATGTCAGAAGATGGCGACACCCTAAGCCAGTGGCGCGGATATGCTGATGATGGCAGAGGGATGAGTATTGGTTTTTGCCATGAATTCCTTACGGCAATTACGAAAAGCAACGACTTCATCCGACTTCAAAAAGTGGTCTATAATCTTGATGACCAAAAGCGGCGCGTTCGTGAGATATTCCCAAAAGTGAAGCAATTGATTTCTGAAGGTGCGGTAAGCATTCCGAGTCCCGGCAGTTATCTCGCTCCCAAGTCCGATGATCAGCTTCAAGCGGAGATGAAGCAATATCGATCAAAAAATAGTGAGCTTTTTGGCACCCTCACAGATCTCCAATCCATTTGGTTTTCGTTCAAAAATCCGGCGTTTCGCGAAGAGAACGAGTGGAGGTTGGCCATGAACGTCCTGAAACCCCTGAACATCCTGGCATCTGACGAGACCGACTATCGCACCGCAGATGGTCGGCTAGTGCCATACCAAAGGATAGCTTTTCCCGCCCCAGAAAGTGCTGCAAAAGTAATCGAACAAGTGATCCTCGGTCCGAAGAGCACAACCCCAATAGGCGTTGTCGAAAGCTTTTTGCGGCGCAATGGATTCGATAACGTAGCTCTTTCTGTATCGACCGCCTCCTATAGGTAATTGGAACCTGCGATGCGCTCTTTTGAACTGCTGAATCGCGGCGCAGATCGGCCATGGTTCAGGAGCGGCAGTCGTTCCTGATCGGGCTTGCCGGTAACGATAGTGATCTTGCGGCGGTCGCAAGCGAGCGGAGCGGAAAGGGCCGCAGCGTTAACCACTGCGACACCCGTTCTCACCCTCTAGCGAAGGGGCGGTGAGGCTCCTTACAGCTCATCGGGAATGAGCTGCAAAGGGACGCTAGCCGTGCCTAAGCAAACCCGCAACGTTTCCGTTCGGGCGGCATCTGTGGATTGCTGTGGAAGGGCATGCTCTCGGAGACAATGCTTATGGAACGGGTGAAGCCTAAATCGGATTTAGCCTTCTCATCGTCGCCAAGAAGGCGAACAGCTGCGGTCGTATTGGTGTGGCCTACTATGCAGCGGACGGTGTTGAGGCTGAAGTCTTAATACCGTTCCTATGCGCTTCTCTGGGCAATGGTTGGCCGCATAGGATCGATGCGAGGTATTTAGCGGATAAGTTGAAGAAACTTGCGGACTATGTATTGATCTTACGCCTGCCTAGAGCGGCACTCAGCGAGTGAACGGGTTTAACAAATTGGGGGATGAGATGGCCGGCCAAAGCAAAACGATGGATGTGAAGGAAGCAGTTCGAATTGCGAAAGCCTATGCCTCTGACATTTTCGCCGAAGACGGGATGTCAAACTTCGGCTTGGAGGAGGTTGATTATGATGCCGATGCTGGTGAGTGGTTGATAACGGTCGGCTTCTCTCGGCCTTGGAGTTCCAGCCGAAACGCCCTCAGCGCGCTCACTGGAGAAGCATCACAAAAGCGGCTTTATCGAGTAGTGCGAATGAACGCTGACGGAGAGGTGTTGTCTGTAAAGCGTCGCGCCACTGATGAATAAAGCCGTCATCCTGGACACGAACCTCACCGTCTTGTTGATAGTCGGTTTGGTAGAGATCGAACAGGTCGGGGTACACAAGCGGACCAGGGCATATGACCGAGAGGATTTCACAATCCTAAGCAATATCTTGTCCCGGTCGTCACGTCTGATTTTCACGCCAAATGTTGTTACGGAAACATCAAATCTGTTGGGGCGATCGAGTGAACGATATGGCGCTCAACTAAGCAGATCTCTGGCCGAAGTTGTCGGCGCAAGTCGTTCTATGGAGCTTCTGATTAGTTCTCAGGCAGGCTTCTCGCGAGACGAATATAAAAGGCTGGGCCTGACAGATGCCGTTCTGCTCCACGCAGCAACCGGAAACGGGGATGCAATAATATTAACAGATGATCTCGATTTGTATCTGGCTGCTGCCCACGATGGGCTGGAGGTTGTGAACTTCACCCACATTCGACGGGATCGACGCGACTTTTGACCGCCACGGTCTTCACCTTCCCCTTGCCGAGGCTGTAATCACCGGCTCTTGTTCCTCATGACCATGCGGTCCCGCCCGCTCGCCGGAAGTAAATTGAAATGAAACCCCTTCTCGTCACCGTGATCGGCTTCATAGCTATCCTGGCCGCCGATCTGACATGCGCGGATGGTTTTAGAGACAGTTGAAGGTGCGGGAAGCAACCAAAGTTTCTTCCGGCGAGATGACGTCTTCTCAACATCAATGGCGAGTGATACTTACCAGAACGCAACCATAGGGGATTATTATGTACTCATTCGAAGTAGAGCAGAAAGTCGGTTCCAAGACCGAGAAAATACTGATCAATCCGATGCACGTCATATTCGTGAAGGCGTTGGCGAACGGAGCCACCGCAATCGGCCTTACGGGCGGCACTCAAATCAACTCTTCCACGTCCTACACTGCAGTCGCAGAGTCGCTAAACGCCGCCATGAGATAGCCTAGACAGTGCAGACGGTTTTAATGAGACATATGGGCCAGCCTCAGCGCTGGCCTTATTCAGATTAGTCTAAGAATCACGCTAGATTAGACCATGTTCCCATTTCCTCAGCTCCCGACCGATCATCTTTACAAGCTAAGCACGTTCGCCGGCATCGCAATGATTTTGGGCGCGTTCTACCTTATGGCCGCTGATACAAAGCCTTTCGAGGACTCTGGATCGGGCACGTATTCCCGCATGACAATCCTCATTGATCGCCTCAAGGATGTTGGGCTTGATGCAAAGCCGCTGGCGGATAACATCTCAGGGGAAGACGTGTATGGTCGATATAGGGAATACCGCGATTTAATCCGCACACTTCCCGCTAATCATTCCGAGGCTAAGCAGCTTCGCGACACGAACGAGCAACTACTCTTGGCACGTTTGAAAAATAGATGGGAGCAGGATTTCCACGACTTCAATCGCACGAACGTCTACACCCTGCTTTATGGCGGCCTTGGCCTTTTATTCGTCGGGATATTTTGGTGGTACTGGTCGTTCCAACGGTACCAAGACATTATTGTCCGCATGAGCGCTATTGAAGCTATTAATCGCGCTTCTCCCAAGCCACCCCAAACGTAACACTTGATGGCCTGCGCGGCTGCTCTCATTGCCGTTAGCAACTCAAAACAGCGGCTTGGCGGATTTATTGCGTCGTCACCCGTCTCTGCCCTTTAGAATATTCACTATAGAAGTCTGGCGGGTCTTTTGTTTCGACCATCAGAAGATTATGACCGCCGGCGGCGGCCACTTCGAGGGCGCGCTTGGCGCTTTCCTGGCCCTTGATCTCAGCGAGGTCGGGCAGATTGGCGGCATTGGCGCGGATCGAGGGCTCCGGCCGGGATAGCACCTGCGTGCCGCGGAAATGATTGGCAAGGGCGATCAGGCTGCGGGGTGCTAGGATATCGACGTCGGCGCCCGCCCAGGCTGCTTCGGCGCCGCTTTCGGCCGGGCATATCAGGCCCTTGCCGAGCGCATTGGCGCCGATCGCGGCCGGCAGTGCGCCTGATATGGCGGCGATCGTTCCATCGAGATTGAGCTCGCCGACGACGACAAAATCCTGCAGCGCATCGGCGGGAATGGCACCGAGGGCTGCCATCAAAGCAAGCGCGATGGGAAGATCGAAGTGCGAGCCTTCCTTCGGCAGATCGGCCGGTGCCAGATTGACGGTGACACGCTTGGCCGGCAGCGCCAGGCCAGAGGCGTGAAGAGCCGCCTGCACGCGCTCGCGGCTTTCGGCAACGGCCTTGTCAGGCAGGCCGACGATCTGCATTCCGACCTTGCCGGGCGCGACCATAACCTGGACCTCGACCGGCACGCCTTCGATATCCTGAAATGCGACCGTGCTGACGCGCGCGACCATCCGCCTACCCCTTGCCCCACCAACTTTTACTTACCGCCCTGCAGCCTTCAAGGCCAGCGGTTGCAATCTTGCATGGAAGAAGGAATAAAACAAGAACGATAAAAGAACATACTCAGAGTATCGGCCGTGACGCGGTTGTATCCGGCCACGGCGGGGAAGCGGGTTAAGACCGCGATCTCAGCCGCGCTTGCGCTCGATCGCATCCCAAAGCAAGGCTGCGATATCGGCGCCGCCGAACTTCCTGACTTCGCGGATGCCCGTCGGCGAGGTGACGTTGATCTCGGTCATGTAATCGCCGATCACATCGATGCCGACGAGCAGGAAGCCGCGCTCCCTCAGCGCCGGACCGATACGCTCGCAGATCTCCTTTTCGCGCGGCGTCAGCTCGGTTGCCTCGGCGCGGCCGCCGACATGCATGTTGGAGCGGCTGTCATGCTCGGCCGGAACGCGGTTGATCGCGCCGGCGAATTCGCCGTCGACCAGGATGATGCGCTTGTCGCCCTTGCGTACGTCAGGCAGATATTGCTGGGCGATGAAAGGCTCGCGGAAGAGCTGGCCGAACATCTCCAACAGCGAGGAGAGGTTGCGGTCGTCGCGGGTCGAATGGAAGACGCCAGCACCGCCATTGCCGTAGAGCGGCTTCAGGATGATATCGCCCATCTCGTCGCGGAAGCGGCGGATTTCGGCCGGATCCTTGGTGATCAGCGTCTTCGGCATCAGGTCGGCAAATTCGGTGACGAAGATCTTCTCCGGCGAATTGCGCACCCAGGCCGGATCGTTGACGACGAGCGTCTTCGGGTGGATACGCTCAAGCAGGTGCGTCGAGGTGATGTAGGCCATGTCGAAGGGCGGATCCTGGCGCAGCAGCACCACATCCATGGTCGAGAGATCGATGCGCTCGGGGGCACCGAGCTCGAAGTGATCGCCCTTGACGTCGCGCAGAACCATCGGCTCGACGCTGGCGAAGAGCTTGCCGTCGCGGAAGCTCAGGCGCTCGGGCGTGTAATGGAAAAGCCTGTAGCCGCGCGCCTGCGCCTCCAGGCTCATGGCGAAGGTGGAATCGCCTGCGATATTGATGCCGGCGACATGGTCCATCTGGACCGCTACATTGGTGATCTTGGCCATTTCCGTCCCTCGCTGAATGCCGGACAGATGTAGGTCGACCCGATATCAAACGCAACGGCCAATCGGGCTTCCGATCGGCCGTTGCCTACGCTCGCTCCCGCTGATCAACGCGTTTCGAGGATCCGCATCAACCGGCCGCGATAGCTGTCGAGAATGACGGCGAGCACGATGACGGCGCCGATGACGATCGGCTTGATGTTGTCGTCGGCGCCAAGCAGTTGCAGTCCCGTCGACAGCACCTGCAGAATGCAGGCGCCGACCAGCGTGCCAACGATCGAGCCCTTACCGCCAGAGAGGCTGGTGCCACCGATGATGACGGCGGCGATGGCATTCAGCTCGTAGCCGATGCCGGCGACCGGGCTGCCGACGTTGAGACGCAGCAGATAGACCATGGCGGCAATGCCTGCCGTCAGGCCGGAGATCGTGAAGACCGCGATCTTGTATCTCTTCGGCTGATGCCCCGACAGCCGGACAGCCTCTTCATTGGTGCCGATGGCGAAGACGAAGCGGCCGAAGACGGTATAGCGCAGCACGAACCAGCCGATGAGCACGACAACGATCGCGATCAGGAAGATCGAGGGAAATATGCCCCAGAAGATCAGGTTGCCGAAATCGACGAAAGGCTGCGGCAGGCCTGTGATCGTGGAATTGTCGCTGACGACGCGCGCCAGGCCGCTCGCAACGTTCAGCATGCCAAGGGTGACGATGAAGGAAGGCAGCTTCCACTTTTCGCAGATCCAGCCGTTGATGGCGCCAAGGGCAGCCCCCGTACCCATCGACGCCAGGCAGGCCAGAACGATCGCCTGCCAGGGGGAAAACTGCGGATCGATCATGATCGTCGCGCCGATGACCGTGCAAAGGGCAAGCAGCGATCCGACCGAAAGATCAATGCCGCCGATGAGGATGACGAAGGTCATGCCCGCAGCAAGCACGGTGTTTATGGCAATCTGCACGAAGATCTTGAGGAAGTTCTCCGGCGTTGCGAAGTACGGCGCGGTCGCCGAGAAAAACGCCAGGATCAGAACGAGGGCGATAGCCACGCCCGCTTCCTTCATCGAGATCCGGATAAGCTTGTCCCAGAAGCTCACCTCTTTCGCCTCGGTCTGTTTTTCAATGTTGGCGGACACGGCTATACTCCTTGTAGGCGAGCGAAAGGATCCTGCTCTCGTCGAATTGGTCCCGATGTATTTCACCAGCTATCTTGCCGTCGGAAAAGACGACGATGCGATGGCAGATGCCGATGAGTTCCGGCAGATCCGAAGAGACGACCAGAACACCTTTTCCTTCGGCCGCAAACTTCCACAGAAGCTCATAAATCTCGGCCTTCGCACCCACGTCGATCCCGCGCGTCGGCTCATCGAAAATCAAGACCTTCGGACCGCGGAACAGCCATTTTGCAATGACCACCTTCTGCTGGTTGCCGCCGGAAAAGGTCCTGACGGCCTGACGGATGGAGGGCGTCTTGATCCTGAGCTCACGCACGAGGCGCTGCGCGTGATCATCCTCGGTTTTGCCCATGATCAGGCCGTTGCGGGAAATCTTGGCGAGGTCGGTGATGGTGGTGTTTTCAGCGCAGCTCATGTCGAGCATCAAGCCCTGCATCTTGCGGTCTTCGGTCGCCAGGCACAGGCCGGCAGCAACCGCATCGCTGGGCGAACTGATCTCGACCGGCGCACCATCCACACGGATTTCGCCGGCAGCCTTGGCGTCGGCGCCGAATATGGCGCGGACCGCCTCCGTCCGGCCGCTGCCTACAAGGCCGGCAATACCGACGATTTCCCCCTTGGCGACGGAGAATGACAGTTCCGGGCTATTGCGCGTCACCTTCAGGCCGGAAACGCCGAGCGCCTCTCCCGACACTGCGCTGTCGCCACGGAAGTGGCCATGATCCGAAAGCTTTCGACCGACCATGAGTTCGACGATATCGGGAATAGCCAGTCCGGCCAGCGGACGGGTGATCACATGCTGGCCGTCGCGCAGCACGGTCACATCGTCACCGACCTCGAAGATCTCCTCCAGCCTGTGAGAGATATAGAGCGTGGTGACGCCGCGCCGCTTCAGCCGCTTCAGAATTTCAAATAGGCGATCGACCTCCTTGGAGGTCAGGGTCGCCGTCGGTTCGTCGAGAACAAGGAGCTTGCTTTCGTAGCAGAGCGCCTTGGCGATCTCGACCAGCTGAAGCTGGGCGACGCTGAGGCGGCTCGCCAGCATCGTCGGCGGTACGTCAAGGCCGACCTCTTCGAGGAGCTCGGCCGCCCTCTTATTCATTTCCTTATAGTTCACCAGGCCGTATCGGCGCGGCAGATGCTCAAAAAGGAGGTTTTCGGCAACCGTCAGATTGGAAAGCGGATGCAGTTCCTGGTGAATGACGCGGATGCCGGCCCTGAAAGCCTCCAACGGGGAACCCGGATGGTAAGGCTGGCCATCAAACAGGATGTGACCGTCATCCGGCCTGAAGACGCCGCCAAGCAGATTGATCAGGGTCGACTTTCCCGCACCGTTCTCACCAAGAAGAATATGCCCCTTGCCGCGGCCGATCCGCATGGACACATCCTTGAGTGCCACGACGCCGGGGAAGCGCTTGCCGATCCCTTCCAGTCTCAGGATGTCGTCATCTGGTGCGTCTGACACGTCAGCCTCATGCATCTGTTTAATTCGAAGTATTGCAGCGTTCTTTGCGCGCCTGAAAAGATGCGCGGCGAGAGCGCTCATCCGGCGCAATCAACGCTTAAAGCGATTGGCGCCGGCCGAAGCCGGCGCCTCCGTTACCTTGCGGTCGGTACCCGCGACTACTTGAGGTCGGCAGCCGTGACGAGCTTGACGTCGGTCTTGACCCAGCCGGTGAATTTTTCGCCGGCAAGTTCACGCAGGCCATAGTCGATGCCCATGACCGCCATCTGCGCGCCGTACTGCTCGACTGTCGCAAGCATCTTACCGTCCTTGATCAGCGGCTGCACCGGCGGAATGTTGTCGAAGCCCACGACCTTGAT
This sequence comes from Rhizobium sp. Pop5, assembly GCF_024721175.1. Taxonomy (NCBI): domain Bacteria; kingdom Pseudomonadati; phylum Pseudomonadota; class Alphaproteobacteria; order Hyphomicrobiales; family Rhizobiaceae; genus Rhizobium; species Rhizobium sp. Pop5. The sequence goes on along the minus strand of NZ_CP099399.1, from coordinate 4,350,285 downwards.
CTTGCCGGCCTGGCCGGCCGCATCGAGAGCCTTGACGACGCCGAGGGCCATGGAGTCGTTGGCGGCCATGACGCCCTGAATATCCTTATACTTGGTCAGGAAATTCGTCATGACGGTATTGGCTTCTTCCGTCTCCCAATGGGCCGTCTTGCTGTCGAGAAGCTCAAGCTTGCCCGACTTGACGGAATCCATGAAGCCTTCCTTGCGCTCCTTGGCATTGTCGGCCTCGGGGTTGCCCTCGAGGATGACGACCTTGGCGCCGGGGCCGAGATCCTTGGCCAGCGCATCGCCGGCAAGCTTCGCCCCTTCCTTATTGTCGGGACCGAAGAAAGCGAGATCGATCCCGGCCTTCTTCTTGGCGTCGGCATCGAGCGGCACGTCGATGTTGATGACCTTGACGCCTGCCTTCACGGCCTTTGCCAGCGGGGTCGCCATCGCCTTGGAATCGGCGGGCGCCACGACGATGATATCGTATTTCTGGGTGACGAAGTTTTCGACGGCGTCGACCTGCGCAGCGAAATCACGCTCGTCCTTCATGCCGACGGCCTTGAAGTCGAACTTGTCCTTGTTTTCGGCCGCATACTTATCAGCGCCAGCCTTCATCTGCTTGAAGAACTCATTGGACAGAGACTTCATGATCAGGCCGACCTTCGGCTTGCCGGCCGCAAAGGCAGGCGATACGCCGCAGGACAGCGCCAGCACCAACGTGCCGGCAAGCCCGAGCTTCAATGCAGCGCGACGGGGCGCACTGATGACGGATTCATGCTTCACAGAATTGGACATTTTTTCCTCCCGAACGGCTCTGGGCTCAGTTGCATCTGAGTTGCCCTCGGCAATGAACCGTTTCCAACACCATCTGGGTAGCACGCCGTCAGAAATTGTCAAGCAGCCAAAAACCTGCCAGACTGCATCCGGATTGACAGTGGTCGACGCATCGGAGAGGATTCATGATGAACCGTTTCCATCGCATATTTGCTGCGCTCATGTTGTGGAAGATGACCGTCTCCCTTGAAATGCAGCCCTTTGACTAGGGCCGTAAAGACCATTAGCTGGACGCCTCGATCGGACCTCGTCCGAAGGCGAAGATGAAGGGCCACTGTTTCTGTTATGTCAAAGGTCGGAATTAGAGACGTTGCCAAGCTCGCGGGCGTTTCCACAGGGACCGTTTCGAGAGTTCTGAACGATCATCCCTCCGTGACGAAGGAATTGCGGGCACGTGTCGGCGAGATCATCAGGGAACTCGGCTATATGCCCGATCCGTCCGCGAGAAGCATGCGCAGCAAGGTCAGCCGCCTCATCGGCATCGTCATTCCGGATCTCACCAATCCGTTCTTTGCGGAACTGGTCCAATCCGCGGAGCAGGCGGCGGCAAATCACGGATATAATATCATCGTCATGACCTCCTTCGATCATGCGGCCAAGGAGGCTGACCGCATCCGACAGCTGACGAGCCGGAAGGTGGACGGCATCATTCTCGTTCCCAGCAATGATTTTCACACGCTCAAGCTGCCGAAAGGACTGCCGATCGTTGTGGTCGACCGCCTCATGCCGGGATATTCCGGCATTGCCGCCGATCACCGCCATGGCGTTCGCCTTGGCGTCGAGCATCTCCTGAAGCTCGGGCACCGCCGCATCGGCTTCATCTCGGGGCCTGGACATTCCGTCCCCGCCAATGATCGTCTCCGGGGCTATCTTGACGCGATGGAGCAGGCGGGCGCCGACGCGGCAATGGCAGGATCGCCGCTGATCGCCGAGGCGGCTTTCGACTATGAGAGCGGCCGTTGGGCGGGCAACTATCTTCTGGCCCGTGCCCGCAACGAGCGACCAACGGCGATCTTTGCAAGTTCGGACCAGCAGGCGATCGGCTGCATGCGGGCGGCGCATGATCTGGGAATCCCGGTGCCGGCAGCCCTTTCCGTCGTCGGCTTCGACGGTATTCCGCTCGCAAGCATGACGACGCCACGCCTGACGACGGTGAAGCAGCCGATTCAGGACGTGGCGGCTGCGGCGGTGGCCGTTCTCTTGAACAAGCGAGCCGCCCCCGACCTCGACAATCCGATCCTGTTTGCCTGCGAGGTTTTAACCGGAGAAACGACCGCCCCGCCGCAGCCCGACTAAGCACATAGCAGCACTATCGGCAGCGAAAATCAGGCGGCGATGCCCTGGTTGGCGCCATTGCGCAGCATGTTGCGGAGACGATAGGCGATCGCCAAAGGCTTCGGGAAAGGCTTGCGCAGGAAGGCGACCTTGCGGACGTAGTTGTCGACTCGCCAGTTCGCCCAGGTTCCGCCCGCAAAAAAGGCGACGTCGCCCACGGCAAGGGTTCGCTGCGTACCGTCCTCGGCGGTGATATGCACCTCGCCTTCGAGGATCATCACGGTCTCGTCCCAGCCGAAATACCAGCGGAATTCGCCCGCCGTGCAATCCCAGATCGCCGTCAGCGATGCTTCGTCATGACCGCGCGAATGTTCGGCGGTACGCGCCTGTGGGTTACCTGCGACAATCCAATCCGGGTTGATCGGCGTTGATTTCAGCGGCAGGTGGTCGCTTGCATGCGCCACAAAGGATTTTCCGGCCGGCTTCTGCGCGATATAAGGCACAGAACGCGCAGCCATGGCGACCGCGCTTGCAAGCATCAGGTTCCAGGCCATGAAACAACCCCCAATTGTTATCCCTACCAAGGCCGTGGATAGCAGAGAGTCGTAAGGAGCTCGTTCAAGCCGGGACTAAAATTTTAACGATCCGAAAGCCGTGAAAAGCAGAGAGATATCAGAAGGCGTCGGGAAAGTGCCGGGGCAGCCGGCCCGGCATGACCGCCACGATATCATAACGCTGGGAAAGGCGGGGGTAGTCAGCCTGACGCGCAAGCCAGAGATCGCTTGCCGCCCTTATCCGCTTTTGCGCGACAACAGAGACAGCATCGACGGCCGCGCCCTCGTCATGACGTGCTTTGACTTCGACGAAGATGGCGAGATCGCCCTTGCGAGCGACGATATCGATTTCGCCGAGCCTGGTGCGGTGGCGCAGCGCCAGGATGCGATAGCCCTTCAGCATCAGGAAGACGGCCGCGACATATTCCGACACGCGACCCCAGCGCTGGGCCTTCCTCCTGATGGCGGTGAGATCGCTATCGGCCATCGGCGCCCTTCATCTCCAGCAGGCGCTGGTAGAGCACCTTGCGTGGCAGGCCGGTGAGCCGGGCCGCCTCGGTCGCGGCCTTGGCCGTCGGCATAGTTTTCGACAGATCCGCGAGCACGGCCTCGACATCGGCCTCATCAGTCTCGACCGGTTCCGGCGGACCGACGACGAGGACGATCTCGCCCTTGACGTTTTCCACCTGCTGATAATGGGCGGCAAGCTCTGCCAGCGTGCCGCGGCGGAACTCCTCATAGGTCTTGGTCAGTTCGCGGCAGACGGAGGCTTGGCGTGTGCCACCGAGCACATCGGCGGCGGCGAGAAGCGTTGCGCCGATGCGATGCGGCGATTCAAAGAAGATCAGCGTCGCCGATGCCGCGGCAAATTCACCCAGCCGGTCGCGGCGGGCCTTGTCCTTGACCGGCAGGAAACCGGCAAAGAGGAAGGCATCATTCGGCAGGCCGGAACCGACAAGAGCTGCGAGCGGCGCCGACGCCCCGGGGATGGGAACGACGCGATAACCCGCCGCGATCGCCTGCTGCGCCAGCCGGTAGCCGGGATCGGAAACGAGCGGTGTGCCGGCATCGGAAACCAGCGCCACCGACCGGCCCGCCTCCAGCGCCTGTAAAAGCCGGGGACCGGCCTCATCGGCATTGTGCTCGTGATAGGAAAAGGGACGGTTCTGGATACCGTAGCGATCGAGCAGCACGCGGGTGACGCGGGTATCCTCACAGGCGAGCACATCGGCGCCGGCGAGCGTTTCCAGCGCGCGCAGCGTGATGTCGCCGAGATTGCCGATAGGGGTCGCGACCAGATAGAGCGCCGGTTCCAGCGGCCGTGCCGGCACCGTTGCATTGTGCAGGCGGAAGCTTCGCCGGCCGGCGGTTTCCGCTGTCGTTTCCTCAGTCATGCCATTTGCTTTCGTCCCGCCGGCGCCGCGCCGGTTCATCGGCCTTTATGGGCGAGCGGCCCCGCTTCGGCAAGGGTTCGGATTTCTGTGAGGATTGCTCTGGAAAACCTGAAATGCACGCGCCCGGTCCTCCATGCCTCTTGCAATCCGATGCTGAAGTCTGCCATTTTGCCCGTCCACTCCCTCGATCTCACGGTCGGGAAAGCATTTCTTCGGGTGCTCGACGCGCCCGGACAGTCACGGTCGAAAGCGGTAGCATCCCATGCGTATTACTATTGAGCGGTCAAACCTGTTGAAATCGCTGAACCACGTCCACCGCGTGGTCGAACGTCGCAACACGATCCCGATCCTGTCCAACGTACTGCTCAAGGCCGACGGCCAGAACCTCGACATGAAGGCGACCGACCTCGACCTCGAAATTACCGAGGCGACGCCGGCAAGCGTCGAGCAGGCCGGCGCCACCACCGTTCCCGCCCATCTTCTCTACGACATCGTGCGCAAGCTTCCCGACGGTTCGGAAGTGCTGCTTGCCACCAGCACCGACGGCGGCTCGATGACCGTGCAGTCCGGCCGCTCGAAATTCTCGCTGCAGTGCCTGCCGGAATCCGACTTTCCGGATCTGACCGCCGGCACCTTCACGCATTCGTTCAAGCTGAAGGCGACCGATCTGAAGATGCTGATCGACCGCACGCAGTTTGCAATCTCGACGGAAGAGACGCGCTATTATCTCAACGGCATCTTCTTCCACACGATCGAAAGCAAGGGCGACCTGAAATTGCGGGCCGTTGCGACCGACGGCCACCGCCTGGCGCGCGCCGACGTCGATGCGCCTGCCGGCTCCGAGGGCATGCCCGGCATCATCATTCCGCGCAAGACGGTCGGCGAGCTGCAGAAGCTGGTCGACAATCCCGAGGCGGTCGTGACCGTCGAGGTTTCCGATGCCAAGATCCGCATGACGATCGGCTCGATCGTCCTGACCTCGAAGCTGATCGACGGCACTTTCCCGGATTACCAGCGCGTCATTCCCACAGGCAATGACAAGGAAATGCGCGTCGACTGCACGACCTTCGCGCAAGCCGTCGACCGCGTCTCCACGATCTCCTCCGAACGCGGCCGCGCCGTGAAGCTCGCGCTTTCCGAAGGGCAGCTGATGCTGACCGTCAACAATCCGGATTCCGGCAGTGCGACCGAGGAAGTCGCCGTCGGCTACGATACGGACGCAATGGAAATCGGCTTCAATGCCAAATACCTGCTCGACATCACCGCGCAGCTTTCCGGCGAGGAGGCGATCTTCCTGCTGGCCGATGCCGGCTCGCCGACGCTGATCCGCGATACGGCCGGCGACGACGCCCTCTACGTGCTGATGCCGATGCGCGTCTGACGGGAACGAAGGCGCCCGTTTCCGGTTTCCTCCCGTCAGGCCGGAGGAATTCAGGATGAAAAAGACGGGAGCGGTGCGCATTGGCATTTCAGGCTGGACCTATGCGCCTTGGCGCGGGCAATTCTATCCGGAGGATCTGCCGCAGAAGCAGGAGCTTTCCTACGCCGCCCGGCACTTCCGCTCGATCGAGATCAACGGCACTTTCTACGGCTTGCAGCGGCCTGAAAGCTTCGGCCGCTGGCGGGACGAAACGCCGGATGATTTCGTCTTCGCGGTCAAAGGGCCGCGCTTCCTTACGCATGTGCGGCGGCTGCAGGAGATCGTGGCGCCACTTGCCAATTTTTTCGGCTCCGGCCTGCTCAGGCTCGGCCCCAAACTCGGGCCGATCCTCTGGCAATTTCCGCCGAATATGGCCTTCGATCCGGCTCGTTACGAAAATTTCCTGTCACTGCTGCCGCATGATCACGATGCGGCGATAGCGCTTGCCAAGCGCCACGACGCGCGCCTCAAACACGCTTGGCTGAGAAGCGACGGGCATCAACCGATCCGCCATGCGCTGGAAATCCGCAACGACAGCTTCCGCTCAGCTGAATTCATCGAGATGCTTCGGCGACACAAGGTCGCTCTTGTCTGCGCCGATACGGTGAAATGGCCGCTATTGATGGATATCACCGCTGACTTTATCTATTGCCGCCTGCATGGTTCGGAGCAGCTTTATGTCAGCGGCTATGAGGACGAAGCGCTCGATCTATGGGCCGAACGCATTCGCGCCTGGGCAACGGGCGGAGAACCCGACGATGCGATGCGGGTGCTTGAACCCGTGCCGGCGCGCGCCACAGGCCGCGATGTCTATCTCTATTTCGACAACACGGATAAGAAGCTGCGCGCGCCTGTCGACGCCGAGCATCTGGCCGAAAGGCTTTCCGATCTCCCGCCTCGCTCCACCCGAAAGGCTGCATGAGCTGTTGATGCCGATGTTCCTGTTGCGAAAAACCTTGTCCCGGCAGCGACAACGCGCATATTAGAGCGTCAGGTCAATATGCAAATGGGTGGAGAATGAGCTTACGTGTCAGAGTGAAAGAGCGGCTGGGCAAGAGGTTCGACGACGAGATCCGCTTCTTCAGAGGCATGATGCAGGGACCAAAGACGGTCGGCTCCATCGTGCCGACCTCCTCGATCACCGCCAAACGCATGGCAAGCGTCATCAACCTCAATTCAGGGCTGCCGGTGCTGGAGCTCGGACCGGGCACAGGCGCCGTCACCAAGGCCATCCTCGGCCGCGGCGTGAAGCCGGAAAACCTCGTCGCGATCGAATATTCGACGGATTTCCATGAGCATCTGAAGCGGGCCTATCCCGGCGTACGCTTCATCAACGGCGACGCCTTCGATCTTCAGGCGACGCTCGGCGATTTCGGCGACCGGACATTCGATTCTGTCGTCTCGTGCATTCCGCTTCTGAACTTCCCGATGGCGATGCGCGTCTCGCTGCTCGAAAGCCTGCTCGATCGCCTGCCCGCCGGACGGCCGGTGGTGCAGATCTCGTATGGCGCGATCTCGCCGATCGCTGCCAATCCGGACCGCTACCACATCCAGCATTTCGATTTCGTGGTCCGCAACATTCCGCCGGCGCAGCTCTGGATCTACCGGCGCGGCTGAGATGTTCGGACTTTATATCACTCATCCGCAAGTCAAGATTGATGCGAATGTTCCCGTGCCGAAATGGGGGCTTTCCGATGTCGGCGCCGCGCGCGCCCTCAAAGCCGCCGAGAGCGGCTGGGCCAAGCAGCTGCGGCGCATCATCTCCAGCGACGAGACGAAGGCGATCGAGACGGCCGAGATCCTGGCCGAAGCCTCCGGCGCCAGGATAGAGATCGTCCATGGCATGCATGAGAACGATCGCTCGGCTACTGGCTTCCTGCCACCGCCACAGTTCGAAGAAGCCGCCAACTGGTTCTTTGCCAACCCGGAGGAAAGCTTCAAAGGTTGGGAACGGGCCATCGACGCCCAACGCCGCATCGTCGAGGCGGTGAATAGCGTTCTTGCGACGCATGATGCGGCAGCGCCGATCGCCTTCGTCGGCCATGGCGGCGTCGGCACGCTGCTCAAATGCCATTTGGCAGGCAGGCCGATCTCGCGCGACCGCGACCAGCCGGGCGGGGGCGGCAATCTCTATGCTTTCGACCTTGCGGATCGCCGCTTATCATGCGACTGGACACCCATCGAAGACTGGCGGGGGTGACTTCACATGGACGCACGCGAGCGGCTGATCGTCGGCCTGGATGTTCCAACGATCGGCGAGGCCGAAAGATTGGTTTCCACGCTCGGCGACGACGTTCTCTTCTATAAGATCGGCTACCAGCTGGTCTTCGCCGGCGGGCTGGAATTCGCCCGCGAACTCGCCGCAAGCGGCAAGAAGATCTTTCTCGACATGAAGCTACTCGACATCGACAACACGGTCGCCTCGGGCGTCGAGAACATCGCCAAGATGGGCATGTCGATGCTGACGCTGCATGCCTATCCCAAAGCAATGAAGGCTGCGGTCGCGGCCGCTGCCGGCTCCGGCCTCTGCCTTCTGGGTGTCACCGTGCTCACCTCGATGGATGCCGAAGACCTTGCCGAGGCCGGCTACAGCCAAGATCCGCATAGCCTAGTGCTGCGCCGCGCCGAACAGGCGCGCACGGCCGGCATGGGCGGCATTGTCTGCTCTGCGGCGGAAGCGGCCGAGGTGCGCGAGATCATCGGGCCCGACATGGCGATCGTGACACCCGGTATCCGCCCGACAGGCAGCGACAAGGGCGACCAGAAGCGGGTGATGACCCCGTTCGACGCGCTGAAGGCGGGAGCTACGCATCTCGTCGTTGCCCGGCCGATCGTCAAGGCGCCCGATCCGAAGGAGGCCGCCCGCGCCGTCCTCAACGAGATGGTGACGGCGCTCTGGCCGGCAAACCGCTGAGATTTAACGGCAAAAGGGAGAAGACCATGGCCAAGGGATACTGGATCGCCCGCGTCGACGTTCGCGATGCCGAGCGCTACAAGGATTATGTGGCGGCGGCCAAGCCGGCCTTCGAAAAATACGGCGCGAATTTCCTGGCGCGCGGCGGCGCCTTCACCGAACTCGAAGGCAAGGCGCGCGCCCGCAACGTCGTGATCGAATTCCCCTCGATGCAGCACGCCGTCGATTGCTACAATTCGCCGGAATACCAGATCGCCGCGAAAATCCGCCAGGAAGTGGCGGATGCGGAAATGGTCGTCGTCGAGGGCATCTGACCACCTTCGCATCCGCAAAACTCGCGGCGCGATAGGCCTTCCCGTCGCGCCGGGATTCGGCTAAGACGGAGCCGATACAGCATCCCGCACAGCCTTTCGAGGAGCCTGCCATGACCCTTGCCAACCTGCCCCCGCTCGTCACCGTGTTCGGAGGGTCCGGCTTCGTGGGCAGGCACGTGGTTCGCGCGCTTGCCAAGCGTGGCTATCGCATCCGCGTTGCCGTGCGCCGCCCCGATCTCGCCGGCTTCCTGCAGCCGCTCGGCAATGTTGGCCAGATCTCTTTCGTGCAAGCGAACCTGCGTTATCGCAATTCGATCGACCGCGCCGTCGAGGGTGCAAGCCATGTCATCAACTGCGTCGGCATTCTGCACGAAACCGGCCGCAATACCTTCGACGCAGTGCAGGAATTCGGCGGCCGCGCGGTCGCTGAAGCGGCACGCAACGCCGGCGCCGGCCTCGTCCATATTTCGGCGATCGGCGCCGACGCCAAATCCGTTTCGGATTATGGCCGCACCAAGGGCCGCGCCGAAGCCGCCATCCACTCCATCAAGCCCGATGCGGTGATCTTCCGCCCGTCGATCGTCTTCGGACCGGAGGACAGCTTCTTCAACAAGTTCGCCGACATGGCGCGCATGTCGCCGGTTCTGCCGCTGGTCGGCGGCGGCAAGACGAAATTCCAGCCTGTCTATGTCGAAGATATCGCCGAGGCCGTTGCCCGCGCCGTTGATGGCAAGGTGGCCGGCGGCAAGATCTATGAACTCGGCGGGCCCGAGGTACTGACCTTCCGCGAATGTCTCGAGATGATGCTGAAGGTGACGAACCGCAAGAACCCGCTGGTATCCCTGCCCTTCGGCATCGCCTCGATGATCGGCAGCATCGCTTCGATGATCCCCTTCATAACGCCGCCGATCACGCCGGATCAGGTGCGCCTGCTCAAGCACGACAATATCGTCTCCAGAGAAGCCGAGGCGGAAGGCCGCACGCTGAAAGGCCTCGGCATCACGCCCACCATGCCGGCATCGGTGCTCGGTTCCTACCTCGTGCAGTATCGCCCGCACGGCCAGTATACCGGCACCGGCAAGGCTGCCTGATCATATTTCAGACAATGGAAAACGCCGCCCGCGGATAACGCGTGCGGCGTTTTTTTCGTGTGGCATCCGGCAATCCTGGCGCAAGTTCGCCATGTTTTTCTGCCCGTCATCTCGATCGGCGTTGCATAAAAGACGCACCGGAAATTTTGTGGAATTAACACCAAATTTAGCAGGAACGTTTATTGCTATTTGTCATTCCACTGACTACCAAACCCCGCGCGTCTTCTGAAGGTTTCAACGCCTGCGATAGCGCGCGGCAATCACTGTGAAAGGCATTCTCGATGGGCAAGTCAATCGCGCTCCTGTTTGCGTGTGCGGCGCTGGTTATCCTTGCAGGCTCTTTCGTTGCGCCCGGTTCGGTCGCGGCGGTGAAGGGCGATTGCTCACCGGCCTACGGCGTCGATCCTTGCTCTACGGCTTCGATCAGCCACTGAAAGTGGCCGGCCGTCTGCGCCGGCGTTCTGCCTAAGACAACAGTCTAGAAACACCTGAAACAAGGTGTTTCATCAAAGCTCAGCCTGCCTTAAAAGCGGCAAGGCTATTTTCTCAATATCGCTATCTGAAAAATCGGCTTACCGCTCATCGCGTGCCCGCTTGCAGCGTCGGCCGGGCAATTGCATTCACGCCGGGAGTGACGCGAATGCAATGCGGCGGGGATGATCAGGCGATCAACCCGGTTGCGGCCATGCCAAGCAGCAAGACGCCGAGGATGATGCGGTAGATAGCAAACAGCGTGAAACGGTTGCTTCTGATATAGGCAAGGAGCCATTTGACCGCGATGAAGGCGACAACGGTGGAGACGACGAAGGCGATGCCAAGCGCGGTCCAGTCCTCGCCGGCCGCCCCGCCATCCTTGAACGTCTTCAGCAATTCATAGCCGCTGGCGGCATACATTGTGGGAATGCCGACGAGAAAGGCGAATTCGGTCGCCGCGGCGCGATTGCCGGTGCCTGCCAGCATGGCGACGAAGATGGTGGCGCCGGAACGCGACGTTCCCGGGAAGATGCCTGCGACGATCTGGGCGATGCCGACCAGAATGGCGACAAGCCAGGTGATCTCCTTGTGAGGGGCCTTACGCGCCGCAGCCCATTCGGCGAAGATCATCCAGATACCGCCGATAATCAGCGCCCAGGCGATAGGCGTTGCGGTCTCCGGAAGTTCGAAGCCGAGCTTCTTGACGATCAGCCCCAGAATTGCGGTGATGAGGAAGGCAACGATCAGCTTGGCCGCATAATCGCGATTCTCAGGCTGACGCCAGCCAAGCACCAGATCCAGCAGGCGACGCCAGTAAATGATGGTGACGGCAAGGATGGCGCCCGCTTGGATGACGATGTTGAACATGTCCGAACGGTGTCCGAGCCATTGCTCGGCAATGATCAGGTGGCCCGTGCTCGAGATCGGCAGGAATTCGGTAATCCCCTCGACGACGCCGAGGATTGCAGCATTTATATAGTCCATACATTGTCTCCGGTTTAAAGTTCGGTCTGGCCTGAGCGCTTGGGCCGATCAGGCTGCCGCTTCCATTCATTCGTTAGACCGTGTTTCGCCATTGCCAGATGACGAGAAATCCGATTCGCTTGTATTGGCGGGGCCAAGCTCCTATAGCTTCAACCAATGAGTCATGACTAGGGCGCTATAATTGAGCTGCCGCACAGTCCTGTAACAGCAATCACAAAGCCCGAGTATCGATGCCCACGCTTTATCATCATCCCATGTCATCCGCATCTCGCTTCGTCCGGCTGATCCTGGCGGAATACGGCTATCAGGCGGATCTGATCGAAGAGCAGACATGGGAGAAGCGCCGGGACTTCCTGGCCCTCAACCCCGCCGGCACGCTGCCGGTCTATGTCGACGACAGCATGCGCGCGCTGTGCGGGGCGACCGTCATTTCCGAATATCTGGACGAGACGCATGGCGTGTTGAAGCGCGACCGGCGGCTGCTCGCCGAGGACCCTTTCCAGCGGGCGGAAATCCGCCGGTTGACCGAGTGGTTCATGCAGAAGATGGAAAACGACGTGACGAAGCCGCTTGCCCGCGAGCGTGTCTATAAGTTGCAGATGACGGCTGATCAGGGCGGCGGAGCGCCGGATTCGAAGATTTTGCGCACGGCCCGCGCGAATATCCGACAGCATATGCGCTATCTCACCTGGCTTGCCGGCTCACGCCAATGGCTGGCGGGCGAGCGGATGAGCTATGCCGATCTTGCCGCTGCCGCCTCGATCTCGATCCTCGATTATCTGGGCGAGATCGAATGGGCGGACGCACCTGTCGTGAAGGACTGGTATCAGCGGCTGAAATCGCGCCCATCCTTCCGGCCGATGCTGACCGAGCGCGTGCGCGGCCTCACTCCGGTTTCGCACTACGCCGATCTGGATTTCTGACGAGGGCTCTTCATGCCCGAAGCTGATGACAAAGAGCGGCGACGCCGCGACAATTTGACCGACTTCGTCAAGGCGGAATCTGCCGCCAAGGGCTTCGATCTCTGCCGCATTACACGTCCGGATGCGATCCCGCAGGCGAAGGAGCGCCTCGGCCAGTTCATCGATGCCGGGCACCACGGGACGATGGACTGGATGGCGGAGACGCGCGAGCGGCGCGGCGACCCTCTGACGCTTTGGAGCGAGGTGCGATCCGTCGTCGTCTTCGGCCTCAATTATGGGCCGGAGGAAGATCCGCGCGGCATCCTCGACAAGCCAGACAAGGCGGCGATCTCGGTCTATGCGCGCAATCGCGATTATCACGATGTCATCAAGGGTCGGCTGAAGGAAATCGCAACGCGCTTTGCCGCGCGCGCCGGCGCCGATGTGAAGGTGTTCGTCGATACCGCACCCGTCATGGAAAAGCCGCTTGCGGCAGTGGCCGGCCTCGGCTGGCAGGGCAAACACACCAATCTCGTCAGCCGTACACACGGCTCCTGGCTGTTTCTCGGCTCGATGTTCACCACGGCCGATCTTGCCGTCGACGCGCCGGAGATCGATCATTGCGGCTCCTGCCGCGCCTGCATCGATATCTGCCCGACGGCCGCCTTTCCCGCGCCTTACCAGATCGATGCACGGCGCTGCATTTCCTACCTCACCATCGAGCATAAGGGATCGATCGATCCCGATCTGCGGGTGCTGATCGGCAACCGCATCTATGGCTGCGACGATTGTCTTGCCGTCTGTCCCTGGAACAAGTTCGCCAGCTCCGCCTCCGAGATGAAGCTGAAGGCAAGGGAAGACCTGCAGGAGCCGTCGATCGCCTTTCTGCTGACGCTCGATGACACCACCTTCCGCGCCTTCTTCAGCGGCTCGCCGGTGAAGCGGATCGGTCGCGACCGCTTCATCCGCAACGTGCTGATCGCCGCCGGTAATTCCGGCGACAGGGCTTTCGTCGCGCAATGTCTCGCGCTCGCTGGCGATGCCTCGCCGGTGGTGCGAGGGATGGCTGTATGGGCGCTTTCGCGGCTGATGGAGGCTGGCGAATTCTCGGCCTTTGCCGCACAAAGGGCTGATGAGAGCGATGACGACGTATTGAACGAATGGCGACTGGCGGGAGTGGGCTGATGCATGTGATGATCTTTGGCTGCGGTTTTTCCGGCACGGCGATCGCCAAGGCCTTCGCAGGCGGCGGCGTGCGCGTGTCCGGCACGACGCGCTCGGCGGAGAAGATGGAAGCGCTGAGCCGCGACGGCATCGAGGCATTCCTTTTCGACGGCGAGACCCTGGAAGACCGTCTGCGCGAGTCTTTGGCTGGCGTCACCCATCTCGTGCAGTCGATCGCGCCGGGGAAAGCCGACCCGCTGCTGCGGCTGCTCGGCGAAGATGACGCAGGCCTGCTGCCGCGGCTCGAGTGGATCGGTTACCTCTCCACCGTCGGCGTCTATGGCGATCACAAAGGCGCATGGATCAACGAGGAGACGCCCTGCGTGCCCGTTTCCGGACGGTCGAAGGAACGGCTCGAGGCCGAGGAAGGCTGGCTGGCGATGGGAGAAAGGCGTGGCGTGCCCGCCGCTATCTTGCGCCTTTCCGGCATTTACGGGCCGGGACGCAACGCGTTTTGCAACCTGGAAAAGGGCACGGCGCGACGTCTCATCAAGAAAGACCAGGTGTTCAACCGCATCCGCGTCGAAGATATTGGCTCGGCAGCGCGATTCCTCTCGGACCATCGCCTCGGCGGCATCTATAATGTCACGGACGATCGGCCCGGCCCGCCGCAGGATGTGATTGTCGAGGCAGCGCGACTGATGGGCGTCGAACCGCCACCGGAACAGGCCTTCGAAACCGCCGACCTCTCACCGATGGCGCGCTCCTTCTACGGCGAGAACAAGCGAGTGTCGAATGCGAAACTCAAAGCCGCCGGCTTCGAATTTTCCTTCCCTGACTACCCGATATCGCTTGCGCAATTGTGGCAGGACGAACGCTGGCGCGGTTAGATCAGGCCGTTGCCAGCGACCGGGGTTATCACCCAAAATGAGTAGGAAATTCCTACTTTCTGCATTTAGCAGAACAATTCTCGCCGCATATCATGGTTAACGGCCCCTGAATTTGCTCAAATGTGGCAGCAAATATGGCGAAGGCAGAAAAAATATTTCGTGATTTTTGTGAAGGCCTTGAGGTTTAAAACTTCCTCGGAAAAATCATTTGAATTTTAGCTGATTTCATTGCGTTTTTTCCACATCCTGCCACACGTGGCAAATTCTCATATTTTATCAATGGCCTCACAAATATTACAATCTGTAACATTCCGTGATCGGCCCCGGCACTTTTTTGCCATTTTTCGACGGATTTAAGCCCCGCCGCCTGCAAGGGCGTGAGTTCAATAGTTGAGGGACACTCCGTTTTGAAGAAAATCTGCCGTTCTATTATCGCTGCCACAACTATTGCAGCCTGCTCTTCCTTGCTTCCGGCGGAAGGTTTTGCTGCAAATGGCTGTGGCGGTGCTTCATGGTACGCACTTCGCTCCAAAACTGCTTCCGGGGAACGTATGAACCCTGCCGTCTTGACTGCCGCACATCGTTCGCTCGCATTCGGCACCAAGGTGAAGGTCACCAACAGCAACAATGGCCGCACCGTCGTCGTTCGCATCAACGATCGTGGTCCGTTCATCCGCGGCCGCGTGCTCGATCTGTCGCGCGCCGCCGCCCAGAATATCGGCATGGTGAGCTCCGGCACTGCGAAAGTCTGCTACCAGGTCATCAGCTGAGGCCTACCGAGCCTCTTGCAACCGGCTGCGCCTCAGCGGCGCTTGCTCTTGCCGTCAATCGCGGTTACCACGCGGTTGAGACTTGTGAACACTCCGCCCGCGACCGTCGCGCGATCGTTCACATGCCATGGCAACAGGAGACATGTGAATGCGTCTGGGCGGCCGCCTCGAAGGGGCGATTTCTGTGCTCGCGGACATCGATGCCCGCAAGCGCCCTGTCGCCGACGCGCTGAAGGACTGGGGCCTTGCGCATCGCTTCGCCGGCTCCGGCGATCGCGCCGCGATCGGCAACATCGTCTACGACGCATTGCGCATGCGGCTTTCCCATGCCTGGCTGATGGATGACGACAGCGCCTCGGCCATCGCTTACGCCGTCATGTTCCGCCAATGGGGTTTCACGTCAGACAGCCTTGCCGCCGAACTGGCGGACGACAAGTTTGCGCCGCCACCGCTTTCGCCCGAGGCCGTCTCGGCCTTCGAAAGCCGCTCGCTCGACGATGCGCCGCCGCACATCCGCGGCGATATTCCCGAATGGGTTCAATCCTCCTTCGAACAGGCCTTCGGTGCCGAATGGCTCGCCGAGGCACAGGCGCTTGCCGCCCGCCCGACGCTCGATCTGCGCGCCAACATTCTGAAAGCCTCCCGCGACAAGGCGGTCAAGGCACTCGAACGGGCCGGCGCGCATGCGGCGAAGATCGCCCGCTACGGCATCCGGATTGCCGCAGGCGAAGGCGCCTCGCGTCTTCCCAACGTGACAGCCGAGCTTTCGTTCCAGAAAGGCTGGTTCGAAGTTCAGGACGAAGGATCGCAGATCGTCGCCGACCTGGTGCTCGCGAAAGACGGCGAACAGATCCTCGACTATTGCGCCGGCGGGGGTGGCAAGACCCTGGCCATGGCGGCGGCCATGCAGAACAAGGGCCAGGTTCATGCCTATGACGCCGACCGCAAGCGGTTGGCGCCGATCATCGAGCGGCTGAAGCGGGCGGGCACGCGCAATGTCCAGGTGCATGACGACGCCAAAGGGCTATCCAGCCTTGCCGGACGCTGCGACAAGGTGCTGGTTGATGCCCCCTGCACCGGCACCGGCACGTGGCGGCGGCGGCCCGACACAAAATGGCGGCTGACCGCAAAAAACCTCGACGAGCGCACCGCCCAGCAGCAGGACGCGCTGGCGCAGGCGAGCGGCTTCGTCAAATCGGGCGGCGAGCTGATCTATGTCACTTGCTCGGTGCTGCCACGGGAAAACGAGGAACAGGTACGCCGCTTCACGGCTGACAATCCTGATTTCCAGATCGTCAGCGCCCTGCCCGCCTGGGACGCCCTGTTCGGCAAGGATGCCCCGCGCCCGCACTCTTCCGACGGCCTGACGGTGACGCTGACGCCGGCCTCCACCGATACGGACGGCTTCTTCTTCTGCCGCATGCAGCGGAAAGCCTGACTGGGGCGATTGCCGCCGATTTTCCAGGCGGATGCCTTGGCAACAAGCGCGTGTGCAGTGTTTTCCCATCTTAAAATCATTCCAAACTAGAGTATTTGACACCAGTTTGCTTTTGCGCGAAGAGACGGGGCCCGATTAGACGGAAAATCCGTCACAGGAGAGGATCATGAAACTCAACACATTCCGCGCAGCCGTGCTGGCGATTGCCCCCGCCGCCCTGCTCGCCCTACCCGCGCAGGCCGAGACCGACGCTAGCGCCGTGGTGAAACATTATGCCGACGTGGCGCACGCCAAATACGAGGACTCGCTGACGACGGCCAAGGCGCTCGACGCCGCCATCGACGCCTTCCTGAAAGCGCCGACCGACGAAACGCTCAAGACCGCAAGGGACGCCTGGATCAAGGCGCGCGTTCCCTACCAGCAGTCGGAAGTCTATCGCTTCGGCAATCCGATCGTCGACGACTGGGAAGGCAAGGTCAACGCATGGCCTCTCGACGAAGGCCTGATCGATTATGTCGACCCCTCCTACGGCACCGAAAGCGACGAAAATTCTCTCTATGTGGCGAACGTCATCGCCAACAAGACGATCAAGATCGACGGCAAGGACGTCGATGCTTCCAAGCTGACGCCTGAATTCCTCTCCGGCACGCTCGCCGAGGCCGGCGGCATCGAAGCCAATGTCGCGACCGGCTACCACGCCATCGAATTCCTGCTCTGGGGACAGGATCTGAACGGCACCGGACCCGGCGCCGGCAATCGCCCGGCAACAGATTACGACCTGAAGAACTGCACGCACGGCAATTGCGACCGCCGCGCCGAATATCTGAAGTCCGCATCCACGCTACTGGTTTCCGACCTGCAGGAAATGACCGACAACTGGAAGCCAGATGGCGCTGCGACGAAAAACGTCGAAGCCGATCCGAAAGCCGGTCTCGTCACGATCCTGACGGGCATGGGTTCGCTCTCCTATGGCGAGCTTGCCGGCGAGCGTATGAAGCTCGGCCTGCTGCTGCACGATCCCGAGGAAGAGCATGATTGCTTCTCCGACAATACCTACAACTCGCATCTCAACGACGCGATCGGCATCGCCGCCGCCTATACCGGCAACTATACCCGCGTCGACGGCACCAAGCTCAGTGGCCCGTCGCTGCACGATCTCGTCGCCGCTAAGGACAAGGCGGTCGATGCCGAGATGGAAGGCAAGCTCAACAAGACGCTCGACGCGATGAATGCCATGGCAAAGCGCGGCGAGACGGTCGAGAAGTACGACCAGATGATTGGCGAAGGCAACAAGGAAGGCAATGCCGTCGTCCAGGCCGCCATCGATGGGCTGATCGACCAAACGAAATCGATCCAGCGCGTTATTGCCGCACTCGATCTCGGCACGGTTCAGCTTGAAGGTTCCGACAGCTTGGATAATCCTAACGCCGTCTTCAAATAAGCAAAAGGCGGACCGCTCCGAAAGCCGGAGCGGTCCGAACCCTGAATGTCGCATGCCCCGGCCCGCCGATTGATCGCCAGCGCAACGCTCTGCGCCCTGCTTGCCGGTTTTTCCGTAGCTGTTGCCGCCGGTTTCGACCTGCCGACGAAACGCGCCGACCTTTCCGAAGCCGATATCAAGAGGGTCGCCGATGTGACGCGGCCGACGGCGGATTTTTCCAAGGCCGAACAATACGAGGCGATGCAGGCGGGGGCTACGACCTCGATCGATCCCGTAACCCAGGACAGTTTCTCGCATATCTCGGCCAATATCCCTTTCGAGGAAGAGCAGAATTTCAAGCTCGGCAATGCCCTCTTCCGCAAGCTCTGGGTTTCCGCCCCCTCTTCGACGCAGGCCTCCGATGGCCTCGGCCCGCTCTTCAACGCCCGCTCCTGCATGAGCTGCCATGTCAATGACGGTCGCGGCAAACCGCCGGAAGGAGGCCCGAGCGCCACTTCGATGCTGCTACGACTTTCGCGCGCCGCCACGACGCCGGAAGAGGAAAAAGCGATAGCGGCGGCCGATGTCCTTAATTTCCCCGACCCTGTCTATGGCCACCAGCTGCAGGATCTGGCCGTTCCAGGCCTTGCCGCCGAGGGCAAGATGGCGATCAGCTACCGCGAAGAACCGGTGACGCTCGGCGACGGCGAGACCGTGTCGCTGCGGCGGCCGACCTATGCGGTAGCGAACCTGGCTTACGGACCGCTCGATCCGGCGACGACGATTTCGCCGCGTGTCGCCTCCGCCATGATCGGCCTTGGGCTGATCGAAGCCATTCCGGAGGCCGACATCCTCGCCCACGCCGATCCCGATGATGCCGACGGCGACGGCATTTCGGGCAAGGCGGCGATCGTGCGCGACCACCGCAGCGGCAAGATCGCGCTCGGACGCTTCGGCTGGAAGGCGCAGAATGCCACGGTGCGCGACCAGAGTGCGGATGCTTTCGCCAACGATGTCGGTATCTCGACGCCCGACGAGCCGGATGCGCACGGCGATTGCACCAAGGCGGAAAAGAAATGCCTCGATATGCCGACCGGCGTGCAGAAGCGGCTGGGAGCGGAAGAAGCGCCGGGACCCATTCTCGACCTCGTAACCTTCTATTCGGAAAATCTCGCCGTTCCGGCGCGGCGCAAGGCGAGCTTCCCCGACACGCTGCGGGGCAAGCGGATTTTCTACGAAACCGGCTGCATTTCCTGCCATGTGCCGAAATTCGTTACCCGCCGCGATACGCCTGACAAGGCGCAGTCCTTCCAGCTGATCTGGCCCTATTCCGACTTTCTTCTGCACGACATGGGCGATGGTCTTGCCGACGGACAGCAGGTCGGTCTTGCAAGCGGACGTGAATGGCGCACGCCGCCGCTATGGGGTATAGGACTGACCCGGACTGTCAGCGGACACAGCTTTTTCCTGCATGACGGCCGTGCGCGGGATCTCACCGAGGCGATCCTCTGGCACGGCGGCGAAGCTGAAAAGGCCCGCAACGCTTTCTCCTCCCTGTCCAAAGACGACAGGGCGGCCCTTATTACATTCCTGGAGTCACTTTGATGCGCCTTTGGCACCCCCTGCTCTGCCTCACTCTGATCGGCTTTGCCACGTCGGCGGCCGCCCAGACCGCCGCTCCTGCGGCAGGGCTCAACGAGGATGCCGTTCCGGCCGTTATGCAGCGCGCCGTCGACGAGGTGATCCGCCCTGGCTACCGCAACATGCAACAATCGGCCGCCCGGCTGACGACGGCGATGAAGGACCTCTGCGATGGCGGCACGCAACAGATGCTCGACAAGGCGAAATCCGCCTTCGACGATACGATCCGCTATTGGTCGATCATCGAGATCGTCCAGACCGGACCTGTGACTCACGACAATCTTTTCGAGCACATCCTGTTTTATCCCGACCGCAAGGGCGTCGGCCTCAAGCAGGTACAGGCGCTGATCGCCAAGGCCGATCCCAAAGATGCGACCGTCGATGCGATCGCCGGCAAGAGCGTGGCGCTGCAGGGCCTGACGGCGCTGGAATATGTGCTTTACGGCAACGGCTCGGACGATCTCATCAAGCAGAAGGGCGGCTTCCGCTGCCTTTACGGCGCGGCGGTGGCCGGCAATATCCAGCGCGAGGCCGGCGAAGTCGTCGCCGCCTGGGAAAAGCCCGACGGGGTGCAGGCGAGCTGGAAACATCCGGGCGCGCAGAGCGACGATTTCATGGACAATAAGGAAGCCGTCACCGCGCTGCTCGGCATTCTCGTCCATGGTGCGGAGAATATCCGCGACCAGAGGTTGGAGCAGTTCTATAAGGGCAAGGATACTCAGCCGCGCCCGCGCATGGCGATCTACTGGCGCTCGAAAAACACCTGGAAATCGATGGCCGCCAATCTGGAGGGCCTGCGCACGCTGTGGCAGAAGGCTGGTATGGCCGAGCTTCTGCCGCCGGACAAACAGGCGGTCGCCGCCGCCATCGACGAAGATTTCAAGTCACTGCTCGACAGCATGCCGAAGCTCAACCCTGATATCGACGTCGCCACCAGCGATGCGGAGAAGGCCAAGCTCGATGCGCTGCTTTCCGAGAGCCGCGATCTTATCACCAAGATCAGCGACGAATATGGCGCGGCCATCGGGCTTTCTGCCGGCTTTTCCTTTTCGGACGGAGACTGAGATCATGATGCAAAGTGCCGCGATCCACCGACGCAGCTTTGTCAGGGCGGCGGGGCTCGGTTTCCTTACGGCCTTGACGCCAAAGTCGCTGATGGCGCTCGAACGGGCTGATGCGGTCTATGCCTCGGGCATTCGGACAGTGCACGGCACCTTTGCCGTCGCGACCGTGACGGAGAGCGGCGAGATCGTCGATCAGGTTGCCCTTCCCGCGCGCGCCCACGGCATGGCCTTCAGCGCCGCCACCGGCAAAACCGTCGCCTTTGCGCGCCGACCCGGCACCTATGCGATGATCTTCGATCCCAGGAACAAGGGCGAACCGGTCGTCATCAACTCCCGGGAGGACCGGCATTTCTATGGTCATGGTGCGTTCTCGCCCGATGGCCGCATCCTCTATGCCAGCGAGAACGACTTCGACGGCAATCGAGGCATGATCGGCCTCTACGACGCCACCGACCGTTTCGCCCGCATCGGCGAATTCGAGACCTATGGCATCGGCCCGCACGACATGACGGTTTCCGATGACGGGCGGCTTCTCATCGTCGCCAATGGCGGCATCGAGACGCATCCGGATTTCGGCCGGATAAAACTCAATCTCGGCGCGATGCAGCCGTCGCTTGTTCTAATCGATGCGGCGTCCGGCGCGCTGATCGAAAAACATATCCTACCTGCCGAATGGTCGGCACTCTCCACGCGCCATGTCGATCTCGACGACAAGGGCCGCATTTGGTTCGCCTGCCAGTATGAAGGCCACCGCAGGGATCTGCCGCCGCTCGTCGGCCATTTCGCCAAGGGCGAGGATCTTTCCTTCGTCGACCTGCCGGAGGAGACGACGCGCAGGCTTGCCAATTACGTCGGGGCGATCGCCGTCAATCGCCGCGAAGGCCTCGTCGGCGTCACCTCGCCGAAAGGCGGCGCTTCGGTGACCATCGATGCCAGGACGGGCAAGGTGCTGGCAGAGACGACCGTTTCCGATGCAGCCGGCATCGCGCCGGCAAGAGACGGCTTTGCCGTTTCCTCCTATGATGGCGATTTCCTGTCGACCCGCAGCGACGTCGCCTGGGATCAACATATCGTGCGGATATCTTAGTCGCTAGCGGGAGCGCGCATAGGCCTTCTGCTCGGCGCTGATGTTCGATGCCGCGGCCCTTGCCGCCTCATGCAGCCATTCGCTTCCGCGCACCCGCAGGTCCTCCAGGATGGCCGCCGCCGCCGGATCGTCGGAATGGCAATTGGCGATTTCGAAGCCCATCAATTCGAGCATCGTCGGCGCAAGCAGGATCTCCGGGTGCTTGTCGATCTCGATCTTGCGGCTGTTCGGCGAGAGCCGGCGCAGGAGGATGCGACCGGAGACGTTATAGCGGGGATCGGCCGAGCGCGCCCGGCCGCCCGCGATCTTGCCCGCATGGATCGCCACGTCCTTCGGTCTATGGCAAAGCGACCAAGCGGAGGGCAGCAGCGCCTTCGCCTCCCGCAACACCGGGCCGCCCCGCCATTCGGCATAGGCGACGAAACGCGGCCGGCCGAGGCTGCCCGTGCCGGCGCTGCGCGGCTTTGCCACGAAGGGACCAGACCCCGGCGGCAACGCGCCTGCCAACACCTCGATATAGGCCGATGGCGCCGGCTTCTCACCGGGAGCCAGGTTTTCATATTTCTCCCAAAATTCCCGGCGTTCGGAATTTGGCAGCACCAACGCCTTGCGCAGCCATTTGTAATCGCGCTCGAGGATGACAGGCAGCGGATTTTCGAGACCCCTGCGATAGCCGCCCAGGATCAGCTCGCCGATCATGCGGACCGAGGGACCATTGTCGCCGCGCGCCAGGATGGCGCTTGCCGCCAGACGCACGAGATCCAGTGCATAGGGCATCACCGCAGCGTCGTCGAAATCATTGACGCCCCAGACGAGCCGGCCCTCGACATCGCGCCAGGTGCCGAAATTCTCCAGGTGCGTGTCGCCGATCGCCAGCACTTCGGGCGCGCCTGCCAGTTCCGGGCAGATATCGAGGATGATTTCGCACCAGCGCCAATAGGTGGCGCGCAGGAAGACGAAGTCGTCGCTGCGCATCTTGTCGTGCTTGTCGCGCAGATCATCCTTGACGAGATCGTCGCCGAGTTCGCCGGCCAGCCAATTCTCGAAATTCCGGACCGATTGCGATATCGTCGTCATGTTTCCGATGCTCCCTTCCGAGACCGATGAAGAGAATACGCGCGGAACGAGAACCTGCAATCACTTCCTATCGGGACCGCCATGTCCCGCTGAACCAGGCCCACACGGCGATGGAAGGCGAAAGGTTGCCCCAGCGACACGGCCCCCGGTTTCCATCGCGGTCCCGGCTCGATTTCGGCAATGTCCAGCTTGTCGAATCCGGCGCGCCATGCCACTTTCGCCGCTTCAAGAGGGGCAGCCATGAGCGAGACTGACAGGGGCGATTTCCGCGCGCGAATCCGCCGTAATTTTGCGCGCCAGGCGGCGATGCAGACGATCGGCGCGGAACTGACACGCGTCGAACATGGCGTTGTCGAGATCGAGCTTCCCTTCGACGTCAAACTGACACAGCAGCACGGCATTCTGCATGCGGGTATCATTTCCGCAGCACTCGATTCGGCCTGCGGTTTTGCGGCCTACAGCGTCATCGACCCCGAAGCCTCGATCCTGACGATCGAATTCAAGGTCAATCTCATGTCGCCGGGGCGTGGCGATCGTTTCCTGTTCCGCGGGGAAATCACCAAACCCGGCTCCACCATCATTGTCGCCGACGGGCGAGGCTACGCAATCAGCGACGGGCCGGCGAAACTTATCGCCTCCATGACGGGAACGATGATGGTCATTCGCGGTAGAGAGGGAATTACTGGATGAAGTTCGAATTGAAATCGGTCGCAGGGAAATCCATCCTCTTCGTGATGGCCGCGGAGGCCGAATACGGGCCTTTCCTGCGCTCGCGTATCGAACCTTTGATGACCGGCGTCGGCCCGGTGGAAGCGGCCGTCGCGCTGACCAGGGCCCTGGCACGGCTCGATGCGGCCGACGACCTGCCGGATCTCGTCGTCTCCCTCGGCTCGGCCGGCTCCGCCAAACTCGAACAGACCGAAATCTATCAGGTCACCTCGGTTTCCTATCGCGACATGGACGCCTCGCCGCTCGGCTTCGAAAAAGGCCAGACGCCCTTCCTCGACCTGCCCGTGACGCTGGAACTGCCGTTGCGTATTCCCGGCATTCCGGAAGCCAGCCTTTCCACGGGCGGCAATGTCATCTCGGGTGCGGCCTATCACGGCATCGACGCGGATATGGTCGACATGGAGACTTATGCGGTTCTGCGCGCCTGCCAGGGCTACAAGCTGCCGCTGATCGGACTGCGCGGCATTTCCGACGGCGTTGTCGAACTGCAGCACATCTCGGGCTGGACCGAATATCTGCACATCGTCGACCGCAAGCTCTCCTACGGCGTCGACAGCCTGTTCACGGCGCTGGAGGACGGCGTTTTCTGGTTCTGAACCTGGCAAGGCCCCGCGCCTTTCAGACGCGCGGGGACAATCGGAACAATAAAAAGCCGATGCCGCCGATTTCCCGGATTGCAAGGCGAAGCGCTTTTCTTTAAAGCCTCGCCATGACCCAGACAGCACATCCCGACTCCGTTCTCATCGTCGATTTCGGCAGCCAGGTGACCCAGCTCATCGCGCGTCGCGTGCGCGAGGCCGGCGTCTATTGCGAGATCGTTCCCTTCCAATCAGCCGAAGAGGGCTTCAAGCGCCTGCAGCCGAAAGCCGTGATCCTTTCCGGCAGCCCGGCTTCCACGGTGGACGAGGGATCGCCGCGAGCGCCTCAGATCATCTTCGACAGCGGCCTGCCTGTCTTCGGCATCTGCTACGGTCAGCAGACGATGTGCATGCAGCTCGGCGGCAAGGTCGAGAGCGGCCATCACCGCGAATTCGGCCGCGCATTTCTGGATGTCGATAAGGATTGCCAGCTGTTCGAGGGCCTCTGGTCCTCCGGCTCGCGCCACCAGGTTTGGATGAGCCACGGCGACCGCGTCACGGCGCTGCCGGAGGGGTTCGAGGTCGTCGCCACCTCCTCCAACGCACCCTTCGCCTTTATCGCCGACGAGAAGCGCAAATATTACGGGGTGCAGTTCCATCCCGAAGTCGTGCACACGCCTGACGGCGCCAAGCTGATCGGCAACTTCATCCACAATATCGCCGGCATCAAAGGCGACTGGTCGATGTCGGCCTATCGCCAGAAGGCGGTTGACGAAATCCGCAAGCAGGTGGGCGACAAGCGCGTCATCTGCGCGCTTTCGGGTGGCGTCGACAGCTCCGTCGCAGCCCTCCTGATCCACGAGGCGGTCGGCGACCAGCTGACCTGCATTCTCGTCGACCACGGGCTGATGCGTAAGGACGAGGCGGCTGGTGTCGTCGCCATGTTCCGTGAGCACTACAATCTGCATCTCCTGCATGTCGACGCCTCCGACCGCTTCATCGGCGAGCTCGAAGGCGTCAGTGACCCGGAAACCAAGCGCAAGATCATCGGCCGTCTCTTCATCGAAACCTTCGAGGAAGAAGCGAAAAAGCTCGGCGGCGCCGATTTCCTCGGCCAGGGCACGCTCTATCCCGACGTGATTGAGAGCGTTTCCTTCACCGGCGGCCCCTCGGTGACGATCAAGTCGCACCACAATGTCGGCGGCCTACCGGAGCGCATGAACATGCAGCTCGTCGAGCCGCTGCGCGAGCTCTTCAAGGACGAAGTACGCGCGCTCGGCCGCGAACTCGGCCTTCCCGACAGCTTCATAGGTCGTCATCCCTTCCCGGGTCCTGGGCTTGCGATCCGCTGCCCCGGCGGCATCACCCGCGAGAAGCTCGAAATCCTGCGCGAAGCCGATGCGATCTATCTCGACGAAATCCGCAAGGCCGGTCTCTACGACGCCATCTGGCAGGCCTTCGCCGTTCTGCTTCCCGTCCAGACCGTCGGCGTCATGGGCGATGGACGCACCTATGAATTCGTCTGTGCGCTTCGCGCCGTCACGTCAGTCGACGGCATGACGGCGGATTTCTATCATTACGACATGGAATTCCTCGGCCGCGCCGCCACCCGCATCATCAACGAGGTGCGTGGCATCAACCGCGTGGTTTACGACGTCACGTCGAAGCCGCCGGGCACGATCGAGTGGGAATGATTTTCGCCCATCCGGGCGTATCCAAAACTACGCCAGAGTGCGATCTAACCCACTGATAAAAATAAATATTCGTGTCGGTGCCTATCGATACCTATCGATGGGCAGAGATCGGAGCCGTCGGCCCCGTTGACGGTCCTTGCCCATATTGATCGGCGTGAGATTTGAAAGTACCGTCAGGACAGATGAGGCTCCTGACGGTACTTTTTAAGCGCTAAACTGCTGACAATACGCAGATTTTTCCGACGAGAGCCCCCCAAAACCGCGCGACGGTACTTTTTTGGAGGTGGCGTACCATGTTGACGGATGCAGCGATCAAAGCGCTGAAACCCAAAGAGAAAATGTACAAGGTGACGGACCGCGACGGCATGTATGTGCGCGTCGCGCCATCTGGCGCGCTCTCGTTCAGGCTGGACTATCGGCTTAATGGCCGACGCGAGACGGTCTACCTGGGCAAATACGGGCGAGATGGAATCTCGTTGGCACGAGCCCGGGAGCTCTGCTTGGACGCGAGGCGAGCTATCGCTGAGGGCCGGTCGCCGGCCATTGAGAAGCAGCGCGAAAAGCGTCGCATCAAGGAGGCGAAGAGCTTTGGCGAGTTCGGCGAAAAATGGTTGGTGAACGCACCGATGGCTGACAGCACCCGAGCGATGCGTCGTTCCATCTTTGAACGAGAGCTATTGCCGGTTTGGCGCAACCGCCTGCTGACGGAGATCACGCCAGATGACCTTCGCGCCCAACGTGGGAAGATCGTCGATCGCGGCGCGCCAGCAACGGCGATCCACGTGCGGGACATCCTGAAGCAGATCTACGGGTTCGCCATTCTCCATGGCGAGAAGGTTGCAAATCCGGCCGACGACGTCGGGCCAGCATCAATCGCCACCTTCACGCCGAAGGATCGCTCGCTGTCTCCTACCGAGATCCGGATCATGCTTAGGCAGCTTGAGAACGTCGCGACCCTGCCGACGATCCGACTGGGGATGAAGCTCTATCTGCTGACGATGGTTCGAAAGAGCGAGTTGCAGGATGCGGTCTGGGACGAGGTGGATTTCGAGAACGCGGTCTGGACGATCCCGAAGGAGCGCATGAAGCGATCGAAGGCGCACAACGTGTATCTCTCGCGCCAAACCCTCGACATCATGATCGCGCTCAAGACCTGCGCCGGTAACTCACGATACTTGCTGCCGTCCAGGTATGATGCTGACGCACCGATGTCGCGCGCGACGTTCAATCGCGTGACCTATGCGGTTGTCGAGCAAGCGAAGAAGGAGGGGCTGCCGCTGGAGCCATTTACCGTCCATGACTTGCGCCGCACGGGTTCTACGCTGCTCAACGAGTTGGGTTTCAATAGCGATTGGATCGAGAAGTGCTTGGCGCATGAGGATGGCCGATCGTCGCGCGGCGTCTATAACAAGGCGGAGTACGAAGTTCAGCGCCGCCACATGATGCAGGAATGGTCAGATATCCTGGACGCGTGGGTGGAAGGACGTAAGCACACGCCCGTTCTCTTGCCACCGGCTATGCCTTTGATGGAGCTAGATCCAGCTCTTTGACCGGCCGCGTCCTGCGCTTAGTGACATCCGGGTGCTGAGCGCGGCGGATTGGCGCCGCACGCCGAGCCAGCAGCCATGCTTCGACTTCGGCTAGGTCCCATACGATGCATCTGGGAGAGAGCGCAAATCGCCGCGGGAATTCGCCTCGCTGCTCCATATCGTAAATCGTGCTGTCTGCCAGAGGCACGATCTCTCTCAGTTGTTTCCGGCGGATTGTTCTTCGGGTCGTCTGAGGTGCTTGGCTCATCTTTTCTCTCTTCATCAATTCTGACTGAGAGATAGAAGACGATAGATCGTGCGCGTTGGAAGACCCCAGCTCTGCCTGTGCGGCAGTAGCGTGCCATAGCGTGCAAATCGGATAAGTGATGACCGCTGCCAACTAGCTTGCATCGTATCGGACGCGAGCGTTTTGGATGTTCTCCTGATTGGTGTTCGCCCACGTAACGAGAGCCATTACTGGCGCAAGAAGCGTCCGTCCAACATCCGTTAACTCATAATCCACGCGCGGCGGAATAGTGGGGAACAATGTCCGCTTCACCAACCCGTCGCGTTCCAGTCCGCGCAAGGTGATCGTTAGCATCCGCTGCGAGATGCCGTCGATCTGACGCCTCAGCTCATTGAACCGAACTGGTCCATCTTTGAGCGTTGCGATGATGTACAGGCTCCATTTGTCGCCGACGAGATCAAGGATCTCCCGAACCATCCGACAGTCGTCACCTTTGCTCGGGGTGGGAAAATCAATGTCACTAAGTGTCATTGGAGTGCCTTCTTGCGAGGGACAGGATAGTCACCTTAATAGTGTTGGTATCAAGAGTTTACTACCCTGTTCACGTCGGAGCAACCATGTCCAACATCCTCCTCGTTACATCGAGCCCTCGTGGCGCCGAGAGCCTGTCCACTCGTTTCGCGACCGAGATCGCCGAAGGCTTCAAGGTTCGCTTGGGCGGCACCGTTTTGACTCGCGATCTGGCGGCTAACCCGCTCCCGCATATCGGCCAAGCGTACATTCAAGGCCGCGTCGCGGCCCCCGAGGCGCGCACACCCGAGCAGCTCAAGGCGATCGGCCTTGCGCAGGAACTCGTCGATGAGGTGAAGGCTGCTGACGTGATCGTCTTGGGTTCAGGCATGATCAATTTCGGTCTGTCGTCGCAGTTGAAGGCCTGGTTCGATCACATCACTTGGCCGCGCGTGACCTTTGGTTATAACGAAGCCGGCATGCCGCAGGGATTGTTGACCGGCAAGAAGGTCTATGTCGTCACGGCCGCAGGCGGCGTCTTCTCAGAAGGCGACTGGGCCGCCTTTGATTTCCAGACCGGCTATCTGCGCCACCTCCTGGGCTTCATAGGCCTGACCGACATCGAAATCGTTCGCGTGGAAGGCACTGTCTTCGGGCCTGAGGCGGCCAAGGCTGCCATCGACGCCGCCGAAGCCCAAGTGCAAGCGGTCCTTGAAAAGGCCGCCTGAAGGCGAGCCGGCCGACTGCTCAGGCTGCGGGCACGAATCTGCATGTCAGCAACCAGAGCAGTCACTCCCAGCGATAAGACAAAAAGGAACATGAAATGAAGATCGCTCTGTTTGGAGGGACCGGACCAACCGGAAGGCATATTATCGAAGAGGCGCTCCGGCAGGGCTATGTGCTGTCCGTCTACACGCGGGACGCCGGAAAGCTCTCGGCCTTTGATGGCAAGATCAAGGTCATCGTCGGCGACCTCAACGATCGCGAAGCGATCAAGGCATGCGTCGCGGGCGCGGACGCGGTGATCAGCGCGCTCGGCCCCAACAGTCTGAAAGCGCGCGAGAAGCGACCGATCATGCGCGGTGTCGGCACGATCATTTCTGTGATGGAAGAGCTGAGCGTTCGTCGCCTCATTCAGATCTCGACGGCCGTATATCGCGATCCGAAGGACGGTTTCGACCTCAAGTCGCAGGCATTCGTCCTGTTGTTCCGGATCATCGTTCACAACGCCTATGACGATATCAAAGCCACCGCTGAACTGGTGAGCAAATCCGGCCTCGACTGGACCCTGGTTCGGATTCCCAACCTCAAGGATGGGCCCGCAACAGGCCAAGTGGACGCTGGCTGGTACGGCAAGACGAAGCTCGGCATGAAGCTGTCCCGCGGGAACCTTGCGAAATTCCTGGTCGGTCAGGTCGCAGCCAAAGAATACGTGCGCGCCGCGCCGGGGATAGCCGATCACATCTGAGGGCGGATGGCTCATCAGACTTGTTTGGCGGACATGCGCTGCGACTGCCGCCGGTGCAGCACTCGATCCGGCATGGCGGCCCGTAACTTCCCAAACCCGCGTCGAGAGCGAGGAGAAATCTATGCCATCCAAGGGATTTACGACGGCCGATGTGCCCGATCAGTCAGGCAAGTGCTTCATCGTCACGGGGGCCAATACGGGCATAGGCTTCGAAGTGGCGAGCGCGCTGGCGGCGCGGCGCGCGCGGGTGTTGCTGGCGTGCCGCGACGAAGCGAAGGCGAGAGCCGCGATCAGCCGGATTCGTCAAAAGACTCCGGGAGCTGAGCTCGCGCTCCTGCCACTTGACCTGGCGGATTTGGCGAGCGTGCGACGGGCGGCTGAACTCGCCGCCAAGGAGCCGCGTGTCGACGTGCTGATCAACAATGCCGGCGTGCAGGGGCCGACGCTGAAGCACACAGCGCAGGGCTTCGAGCAGACGTTCGGCGTCAATCATCTTGGCTGCTTCGCGTTCACCACGCTCATGCTGCCGAAGCTCATGGAAACGCCCGGATCGCGCATCGTCGTCACGAGCAGCGGGCAGCATAAGGGCGCGAAGATCGAATGGGAGGACCTTAACGCTCAGAAGAGCTACCGGTGGCTTCCACGCTATGGCGCCAGCAAGCTCGCGAACCTGCTCTTCGTCTTCGAGCTGGATCGGCGGCTGAGGGCGGCGGGAGCGCCGGTAACAGCGGTGGCCTGCCACCCAGGTCTTGTCGGAACAAACCTCGCCCGCGGCAGCTGGTGGGGCAACATAGTGATGTCGCTGATCGGCTTTCTATTCGCCACGCCCGCCATGGGCGCCTGGGGCGCGCTGCACGCAGCGACCGGGCGGATAAAGCCCAGCGGCTACTATGGGCCGACGGGGTTTTCTGGACTGCGCGGTCCTTCCGGTGAAGGTCTTCCCTCAGAGGAGGCGAGGAACCCCCAGCTCGCCAAGCGACTGTGGGATGTGTCCGTCAAGATGACCGGTATCGACCCTGGCTTGCCCTCGGTCGATGGCGCGTCCTGACTTGGGGATGGAAGGCGTCGCGGTCGACGCGAAACGGCTCAGATTAATCCAAGACTGTCGGCTCAATGACCAGAAGGATGAGATAATGCTGCAAATCGATCTTTACACCGAGATCACCTGCCCATGGTGCATCATCGGGCATCACCGTCTCGACAAGGTCCTGGCGGAACGTTTCCCTGAGCTGGATGCCGATATACGCCAGCACCCGGTCCTTCTGCTTCCCGATGCGCCGGAGGAGGGCCTCTACATTCCCGATCTTCTCTTGTCGCGTTACGGCATGACGGATCCGAAGGCCTCCTTCGCCCGGCCCGAGGCGGAGGCTCGGGCGTCTGGCCTTGACCTCAACCTGAGCCGCCAACTCTGGACTTACAGAACACAGGCGGCCCACGGGTTAATCCTTGCGGCGCGCGCACGGGGCACGCAGCATCCGCTCGCCGTCGCGATCACTGATGCGCATTTTCTGGAAGCAAGGAACATCTCAGACGCCGATGTCCTTGCGGATATCGCCGTGGCCTACGGGTTCGAACGGGAAGAAGCTCGTGCGATAGCGCTTGACCCCGTGCAACATAGACGTGTCGAGCAGGAGGCGGCCCGATCGATGGCAACCGGGGTCAGGTCAGTTCCTCACTTCGTCTTCGGCGGGCGCATCGCTATCAACGGAGGACGCAGCGAAGACGAGATTGCATCAGCCATCCGTGAGGCTGCTGCTGTCGCTCCCGCACTGTGCGCGCAGGGTCGCTGGCCAGGTCGGTGTTGAGCGTTTGGAGCCGGGCCTCTTCGTCCGCCGTCAGGCCGGCGAGTTTCTCGACTGATTCCGGCTTGGTCTTGCCCGACAGACCGGCGATCAGCTTGCCGACCAGCGTGTCCGGCTTGCATTCGGGCTTCGACAGGATCGCAGGTGTTTGCTCCTGGAGCGCCTTTATCTCGGCGGCCAGTTTGGACTTCACATCCTGGCATGCCTGCGCGAGGCCGGCGAGGATCCGGAGCGGCAGCGGCGTATAGGCCAGATCGTTGGTGTTCTCGACATGGACGTTGGCGGTGCGCGAGTCGAAGACACTGACGGCAGACAGCATCGGATCAGGCGCTGAGCCCTGGGTCCAGGATGTGCTTCGCTTCTGTCCGCCGATGAAGAAGTCGACGCTGGCGGACGGCGTGCCTGATGAAGCGGCATAGATGTTCGGAAGAATTGCGTCGCCCTTTGGTGAGCGCGCGCGGCAGAGTTGCTTCAGGACGCGGGCATAGCCCGATTTGCCGGCACCGTTGTCACCGTAGATGACGGTGAGGCCCGATTTGCCGAAGGACAAGCGCTCGCCCGCCGCGAGCGCGTTGACATGCGAGAGGCCGTAGAGGGCGCCGAGGCTGACTACGGCATGGCTGGCTGCGGGATCCCTGACATGGCTCGCGTCGAGCGGCACGCCTGCGGCGTCGCCTTTGCAAATGCCGACGAAGGCTGTGATGTCGGCTGCTTCCAAATTGGATTGGCCGCACAGCCGCCGCAGCGCGTCGCGTTGCCAAGCCGGTAGGTCCGCCGACCATTTGAGGATGTCGGCGAGCGCTGCTGCCTCATTCGAGAGATCGTTCTCCTGTGCTTCCATTGTTTCGCCCCCTGATCGTGCCATGTCTGCTGCGGCCGGCTGTTTCCCATTGAAGCCTATGTTCGGTGGCCGCTGGTTCAGGTGCTGCCGATGATGCGGCGCTCCTCACCAAGCGGGATGATCCAGCCGCCGGCGCGATCCGGTCGCGCAAATTCATCCGGGCCCACCGTCTGCGTCAGGCGGGTACGAACGGTTTGCAGCTCCGCGTCGATAGCGGCACGGATGAGATCGCGCTCGATGCCGACGAAGACTGGCCGGAGGTTGAGGCGAGCGAGCGCCTCCTGATCGGCGGGCGCGACGTCAGTGTCGGCGACGGGCCCGGCGCGGGTGACGATCCCTCCGATCAGTCCGCCCATCGCCGTTGCCTTTTCCACTTCTCTTACCGGCACGGCATCCAGCAGTGACCGGGCGCGTTGGAGATCCCCTTGGAGCCTTCGCGCGAACGGCTGTTGGGTGAGGCCGCGAAGGGCGCTGGCGAGCTCCGCGTGCCCGAGCGACTTGATGAGATTGGCGATATGGAGGCGGAGAAGCCCGATGAAGAGCGCGTCTTTCTCCTCCGGCTTGATCGGCTCGCCTTCATCGACCGGATCGCGGACCGAGAGGTGGGCTTCGGTGGGACTTGGCGCCGCCATTCCCCAGCGTGTCGCGATGGCGATGCGCTTCACTGTGACCTTACTGCCTCCGGCGGTGATATCTATCCGTCCAGCCTGAGCCCAGGCGCGGTTCAACGCTTTGGCCGGGCCGCCACTGTCGTGGCAGCCTTTGGCCTCGGCCACGGTCAAGGATGACAGGTCGGATGCGCAGGCGATCCAGTCAGGCAGGTCGCCACGGAACAGGCGCGTAACTTTGACCTGCCGGCGACGATCGAGGTCGATGATGCGGCTGCCGAGATGCGCGAAGATCGAAAGGTTGAAGTAACGTTCGAGATAGGCGCGGGCCACGAAGCGGCCGAACAGGCCGGATAGTGCAACCTTCACTTCGCGGGCCTGTCCGAGCGGTTCTCGGAAGATGAAGGGTGTGCCCGCGCCGGTTGGCGTCAACAGCGCGTCGAGGATGGACCACGCGCCATATGCAGCCCCTGGCGTCTGCAACACTTCGCGAATACCGGCGTCCTCGATCTCCGAGACGTCGAGGTCGACGGTCGCGCCCGTGACAGGGCTGGATGCTGGCGGATCGAAACTGTGCAGGAAGGTTCTCGTCATAACGCCAGCGCCCGCTTGAGGTCGTCATGCTCGAAAGCGCTGGCCATGCGGTTGATCTCCGCCGACCGAGCGCCGACCGCCTTGGCGGCGTCGCGCCATGTCGCGGTCACCGCCGCGACTTCTTTGATGACGATGCGCGCTTGCGGCAGCGTGAGTGCGAAGAACTCCGAGGCGGCTTCCAGCAGGTCCAGCGAGCAGGTTCCTTCATCGAGATCGATGTTCGTCGTCAGAACCCGCGCCTTGAGGTCGGTGGGAACAGGGTTCAGGTCGTATGCTGGCGCGAGCGACCATCCGGCCTTTCCCAGCCACAGGAAACCGTGATTGCGCAGGTGATCATCGACGTTCGAGATCAGGACGTTGAAGACCACGCGCCGGTAAAGGGCATGGGCGTCGGTTTTTCCCTGGGCGCCGTGCTGCGCGAGGGCGTCGACGATCTCCGGGTAGCTGCCGCGCTCGCCATCCCTGGCGCCCATCATCGCCATCGCCGACAGAAACGGGATGCGGGTCGCGCCATCGCGGTCGAAGCGCCGTGAGAGCATGACTGCCTTGCCGGCGATATCGATCAGCTCATGATCGGGAGTGGCGATACCGGCCTGACCGGCGAGCCGCAGCGCGATCTCCTCCCAGGTCTCTATGCTGTAGTCGTCGGTCTCTTTCGGGAACTTGGCGATGGAGAGGCGACCATGTTGGTCGATGACCGACGCCTTCGGACGCGCGCCGCCAAGGGAGGAGCCGGGGGCAAAGATGAGTTGGAGATCTTCGTCAGTTTCCTCGTCGCGGAGAATCCGCTCGGTGATCTGGAGCAGTCTGCCAAGCTCGATCAGGGCGGGAACGCCATCGCGGATCGGCGCCTGAAAAACCTCGTCGCCGACCCAGCGGAAGCGGAGCGCGCCAAGCCTGGTCTCGTCGGCGACACCGAGCAGATAGTCGCTTTCCGCGAGGGTGCGAACGGCGCGAGCTTCGCGCTCCGCCAGGCGGCGTTCGGCACGCTGCATCAGGCGGCGACCCCAGGTATCGGGCGCCGAGTCGCCAATGGACCCGAAGGTTGCCAGTCCAGCAGGAGGGGCGAAGGCGCCGCGGGTCAGAGCAAGGGCGGGCTCGAGAGAGAAGCGGTCCGGGTCATCGAGCCACGTATCGTCATATTCGAAGAGGATCGTTTCCGTGCCGCGAACGCGATTGCTTCTCGCCACCCCAATCGAGCGTGTCCGGCCGTCCAGATCGATATGAACCTCGAAGTCAGCCATCGCGGGACGATCCGGATGGCCGCTTGAGATGAATGTGCTTGGGCAGATCGGCGCTGGCCAACGCCTGTCCGACGCTGTCGTTGCTGAGGTCGGCGACCTGGCTCAGGCCGTCGAGCAGGCCGAGGGCCTGCAGCACGCCGGCATAGATGCCTATGCTGACATTGGTGTCGCCGGCTTCGACCCTTTGTAGGGTCGACCGGGATGTGAAAGCACGCTCCGCCACGACCGCCATAGGCAGCTTGCGACGGCGGCGGGCGTCGTGGATATCCGCGCCGAGCTTCCGCAGGGCGCGGCGCACGGCCGCGGGAGGGGTATGTGGAGTAGGCATTTGCCACCTTCGCACTACAGATCGGCGGGATATGTAGCACCAAGATTACAATTTTTCCAGTCCCGACTGGAGTCGATCCCAGTGTCTACCGGCTGCGGGAACTGCCCGGTTCCGCCAGAAAGCTAGCGGTGAAGCGTAGGGGCGGTCGAGCGCGCCCGGGTCCACCCCCAGCAAGGCACCGCGCCGATGCGCGCTAGCGGCGCCTGAGGCCACCAAGAACCGCAGGCAGGAACTCTCGATCGGGCGTGTGAACTCTGCTATAGAGACATGACGGTACTTTTCGGTGGGCTCTGGAGCGACGCCAAGCAGCCGAAAATCAGTTCCGAGGGGCGATCGACCTCGATAGATACCGAAACCGCTCAAAATATTTTTTGTGCGATTTTTCCTTTGAAATCAACACCGTAACATTTTGACGGCCCGTGGGTCGGTTTTTCGCGCGTCAAACAAGAAAAAACCCAGCTAGATCAACGACCTAGATGGGCTTCGAACAATCGAGTGGGAGTGAGGGACACGAACGGGGGCAATAGCCTAGTTTCGGCGGCAATTTTCGTCGCCGTCTGAACCTCGTTCCCGTTCGCCCCTCAATATCTGAGGCGCGTCATGACCCTCCGGCGCTCGCGCCCAGGATGACGAGAAGCTCGTCCAACTGCTCGAACTGCTCGGGCAGGCCACCCTCCATCCCGGCGATGGCCTCGTCGAGAGCTTCCTTCGAGGGATAAAGTTCGTGCAGGACCAGCAGCGTCTTGTCGCCTTGTTCCTCGAAGGTCACCGTGGTTACGGCGCCACCGTCACTTTCCTCATTCGTCCAGACGAGGCGCACGTTCGGTATCACTTCGATGTACTTACCGAAGAATGCCCAAGCCTCCGAGGGATCGTGGCCGAACTCGATACGATACCCGCCTCCGGTACGAATATCCATCTCGCAGGAAAGTATGGGCACTCCCATCGACTTCGGCGCCCACCACCGCATGAACAGCTCGGGTTTGGTCCACGCTTCGAACACGATGCGCACCTGGCCGTTGAAGGTCCGCGTAACGACGAGCTCACGATCGGACTTCCGTTCGACTGTCGTGTCGCTACTCATGGGTTTGGATTCATTATCTCTTCCCTGGTCCATCGACTTTCTCCTTCCGTTTCAACTCCTCGACAATCTTGTCCAACTCATCGAAGCGTGCGTCCCAGAGCTGGCGATAGCTCTCGATCCACGCCGCCTCTTCCTCCAGTCCGCGTAGGCCGAGCTTGCAGGTCCGCACGCGCCCGACCTTCTCCGTAGTGACGAGTCCCGCCTGCTCCAAGACGCCGACGTGCTTCTTCATGCCCGTGAGGGTCATGTGGAACTTCTCGGCAAGCTCCGTGATCGAAGCGTCTGCACGTCCGAGTTGCTCCAACACGCCGCGTCGGGTGGCGTCCGACAGCGCAGCGAATGAGGCATCGAGACGGGGTCTAGAATACTGAACCATTTGGTTCAGTATGTAGCGCACGAATTGGCGGCATGCAAGGCAAGATTGCGGTCAGCCGCCCGCAATCTTGGCGCGCCAACGAGACGGAGATTTTTTTCGTCAACGCATTCAATGGCCCGTCGAACGAAGATCGAGAATCGACCGATCGGCGCCGACTATGGTTGCCCAGCACGCCGCGGATCGGCGAGGCGGGCAGCCGAAGTTCAACGACCCAATAACATTGCGGCCCCCGAGGCCAAAAGCCTTGCCATGAACCGCAAGGGGTAACCTCGATAGCTCGGGAGGTCATTCGGAAGGATGACGTCGTCGGGCTTGAACTTCGTGCAGATTCGCATCCGCAAGGGTGGCAGGTCTCCTCGGAACCGAGCCCTGTATGCCGAAACCCAGAACGGGCCCTTGTCGAAGCTCATGTACATTGCCGAATTGCAGCAGGTTGCGACAACCCTGTTGGTCGCCGAATTCTCTTTGAGCTTGTAGTTTTTTAAGAGCGCGCTCCCGGTTGAGCATTCGATGCGGTCTTTTCGGTAAAGGACATAGGCCGTTCCACCATCAGGATCGCCTACGGGGCCTGCACCAGGTAGTTCCTCGATTTGGTGCGAGCCCTTCTGACAATCGTCGCAGTAGCAGACGTTGCTGACGATTGGCGCGCCGAACACTTTGAGCTCGACCCTGCCACACGAACAAGACGCGGTCAGGTGGGGATTTGATATCATCGGCTGGCGATCATGATGCGGTTGCCTTCGCTGTCCCGAAATTCCGCAATGGTGCGTCCCGGTTGCCAAGGCGCCCTTTGTGGTTCTGACACGATTTCGACATTTCGCGATTTGAGTCTCTCGACGGTGGCCTCGACATCATCATCCACAAAGACAAGAACAGGCTCATTGGAACGAGCCTCATTCCCGCGTCTGAGGAAATGCAATGTCGTTTCCGCGCCAGCGAACCGGAGTTCGATCCACCTCCAGCCGTCCTTGCCCATGGGCTGGTCGGCGGCTACCTGGCAGTCAAAGGCATCCACGTAAAATGCCTTGGCTCGATCTTGGTCGAACACCGGAAGTTCGGCAAACTGGACGTACATGATTGATGCTCCTGTCGGATTTGCGCTTGAATCAAACTAGACCGTCCAGTACTGTGAGTCAACGGATAGGGGAACAAGCTTATGGCCACGGAAGGGCTCAAATCGTCGGACCGGTCAGCGCAGAAGCGGCAAGCCATCCTCAAAGCAGCCACGGAAACGTTTCTGCAAAAAGGCTACCTGGCCACCAACATGGACGAGATCGCAGCGCTTGCGGCAGTGTCGAAACAGACGGTCTACAAAAACTTTCCAAGCAAGGAGACGCTGTTCGTGGAGATCGTGAGCAGCATGACCAACCAGGCAAGCGACGGCGTCCACAATGAAACGCCTGATCTGGCTGAGGGCGAAGACGTTGCTGATTATCTCCAGCGTTATGCGAACCGGCAGCTTGCCATCGTGCTGACGCCGCGCGTGATGCAATTGCGTCGCCTGGTCATTGGCGAGGTCGACCGCTTCCCCGAATTGGCAAAGGCCCTCTTTGACGGCGGCCCCAAACGCGCAATGGCGGCGTTCGCCGTGACGCTCAAACGCCTGGCCGATCGCGGTTTGTTGACGATTGATGATCCGGGCGTTGCGGCTTCGCAATTCAACTGGTTAATCATGGGCGAACCGCTGAACCGTGCCATGCTCCTGGGCGACGGCGCCATTCCGAAACCGGCGGAGCTTCAACGTCATGCCGCAGCCGGCGTGCGCATGTTCCTCGCGTCATACGGTAGCGATGGTTCCCCCGAGCGTCATCGCCCCTCCACCTTCCGCAGGTAATCGACCAGCGCACGCAGCTTCAGCGGCTGCCTCTGGCGTCTGGGATAGTAGAGGTAAAAACCCGGAAAGGGCGGACAGAAATCTTCCAGCAGTGGCACGAGGTCCCCGCGATCGAAATAAGGCTGGAAGGTTTCCACCATGCCGAAGGTGATACCGGCTCCCGCACAGGCCATGCGGATCATCATTCCCATGTCGTTGGTCGTCACGGCCGGATCGACGGCGACGTCAAAGTCGCGGTCGTTTTCGGTGAATTCCCAGCGATAAGGCGCCGTGTCGGGGCGCGGCCGCCAGCCGATGCAGGCGTGGTTCTGCAGGTCACGGGGATGGGTGGGATGGCCGCGGCGCTTGAGATAAGCGGGAGACGCGACTGGGCATTGCCGCTGTGGCTTGGAGACTGAAATTGCGATCATGTCCTGCTCGATCACCTCGCCGAGCCGGACACCGGCATCGAAGCCGGCCTCCACGATATCGAATTCCTCATCGGTGATGGTGATATCGAGTTTGATGTCCGGGCAGGCTTCGATGAAGCCGGCGAGCAATGTGCCGGACAGGAAGCTTTCTGCGATCGAGGATACCGTGATCCGCAACAGGCCGCTTGGACGCGCCTGCATTTCCCGCACCGTCTGCATAGCATCCCTGACCTGCCGGACCGAGGGACGAACGGTATCGAGGAACACTTCGCCGGCTTCGGTGAGGTTGACGCTGCGCGTGGTGCGTTGGACCAGGGCGACGCCGAGCCGATCCTCGAGGCGCTGCAGGGCCTGACTGACGGCGGAGCGGGTGACGCCGAGCCGTTCGCCGGCCAGGCGGAAGTTCCGCGCCTCCGCCACGGCAAGGAAAACTGAAATGCCTTCGAGATCATCGGCCATTGGTTAGCACTTCTAACCAAGGCATCTCGGATTGGCAACTTAATCACGCGGATTGAGATCGCTATCTTCCTGTCGTCAGCGACACCATCCCTGCGAGGGAGCAGTAAGCGAGAACACCATGCAACAACATCCCTATATCGGCATGTGGGTCACGGACGACGGCCGCATCCGCCACGAACTTCTGCCCAGCGGCCGCTACGACGAGGCACGCGGCAGCCGAGAGAGCGCCCACCAAGGCCGCTACGAAGTCACCGGCAGCCACATCGAATACTGGGACGACACCGGCTTCACCGCCGACGGCAATACGCTCCATCACGCCGGTATGGTGCTTCGGCGCAAATAACATGCCGCCGGTGTGCAACATTACAGGCCGCACCTGGCGGCCGGAAAGGATGACGATCATGTCTTCCACGACACCCATCTGGTTCATCACCGGCGCATCGTCCGGCCTCGGCCGGGCACTTGCCGAAGCTGTTCTGGCACGCGGCTGGCGCGCCGCCATCACGGCGCGCAGGCACGAGACCCTGACGGATATGCAAACAGAGCACGGAGACCGTGCGCTTACCCTTGCGCTCGACGTGACCGATGCCCGCTCCATTGCCAATGCGGTTCACGACGCCGAGACGCATTTCGGCGCCATCGACGTCCTCGTCAACAATGCCGGCTATGGCTATCTCGCAGCCATCGAAGAGGGCGAGGATGCGGAAATACGCGCCCAATTCGAGACCAATGTCTTTGGACTGATCGGCGTTACCAAGCATGTGCTGCCGGGCATGCGGGCACGCCGGCGCGGGCATATCTTCAATATTTCTTCGCTCGGCGGGCTCATCGCCTTCGCTGCGACAGGGTACTACCATGCCACCAAGTTCGCGGTCGAAGCCTTGTCGGAATCCCTCTCCCATGAGGTCAAGCCGCTCGGCATCAAGGTGACGATCATCGAGCCGGGTGCCTTCCGCACGGATTGGGCCGGCCGGTCGATGGTAGAGTCCAGAATGATCATCGGCGATTACGCCGAGACATCTGGCAAGCGACGTCAGGCCACCCGTTCGGTCTCCGGCAATCAGCCCGGCGATCCCGCACGCGCGGCGACCGCCATCATTTCGGCGTTTGAGGCGGACGAGCCGCCGCTGCGCCTGCTGCTTGGAACAGCCGCCCTGAAGATCGCTCGCGAGCGGCTCGATGCGCTGCGCGCAAACTTCGACGCCTGGGCGGAAACGAGCCGCAGCACCGATTTTCCCACCTGAATCACCGAACCCTTAGCCTCGCGCCGCGGCGTCCGGCAACCACAGAAAAGGAGCTTGAAATGTCCGACATCAACGGAAAAGTCATTGCCATTACCGGCGCCAGCAGCGGCATTGGTGAGGCAGCGGCAAAGGTGCTGGCCGCCGCCGGCGCTCATCTCGTGATCGGCGCGCGCCGCACCGACCGCCTGGAAGCGCTCGCCGCTGAAATCGAGACCGGGGGCGGCAACGTACGCTTTCGAAAGCTCGACGTCACCGATTGCTCGCAGGTGGAGGCCTTCACCGGTTTCGCCAGATCCGAATTCGGCCGGCTCGATGTGATCGTCAACAATGCCGGCGTCATGCCGCTCTCTCCGCTTGACGCCCTCAAGGTCGACGAGTGGGACCGAATGGTCGACGTCAACATCAAGGGCGTTCTCTACGGTATCGCGGCGGCTCTTCCGATCATGAAGGCGCAGGGATCGGGGCAGATCGTCAACCTGTCTTCGATCGGCGGCCATAGCGTCTCTCCAACAGCCGCCGTCTATTGCGCGACAAAATTCGCCGTCCGCGCGATCTCGGACGGGCTGCGCCAGGAAACCGATCGCATCCGCGTGACCGTCATCTCTCCCGGCACCACAACATCGGAACTGGCCGACACGATCACCGATCCGACGGCGCGGGATGCGATGAAGGCATTCAGGGCGATCACGATCAGTGCCGAGGCCGTCGCCAAGTCGATCCTCTATGCCATCAGCCGGCCTGACGAC
Source organism: Rhizobium sp. Pop5 (assembly GCF_024721175.1). Classification (NCBI taxonomy): domain Bacteria; kingdom Pseudomonadati; phylum Pseudomonadota; class Alphaproteobacteria; order Hyphomicrobiales; family Rhizobiaceae; genus Rhizobium; species Rhizobium sp. Pop5. Next base: position 4,309,265 of record NZ_CP099399.1, on the reverse strand, counting down.
GTCGATGTCAGCGAGATCATCATCCGGCCGACGGCCAGCCCGCATTGAGGATCAGCTATCGCCGTCGCCTAGAAGCCCAGCGACTGCTGGGCGGGCGGCGGCGGGCCGAGCTGGACGCCTTCGAGCTCCAGCATCCGGGCCTTCGACGACGAGCCGCCGGGAGCGGAGAAGCCGCCGATCTTGCCGCCGGCGGCCAGCACCCGGTGGCAGGGGATGATCAGGGCGACGGGGTTCTTCGCCATCGCCTGGCCAACATCACGGGCGGCTTCCGGCCCGACGCCGAGTTCTTTCGCCAGCGCGCCGTAGGTTGTCGTGTGGCCCCAGCCGACGCGCCGCGCGGCCGCATAAATATCCTTGAAGAAGGCATCCTGGCCGGCGAGATCGAGTTCGACCTCGGAAAAATCCGTTTCCTCACCCTGGAAGTAGCGTTTCACCGCCGCGACGGTCTTGAGAACCTGAGGCGTGGGCGCGCCCGGCTCACCATCGGGCAGACGGCGCAGAAGCAGCCGCTCGGTAGCCTCCGCCGTCTTTGTCGGCAGCTGGAAACGAACAATGCCGGCGTCGCTCCAGGCGATGCCGCAAAAGCCGCCCGCAATTTCGAAGATGAGATAGTGGTGCCTTGTCTCAGCCATGACATAGCCTCCGCGTTTCAAGTATCCTCAAAATCGTACGGGGCGGCTGCAGTTTCAACCCGTTTCTTGCGCGAACGTTCTATTTCTGTTCTTGATATTCCAGGCTTTCGGGATATCTTTCGTTGTTCTTTTGGAACGATGAGGCGGGCGACGACGACCTGACAGCCCATGAACCAGATTCCCTTCGACTTCGGCCATGGCCCAAGCCAGCCTGGACGGCGGAGCAGCGGCGGACATCGCGTTCTTCGCTCTCCGTCCTCCCTCGACCATCGAGCGGCAGGTGGCGGCGATCGCCGATGGCCATGGCGAAACTTTCTCCCTTTCCGCAAAACCGCGCCTTTCGACACTGCATGTGAGCGTTATCGCTGTCGGCGACTATGACGAACTGCCGGAGGACACAGTGTTTGCTGCACGCCAGGCAGGCGCCACGGTCGAGGGCGCGCCGATCGAGATCAGGTTCGACAGGATCATGAGCTTTCGACGGGAGGGCAAGGCACGGCCGCTCGTACTTTGCGGTGAAGGTGAGCGGAAGCCGCTTATGCGCCTGCATGTCCAGCTGGGCGTCGGCATGCACAATACGGGATTGCCACACAATATCAGCCGCAGCTTCACGCCGCATATGACGCTGCTCTACGACCGCAAGACCGTGCCGCCGACGACCCTCGACGCGCCGGTTTCATGGATGGCGCATGAATTCCTGCTGATCCACAGCCTGCTCGGAAAAACCGAACACCGGATCGTCGATCGCTGGCCGCTGCTCGGCTGAGCTTGCACTCGCGCAATTTCCGCGCATAAAGCTCGGAAGACCTGTTCGGAATTGCAGACGGGAGCGAAGACAGCATGGACGTTTCAGAGATCATCATCCCGGGCGATACGCCGGGAACGGAGTGGCGATTGCCGGTGCTGCGTTTTGCCGGCCGCGATCCGGAGGCGCCAAAGATCTATATCCAGGCGGCCCTTCATGCCGGCGAGCTGCCGGGAACGGCGCTCCTGCATTTCCTTAGCGAAAGGCTGCGGCAGGCGGAAAGCGAAGACGGGATCGCGGGCGATATCACCATCGTGCCGCAGGCCAATCCGATCGGCGCGGCGCAATGGCATTTCGGCGAGCTGCAGGGCCGTTTCGACCTTGGTTCTCGCACCAACTTCAATCGCGATTTCCCGCTGATCTCCATTGCCGACCGACGCATGCTGATCGAAGACCTCGATCGTTACCCAGCTACGGATAGGTTGAAGCGACAGCTCCTGCATATGGCGCTTGGGGCCGATCTGGTTCTCGACCTGCATTGCGACGACGAATCCCTGCAATATGCCTATATCGACGAGGCTTTCTGGCCGGAGGCGGGCGATCTCGCGGCTGCACTCGGCATGGAGGCCGTGCTGCTTTCGGATGGCGAAAGCTCGGCCTTCGAAGAGGCCGTCGGCTTTGCCTGGAAGTATGAAATTGCCGGCGAGCGCCGATCTCGACTGCCCGGCAAACTCTCCGTCACCGTCGAGTTGCGGGGCAAACGCGATGTGGATCCTGTGCTGGCAAAGAAGGATGCGGAAGGGCTCTGGCGTTTCCTCGCAGCACGCGGGATCGTTCACAGCGACGAAACCGCGGCAGTCGTATTCTCGGGTCCGGCCGTGCCGCTCGACAATGTCGAGATCATCCGCGCTCCCGAAGGCGGAGCCGTGCTCTTTCATCGCAATATCGGCGAGAGGATATTACAAGGCGACCTTCTGGCGACGATCGTCACCCGACCCGGGCAGCCGGGCGGCAGCATTGATCTCACCGCACCACAGGACGGCCTGATCCTGACCCGGACGTCCTACCGACTGGTGCGACGGCGCGGCGACCTCATGAAGATCGCTTCCTCCAGCCCCACCAAGGCCACGCGCAAGGCAGGCACGCTGGAGAATTGAGGCAGCAGGTTTTGCGCCGCGTTTTCGGCGCAGATCGAAAGGGACAAAACAGCGAACGGCGTTTGCGCTGGTCCGCGCGCATGTTATCCCGCTGTCATCACACGGAGATTATTGGGCATGGCCGTCACCATCTATGGCATCAAGAATTGCGACACGATGAAGAAGGCCCGCAGATGGCTGGAAGAGCACAACGTCGCTTATGAGTTTCACGATTATAAGGCGCTCGGCATCGACCGCGCGCATCTGGAAGCCTGGATCGACGAAGCCGGTCTCGATACGGTGCTCAACCGCGCCGGCACCACCTTCCGCAAGCTTCCCGATGCCGATCGGGAGAACCTGACCAGAGAGAAGGCGATCGCGCTGATGCTGGATCAGCCGTCGATGATCAAGCGGCCGGTGCTGGAGACGAAGGGCAAGCTGCTGATCGGTTTCAAGCCAGAGATGTATTCGGAAAAATTCGAGCGCTGAGCGATGTCCAAGACCACGCGTGCGACACAGGCTCTCACTCAGGCAGGCGTCGCCTTCACCGTCCACACTTATGATTACGACCCTGGCGCCGAGCGCGTCGGGCTGCAGGCGGCCGAGGCGCTCGGCGAAGCTCCGCACCGGGTGCTGAAGACGCTGATGGCGGAAGTGGACGGCAAGCCGGTCTGCGTCGTCGTGCCCTCGGACCGCGAGGTTAGCATGAAGAAGCTTGCGAGCGCGTTTCACGGCAAATCGGCCAATATGATGAAACCTGCCGATGCCGAGCGGCTGACGGGATATCATGTCGGCGGCATCAGCCCCTTCGGCCAGAAGAAGGCGGTGCCGACCGCGGTCGAGGAGGCCGCCCTCGCCGAGCCGCTCGTCTATATCAATGGCGGGCAACGCGGGCTACAGGTACGTCTCGATCCAAAGGATGCGTTGAGGGCGCTGAAAGCCGTCGCCGCGCCGCTGATTGCCTGATCTGAGCCTGATGCCGAAATGTGCAGGCGGTTTTCGGACGACATCATGCTCTAACTAGAGGAAGCGATCCAGCAGCCCGCTGATCGTCTTTGCCTCGCTTTCGGCAAGCTTGCAGCCGATATGGGTCTCGATTGATTTGCCATAGACGGCCCACATGCGCTCCCGAAGCTTTCGGCCGGCATCGGTGATCACCACCCAGCGGCCGCGCCCATCCCTAGCGAAGACCTCGCGCCGCACCAGGCCCTCTCTTTCCAGCCGGTCGAGCAGGCGGGAAAGGTTATATTGCGCGAGCAATGTCCGCTCCTCGATCTCATAGGGGCGCAGCCTGCCGTCTTCCGAGCGCACCAGTTCCCAAAGCACGTCATACCAGCCGAGCGGCGGCAGGTCCGCCGCCTTCAGGTCGGATTCGATCGCGCCGAGCAGCCGCTCGCGGGCGCGCATGATGCTCGTCCAGGCCGAGACGGCGGTTTCGTTTGGTTTGGGCATATTCTCTGACATAAATGCAATTACATCTATCTTGAATTTTACTGCAAGCAATATTAGATGCATTTGCATGGATCTCATTGCCGATCCTTTGCCAACCGCCAGGAGACTTTCATGAGCAAGCTGACCCTCATCAGTCATCATCTCTGCCCCTACGTGCAGCGCGCCGCGATCGCGCTTCTCGAAAAGGGTGTGCCGTTCGAGCGCATCAATATCGATCTCGCCAACAAGCCGGACTGGTTCCTGAAAATCTCGCCACTCGGCAAGGTGCCGCTGCTCCGGATACAAGAGGAGGGCGGGCGCGAAGAGATACTCTTCGAAAGCAGCGTTATCTGCGAATATCTGGAGGAAACGCAGGCGGGTGCCGCCCTGCATCCCGCCGACGCGCTGACCCGCGCGCGCCATCGCGGATGGATGGAATTCGGCTCCTCCGTGCTTTCCGATCTCTGGGGCTATGAGACGGCGCAGGATGCGGCGCAATTGAAGGCCAAGCGCGAGGCGCTCATTGCCAAATTCGCGACGATCGAGGGCGCATTGAAGGAAGGCCCCTATTTCGCCGGGACCAGCTTCACCCTCGTCGATGCCGTTTTTGGACCGATCTTTCGGTATTTCGATTTGTTCGATACGCTCGACGACAGCAGCATCTTCGACGGGTTCGATCGGGTCAAACGCTGGCGCAAGGCGCTGTCGGCGCGGGCGAGTGTCCGGAACGCCGTCGGCGAGGACTATCCGCAGCGCCTGACGGAATTCCTCGAGAAGCATAATTCGATCCTGCTGAGGATGCCGGCCGCCGCGTGACGCGCATCAGCGGCCGGACACGCATCCGGCCGCTCTCAAATCGGATGCAGCGCGCTTCATTTTCGCCGCAAACGGGTCTAAGTCTTCCAACCTCCCACCGTCGATGACAGAAGGCAGGTTGCCCCATGACTTTCATGCCCCAGAGCCAGAACCCTGTTGATCCCTTCAAGCTGGAAAAGCTTGCGGAAGTTGCCGTCAAGGTCGGCCTTCGGCTGCAGAAGGGCCAGGATCTGGTGATCACCGCACCTGTCGTGGCGCTGCCGCTCGTTCGCCTCATCACCGAACAGGCCTATCAGGCCGGCGCCGGGCTGGTGAGCGCCTTCTATTCCGACGAGGAAACGACGCTGGCACGCTATCGTTACGGCAACGAGGAGAGCTTTGACCGCGCCTCCGGCTGGCTCTACGAGGGCATGGCCAAGGCCTATGCCAACGGCGCGGCCCGTCTGGCGATTTCCGGCGACAATCCGATGCTGCTTTCCGAGCAGGATGCCGGCAAGGTCGGCCGCGCCAACCGCGCCATGTCCACCGCCTACAAGCCGGCGCTGGAAAAGATTTCGAATTTCGACATCAACTGGAACATCGTCTCCTATCCCAATCCGTCCTGGGCCAAGGTGGTCTTCCCCGACGACCCGGAACCGATCGCGATCGCCAAGCTCGCCAAGGCGATCTTTGCCGCTTCGCGCGTCGATGTCAGCGACCCGGTCGCCGCCTGGACCGAACACAATGCCAACCTCGCCAAACGCTCCGCCTGGCTGAACGGCGAGCGCTTCGCTTCGCTGCATTTCAAGGGCCCGGGCACGGATCTGAAGGTTGGCCTTGCCGATGGGCACGAATGGCATGGCGGTGCATCCACCGCCAAGAACGGCATTACCTGCAATCCGAACATACCGACCGAGGAAGTCTTCACCACGCCGCATGCGCTGCGCGTGGAGGGCCATGTGTCGAGCACCAAGCCGCTTTCGCATCAGGGCACGCTGATCGACAATATCCAGGTGCGTTTCGAGGGCGGGCGCATCGTTGAGGCCAAAGCCTCGCGCGGCGAAGAGGTGCTGAACAAGGTGCTCGATACGGACGAGGGCGCGCGCCGTCTCGGCGAAGTGGCGCTCGTGCCGCACTCCTCGCCGATCTCGGCCAGCGGCATCCTGTTTTACAACACGTTGTTCGACGAAAACGCTTCGTGCCACATCGCGCTCGGCCAGTGCTATTCCAAGTGCTTCCTCGATGGCGCTTCATTGAGCCAGGAGCAGATCAAGGCGCAGGGCGGCAATTCCAGCCTGATCCATATCGACTGGATGATCGGCTCCGACAAAGTCGACATCGACGGCGTCAAGCCTGACGGATCGCGGGTTGCGGTGATGCGGCAGGGCGAGTGGGCCTGACTGGCATCATCGTGCGCTGACTGAGCCAGACGCTGGCAAGGACCATGGCAAAGCCGGCAATCTGCGTCGGCGTCAGGCTCTGGCCGAGCGCCAGCCAGCCGAGCAGGGTCGCAACGACGGGGCTCAGGAAGCCGAGCGATGCCGCGGCCGAAGGTTCGATGCGAGACAGGCCGCGGAACCAGAGCAGGTAGGTGAAGGCCGCGCCGATAAGGCCGAGCCAGGCGATGCCGAGGATATTGGCTGTCGTCGGCACGGGAAGCGTGGGCTCCAGAAATAAGGCGAACGGTACGAGCAGAATGCCGCCTGCGGTCAATTGCCATGAGGTAAAGGTCAGGCTGGAAACGGGTGGCTGCCAATGGCGAGTCAGCACCGTGCCGAAGGCCATGGAGAGCGCGCCGGCTAGACCGGCTGTGACGCCAACGGGATCGAGTGCCGCATTCGGCGCCAGCACCAGCAGCGCGACGCCTGACATGCCGATCAAGCCGGCGACGACGGCAAGGAAGCGGATGGGCTTGCCGAGGAAGAGGCGCGACAACGCGATGACGATCAGCGGCTGCACGGCGCCGACCGTGGCCGCTACGCCGCCCGGCAGGCGATAGGCCGAAACGAAGAGCATTGCCCAGAAGAACGAAAAGTTCAGCCCGCCGAGAATGAAGGCGCGGCACCACCAGATCCCTGTCGGCAATTTCCGGACAATCAGCAACAGAAGCAGGCCCGCCGGCAGAGCGCGCAGCATGGCCACGGTCACCGGATAGCCGTGCGGCAGAAGGGATGTGGTGACGAAATAGGTGCTGCCCCAGATGGCGGGAGCGAGAGCGGTCGTCAGCACATCGGCGAAATAACGTGAATTTGTCTTCATATCAAGAATCTCTATATCAAGATAAATCCAGCATAGCGCATTTTATCTTGACGTCAAGATATCTACTGCTATCGATGAGACATGAATGAAGAGAAGCAAGATCACGTCGACAGGATCCTAGCGCAATGGCGGCGCGAGCGGCCGGATCTCGACGTCGAGCCGATGGGCATCCTCGGGCGCCTCAAACGTCTCGGAACCCATCTCGGCCGCGAAGTCGAAGCCGTTCTGCTGAAGCACGGGCTTTCCACCTCATCCTTCGACGTGCTGGCCACACTTCGCCGCTCCGGCGCGCCGCACCGACTTTCGCCGGGTGAGCTTCTGGAGATGACGATGGTGAGTTCCGGCACGATGACGAACCGGATCGACCAACTCGAAAAAGCCGGTTTCGTCGAGCGCTTGCTCAATCCCGGGGACAGGCGCAGCGTGCTGATCGCGCTGACCGCGAAAGGGCTTGCAACTGTGGAAGAGGCCGTTGGTGCCCACGTGGCCAACCAACAGCGGCTGACGCGCAGCCTGACCGCCGAAGACAAGGCCGAGTTCGATCGGCTGCTCAAGAAGTTCCTGTCGGATTTCGAGTAATCAGACGGCTGCGAGTGCCTTGCGGACGCGTTCCAGATGCGCCTTGCGCCTGGCCTCTGTCGCGCGATCCATGTCATGCAGGCTCAGCATGCGGAAGGCGAGCTTCTTCGAGCAGAAAGCGGCAATGCCGCGCTTCAGCAGGCGGCGAACGGGATCGCCCATATAGAGATGCACGAGCCACCAGGGCGAGCCTGTCGTCGTCAGCGCATAGAGCAGCCTGATATTGGTGAGCTGAGGGACGATGCGGCCACCGGCGGCATCATGGGTGAAGGCCACGCCGGGCGCGAAGATGCGATCGAAGAAGCCCTTCAGGATGGCCGGGAAATTGAACCACCACTGCGGAAAGACGAGGACGAGACCTTCGGCCACCTTCAGCCGGGCAACGATATCGGCGACAGCCGAGGTGTCGTAGGGCGTATCGAAATAGCCGCGACGCTCGGCTTCAGAGAGGCGCGGATCGAAATCCTCGGCGTAGAGATCGAGCAGATCGACGACATGGCCCGAGGCTTCCAGCGCTTCGCGGGCCGTGCGCGCCACCGAGGCGGCAAAACTTTCCGGCAGCGGATGGGCGAGCACCAGCAGGATCCGCATCGCTAGAACAGGCTTCCTTGCTTCGGCGGGTCTGCGGGTTTTGCACTGCGCTTCTTGGCGCCGGCGGGCGGGACGCCGCCTTCCGTAGTCATGGCGCCGACGCGGCCGTCGGCGAACTCGATGGCGATGCCCATGCCGGCAGAGAGAGCCGCCGCCTGGGAGACCGGCCTGTTGTCCTCATCGCGAATGACGGCATAGCCGCGCTTCAGCACGTTTTTATAGGAGAGCGACTGCAGCACGCGATCCTGCGCGGAAAGCTCGCCGCGCGCACGCGTCAGCTGATGGCGGATCGCCGTATCGGCATGGCGCGAAAGATTGCCAAGCCGCTCGCGGCCGCGGTCGGTCTGGGTCTTCAGCCGCGCGGGCAGCGAGGCGAGGATGGCCTCGGCGCGGTCGATGCGGGATTTCGAGCGATCGAGCAGGCGTTCGACGGTGCGTTCGGCCCGCGCTATCCGCTCGTTCAGAAGCTGGCGACGCTCGGCAATGCGATTGGAGAGCACATCAGGGCGTAGATGCGAGGCGACGCGCTCGAAGCCGCGTCGCTTGTTGATGGTGTTGAGCTCCAGCCCGCGGCCGAGGCCTGCAGCCGCCTCATCAAAACGCCGGCGCGGCAAAGCGAGAAGCTGATCGAGCGACGGCAATGCCCGCATCAGCGCGCGCACGGACTGACGACGCTGATCCATCTGCCGGTTCATGCAGCCCTGCAGGCGGGCAGCAAGAGCGGCCGCCTGTGCTTCGAGCTCGGCCTTGACAGGCACCGCCATTTCCGCAGCCCCTGTTGGGGTCGGCGCGCGCACGTCGGCGGCATAATCGATCAGCGTCCAGTCCGTCTCGTGGCCGACGGCCGAAATCAGCGGTATCCGGCTCTCTGCTGCCGCGCGCACCACGATCTCGTCGTTGAAGCTCCAGAGATCTTCCAGGCTGCCGCCACCGCGCGCGACGATCAGCACGTCAGGCCGCGGGATCGCGCCTGCCGGCTCCAGCGCGTTGAAGCCTCGGATAGCATTCGCCACCTCCTCGCCGGACCCCTCCCCCTGAACCTTCACCGGCCAGACGATGACATGGACCGGAAAACGATCGGAGATGCGATGCAGGATATCGCGGATGACGGCGCCGGTCGGCGAAGTGACGACGCCGATCACCTTGGGCATGAAAGGCAGCCGCTTCTTGCGGGCTGCGTCGAACAGGCCTTCCGCGCCGAGCTTGCGCTTGCGCTCCTCGATCAGCGCCATCAGCGCGCCGGCGCCGGCCGGCTCCAGCGTCTCGATGACGATCTGATATTTCGAAGAGCCCGGGAAGGTGGTGACCTTGCCGGTGGCGATCACTTCCATCCCCTCCTCCGGGCGGAACTTCAGGCGCGAGAAGGTGCCCTTCCAGATGACGGCGTCGATGCGGGCGCGATCGTCCTTCAGCGAGAAATAGGCATGTCCCGAGGAGTGCGGCCCGCGATAGCCTGAAATCTCGCCGCGCACGCGAACCTGGTCGAAAGCCGTTTCGACGGTGCGCTTGATGGAGCCGGAAAGTTCCGAAACCGAATATTCGGCAAGGTTGGTCGGCGAATCGCTGTCGAAGACGTTGCTCATCCCTTCTTTCTATGTCCATCCGCAGGAAACGGGAAGCTCGCCATGGGCATCGGAACGGGTTTTCCCGGCCACAGAGACTGGTGGCGGAAGGGATTCGCCACCATGCGTCGAGCGCGACCGTCTGCTGGCAGAACACACATGCGCTCGTTGCAGCCCGGAAAACAACAACAAAATCGAGTAAAATCGTTTTGTTGCGGAACCCATAGTTAGACTTTGCGTTTTACCCGAAAGAGATTGCTAACCACCGCTATACAAAGGCTTTTCGGCAAGGATGGCCGGTAAATCTTTGTTAGTTGGCGCTTCCTATGCTTCCCCTCGTTCTCTTCGGGAAGGTGCTGAAATGATTATTCTCACAGCAGCAGCATTGGGCATCAGCGCCGGGCAAATGCGCTCGGCCGCCGCGATCGCGTTGATCGCCGCGCTGATCGGGATGACGTTCGCGCTGGCGGCGATATGCTCGCCTGGACCGGTATCACTTCCGGCCCTTGTCTATGCGATCCTGGGCTACAATGGCGGCCTTATCCTCTTCGTGCTCGGGCTCTACGCCAGCGCGCGTCTTCGTGCGTTGCGCGTTTCTCAGTAACCAGCCCGCCATGAAAAACGCCGGCGTCAGTTCGCCGCCGGCCGATAGCGAAAGAACTGCACGCCTGCATCCGCCGCTTTCGGAAGCGGCTCCAGATAGGGCGGAATATTCCCCTTGCCGAGTTGCGCATAAAGGCCGTCCGGCTTCAGTTTGGCGAGCTCGCGCGTCTGCGGATCATCCGGGCAGAAGGCGAGCGTCGCGACACCCGCGCCCCTCAGAAAGGCTTCGGCCTCCTGTGGCTCCGCCATACCGATATGCAGCTCCGTCAGCATGCCGCCCTGATTGCGATGATAGGGTGCGGAAAGAACCCGGTTCTGCGTGAAGCGGAGAATTGAGACGCCCATCTCCGACGGAGCCGAGACCAGACCGACAGGTAGCCCGTCAAGGGGCGCCAGCGCCTGTTTCGATGCGCAGGAATGCTCTTTCGCCGGTTTCGCCGGCTTTTTCTGTGCGTCACTTTCCATCTGCAGCGAGAGAAGTCCGCCGCCGACCGCCCAGGCCGCGGGAACACTGGCAAGCACCGTCACCACATAGACGAAGGCAACGGCGACATTTTCGCTGTCGCTGTTGGAGATGCGCCTGATATCGATGATCAACAGGGTAAGCGGCAGGATGGAAAGCAGGTTCGAGAAAGTGGCCCCGCGCACCTGGAGCAGTGCGATCGCCCAACTGATGGCGAGCAGCAAGAACAGGATCAGATGGATCTGAGCGCGGTCGCGCTTGATGACCCGGAAGATACAGACGGCGATCCCGAATAGGCCTGCCGCATAGAAAGAGCCGATATCGAAGGGTTCGGTCCGCGCCAGAGCGAAAATCGACTTCGCTTCGGAAATGTTTCTCAGCCAGAGTTCGACCAGCATCGGATCGAGGCTGGCCAGCGGATCGCTCAGGCATTGCGGCGCGATCACTACGGCTGAACCGAGAACACCGGCGCCGACGACGGCGAGCGCCGCAAAGCGCAAGGGGCGGGTGAGCCGGCTTGCAAAAACCGCGGAAAACAGGAGAAGCCCACCGCCAATCGCCGCCAGGCTGTAATAGCCGAGCGAGAGATTGTCGCAGGTGACCATCGAATAGAGCCGGGGCGGCACTGTTGAGAAGAAGAGAATGCTGATCGTAATCGCCAGCGCCAACCCGAAAGACTGAGCGGCGACCGCGAAATCTTTCCCCTCCCACGCCCAGAGCAGAGCGACCGTCAGGCAGACGGCGGCGACGAAAGGTGTCGTTTCGGCGCCGATGGCGATGGCGACGGCTGCGGCGATGCCGGCAACCGCATAACTCCAGCCGCGGCGCCTGGGATCCAGCAGCATTGCCGTCATCGTCGCCACCAACGCCAGTTGCGCATTGTGATGATCGATGGCGCCCGGCGCGAAACGATTTCCGGTGTAGATCGCAAGCCCGGTCAGGACGAGGCTGATATGCATGCCGATAGCATCGCCGATACGCCGGCCGGCAACGGCCATAGCGAGCATCGCGGGCAGGACGAGCGATACCGGCCAGACAGCAAGCGCCAGCGCCTCGGCCGTCTCACGGGGCGCAAACAGGCCGAAGAACCGGATCAGGGAGGCGATCGGCAGGTCGATCAGCCGGGACCAGTGCATCAACGTCCCGCCGTCAAGGCCGAGACGGTACTGCATCAGATCGAACCAGCCCTGGCCGGCGAGGAAATCACGGACCTCGACGAGACGCATGCCGTCGTCATTGTCGGGGCCGACGTAGTCGGTCGCGGTGTAAAGCCTCGTGGCGACGATGACGGCAGCAAGGACAATGCTGTAGGTAATGACAACAGGCCACAGGCGCGTCAGCAGTCCGCGCAGACCGCCCCCGGGGACATCGGTCGCGGATGATGCAATGGCAATCGGCTGCACGGCGTTCATCTTGGTTAGCGGTCCGTTTCCAGATGGCCGAACCTTAGCCGTTGCCGATCAAGAAAGTGTAAAGCCGTTTGCGAAGGCCGCCGATTTTGCCTGCGTCATAGGGTCTTATTAACGCCGAGTGGTTTAGGCTCTGCGCGGCTTTTGTGTAACGAGTAAAGTCATGGCCCGATCGCGTACCGATAATCTTGCTATAGCCGTTCTGCTTCCCTGCTATAACGAGGCGTCGACCATCGGCGCTGTCGTGCGGGGTTTCCGGGCGACGCTGCCGGATGCCGCGATCCACGTCTACGACAACAATTCCACCGATGGGACCGCACTGCAGGCGATGCTTGCCGGCGCGCATGTTGTGCGCGAGCGGCGCCAAGGCAAGGGTCACGTCGTGCGCCGCATGTTTGCCGACATCGAGGCTGACATCTACATCATGGCCGACGGGGACGGGACCTATGCCCCTGCCGATGCCGAGGAACTGGTGCGCACGCTTCTGACGGAGCGCGCCGACATGGTTGTGGGAACGCGCCGCGGCGTGCATGCTGACGCCGGTCGCCAGGGCCATGCACTCGGCAACCGGCTTTTCAACCTTCTCTACCGAACGATATTCGGCCCTGATTTCAGCGACATCTTTTCCGGCTACCGCGCTTTTTCCCGCCGCTTCGTCAAGAGTTTCCCGGCTGTATCAGGCGGCTTCGAGATCGAAACCGAAATGTCCGTACACGCCTCCCGGCTGAAACTACCTGTCAGCGAGCTGGAGCTCGACTATGGGCGCCGGCCGGACGGATCGCATTCCAAGCTTTCGACTTTTCGTGACGGCGGCAAAATCCTCTGGATGTTTGCGATGCTGATGAAGGAAACACGGCCCTTCGCCTTCTTCAGCACGATCAGCGCCGCCTTCATGCTGGCAAGCCTCGGCTTCATGACGCCGGTGCTGGCGGAATATTTCCAGACGGGCCTCGTCAGCCGCATGCCGACCTGGGTGCTGTCGATGGCGCTGATGATGATCTCCTTCATGCTGTTTACCGCGGGCGTCATCCTCGATTCCGTGGCGCGCGCCCGCGCCGAGCAGCTGCGTATCCACTATATGAGCCTGGTGACGCCGAGCGCGGCAAAACCGCCGATCGGCGAAACCACGCCTGCACCCCGCACCGGCCGCGGCAAGGCGGATGCGGCATGAAGAAACTCGTCCGCTTCGCGATCGCCGGCGGCATCGGCTTCCTCATCGATGCCGGCCTCCTGTCGGCGCTGCTTGCGCTGACGCCGCTCGGGCCTTTCCTGGCGCGGCTCATCGCAATCGCCTTCGCCATGGCGGCGACCTGGGCTTTCAACCGGAGCTTCACCTTCGATCGCTCCGGCCGTTCGCTTGCTGCTGAAGGCTTCCGCTACGGTTCGGTCGGCGTGACGGCAGCCCTCGTCAATTACGGGCTTTATTCCGCCCTTCTGCTGTCGCTGCCGACACTTCAGCCGCTCGCGGCGATGGTGATCGCCACCTTCGCCTCGATGATTTTCAGCTTCTTCGGATATTCGCGCTTCGTCTTCCGCGCAGAATGAGCGGAATGATCAGACCGCCTCCCAGCCGTCCTTCTCGCTGGCCCGATAGATCGCGTCGATCACCTTCTGATTCAGCTTCGAATTTTCGAGCGTGACGATCTCTTCCTTGCCATTCTTCACCGCCCGGGCGAAGGCCTCGACCTCACGTCTGTACTGGCGGCTGTCCTGGAAGCGGAAGATGCGCGATTCATTGTGGCTGCGGTCCGCAAGCTCGATCTCTTCCGGTCCCCAGCGATTGGCATTGAACGGCGACTTCACCTCGATGTAGCCATCGGTGCCATGGAAGACCATGACCTGGCGGTTGGCCATCTGCGTAGAGATATAGAAGCTCAGCTCGAAATCGCCGAAATCGGCCTTGACGCTCGAATAGACATCCGTGCCGAAATCCGGATCGCGCTCGGTGATCGCCTGGACCCGGAGGGGCTCCTTGCCGGTGGAAAAGCGCGTGCTCATGACGGGATAGACGCCGATGTCCGGAAGGCCGCCGCCGCCGAGCTCGGGAACGTTGCGCATATTGGCGGGATCGCGGTTGAAATAGGTGAAGGCGCCCTGCACATGCCGGAGCGAACCGATCGTACCCTCGTCGATCAACGCACGCACCTTCTGCCAGACCGGCGAATAGGTGATCATATAGGCTTCGGTGACCACCACCTTGTTGCGGTCCCGGGCGGCGATCACGGCGTCGATATCGCTCGCCTTCAGCGCCAGCGGCTTCTCGCAGAGCACGTGCTTGCCGGCATCGGCTGCCTTGATCGACCATTCGATATGCTGCGAGGTGGGCAGCGGAATATAGACGGCGTCGATGGTGTCGGAGGCCAGCATCTCCTCATAGGAGCCGAAGGCATGCGGCACCGAGAAGCGGTCTGCCATCTCCCGTGCACGCGCCAGGTCGCGGCTGGCGATTGCGGTAACGACACAGTTTTCCGCGTCCTGAATTGCTGGAACGACGTTGTCGCGGCCGATCTTAGCCGTTGAAATGATACCGAAACGCAACATGATCCAATCTCCCAAAGCTGGTTTTCCGCGAACCATATTCAGGCCTCTGGTGCGGCGCAATGGCGCAAGCTGAAATCACGGAAACTTGGCTTCCCTCTTGTCTGGATCGCGCTAGGTTACGCTGAAATTGTCAGCGCATGATGCCGTCCGAAAACCCACTCACACTTTTCGGCATCATGCTGCGGGCCGGCGTTCTGCTGTATCCGCGATTTCACATAAGCAACGATTTTGGAGAGCGTCATGGAAATGCGCCGGCTTGGAAAAACAGGTCTTTCGATCTCGCCGATCGTCTTCGGCGGCAATGTCTTCGGCTGGACGGCCGATGAGAAAACATCCTTCGCCATTCTCGATGCCTTCTTCGATGCGGGCTTCAACACGATCGATACAGCCGACGTCTATTCCGCCTGGGTTCCCGGCAACAAGGGCGGCGATTCCGAGGAAATTATCGGGCGCTGGCTGAAGCAATCGGGGATTTCCCGCGACAAGGCCGTCATCATCACCAAGGTCGGTTCGGACATGGGACAGGGGAAGACGCTGAAGGAAAGCTATGTCCTGAAAGCTGTCGAGGATTCTCTGCGCCGGCTGCAAACGGATCACATCGACCTCTATCTCTCGCATTGGCCCGATGCAGATACGCCGCACGAGGAGACACTCGGCGCCTTTGCCAAGCTGAAGCAGCAGGGTAAGATCCGCGCTATCGGTTGCTCGAACTATGATGCGGCGCTGCTTCAAGCTTCCTTCGACGCCGCCGAGAAGGCCGGGCTGCCGCGATACGACGTGCTGCAGCCGGAATACAATCTTTACGAACGGGCGAGCTTCGAAGGGCCGCTTGCGGCGCTCTGCATCAGGCAGGATATCGGCGTCATCACCTATTTCAGCCTCGCAGCCGGTTTCCTCACGGGCAAATACCGCAGCAAGGCCGATACGGAAGGCCGCGCCCGCGAAGGCCGCGTTTCACAATATCTCGATGCAAAGGGCCTGCGCATTCTCGCCGCGCTTGATCAGGTTTCGGCCGAGACCGGCGCCAAGCCCGCGGAAATCTCGCTTGCCTGGCTCTTACGCAAAAAGGGCGTGACTGCGCCGATTGCCAGCGCGACCAGTCTTTCGCAGCTTGAAAGCCTGGTGAAATCGGCGACACTTTCCCTTTCTCAGGAAGCGATGGCGCTGCTCGATGAAGCCGGTGCCTGAAACAGGAAAGCCCATGACCGTAACGATACGCGATGCCCGCCCGGAAGACGAAGCCCGCTGGCGCGAACTCTGGGCGGCCTATCTTGCCTTTTACGAAGTGACTGTCGATGCCGATATCACCGATCAGACATGGCGCCGGGTCTTCGATCCGGCCTCGGCAATCGCCATGCGCGTCGCCGAAGTCGACGGCCGGGTGATCGGTTTTGCGCTCTACCTTACCCATGAGGGCACCTGGATCCGCGGCAGGGACTGCTATCTCGAAGATCTTTTCGTCGATCCCGATGCACGTGGAAAAGGCGTCGGGCGGGCGCTGATGGACGATCTCATCGCGCTCAGCAAGGCGAAGGGGTGGTCGCGGCTCTATTGGCATACGAGCGAAGGGAATAAGACGGCCCGGGCGCTCTACGACAGCTATGTCGAAAGCGACGGCCATATCCGCTACCGCATCAGCTTTTGAGTGTCGGAAACCCCTCGTAGAAAGCGGCGTGGTCGCCTTCCCAGTTCGCCATGCCGGGCTTAGTGAGGGTGCCGCGCGGCCTGACGTAACTCTGGATCACCCGCTTCGGCCGTTCGTGCCACTGGATATTGAAGGCCCATAGTTTCGGGAAGAAGCATATAGCGGCATAAGGCAGGTGGTCGTGGATCCACCAGGCGAGCCGTTGCCAATCGCTTTCGTCGCTATAGCGGTCGACCATCCACGGCACGACGATGCAGGCGGTCGCGCCCATGCAGCCGTCGAAATCACGCATGTCCCAGATATGATCGGCTGATGTGGCGGCGTTGGTCGAACAGTTGAGATTGTTCTCGTTGCCGAACCTGTTGACGTCAGGCGAGCGATAGCCGGAGCGGATGTGAAGGCGCCCAAACGTCGCCTGCAGCGGCTCCAGGAGTTCCTCGCAAAGTCTTTTGCCGGCTTCGATCGCCAGGTCGGGATCCTCGGGGATATTGGGAATGCGGTAGAAATCGGCGATTTCGGAATGCAGGAAATCGCGGAAGAAGAAATTCTGCGACAGCCGGACGCGGCCGAGATCCTCCAGACCCTTCATCGAACCCGGCTTTCGCATGGCGTCTCCTCTCTCCTTGTCGACGACAGGAGCATCGCCTGGAGCAGACTTCACGTCTACCCGAAATCGCTCGGAACAATTTCCGCGAAGTTCACTTCTTATAGTGTCGCCGCATTCGCGGCCGTTCCCAGAACAAGGATCGAGAAAATGGCCAAGGAAAAGACGTTGGAAGATCTCTTCTACGACACGCTGAAGGACATCTATTTTGCCGAACGGCAGATACTGCGCGCTCTGCCGAAGATGGCGCGCGCGGCGCAATCCTCCGAACTGAAGGCGGGCTTCGAGAAACACCGCGAGCAAACCGAAGGCCACGTCGAGCGCCTGCAGCAGGTTTTCGACAAGATCGGCAAACGCGCCCAGGGCAAGACCTGCGAGGCGATCCAGGGCATTATCGCCGAAGGCGAGGAAATCATCGATGAGTTCAAGGGCACGCAGGCGCTGGATGCCGGCCTGATCTCGGCTGCCCAGGCCGTCGAGCATTATGAAATCGCTCGCTACGGTACACTGAAGACCTGGGCCGCGACGCTCGGCCTCAAGGATGTCGTCGGCCTACTCGACCAGACCCTGCAGGAGGAAGCAGCGACCGACAAGATCCTCTCCCAGCTCGCCACCACGGCGGCAAACCAGAAGGCGAAGGCTGCCTGACGAAGAAGGATACGGGCGGCACTGTATTCCTTACCGGCCGCCCATCTCCCTTTCGGCATATCTGAAAAAATCGATAAAGGCGCGCAGCGCCGGCCGCATCTGCCGCCGGGTCGGATAATAGAGAAACGGCCCGGGATAGGGCGCGCACCAGTCCTCCAGCACTCGCACAAGCCTCCCGGCCGCCAGCTCGGTATGCACCCGCATGTCGAAGAGATAGGCAAGTCCGGCGCCATTCAGCGCCGCAAGAAGAGCCAGGCGATCCTCGCTAACAATCAGCGGCCCATCGATCGCGACGATCAGTTCCTGGCCGTCTTTTTCGAATTCCCAGCGATAGATGGAACCATTGGTGAAGCGTCGCTTGATGCAGCGGTGGCGGACGAGATCTCGGGGGTGCTCGGGTTTCGGATAGCGCTCGAAATATTCCGGCGAGGCGGCGATGACCGTCGTCAGATTGGGCGAGATCCTGACCGCGATCATATCAGCCTCCAGACTCTCCTCCAGCCGGATGCCGGCATCGAAACCTTCCTTGACTATATCGGTGAAGCCGTCCTCATTGGCGACCTCCAGCGTGATATCGGGATAGAGGTTGAGAAAATCGCCAAGCCGCGGTGCGAGGAGAATATCGGAGGCGAAGCGTGGCGCGGTGATGCGGAGGTTTCCCGCCGGTTTGCCGCGCGTATCGTTGACCGCCTCGATCGCAATGCCGATCTCCTCCAGCGCGGGGCGGAGCCTTTCGAGAAGCAGACGGCCTTCCTCGGTCGGCGCGACGCTGCGGGTCGTGCGCGCCAGAAGCCTGACACCAAGACTTTCTTCCAGGCTCGAGATTGCATGACTGACCGCCGAGGGGGCGACGAGAAGCTCCTTGGCCGCAGCCCGGAAACTGCGATGCTCCGAGACGGCGGCGAGAACGGCGAGTTGGGAAAGCTGTGTCCTGTTCATTGGTCGAAATGATAGAACAGCCTGTTAAAAACTGCACGGATTTTCTGATTGATGCTGCGCCGATATGGTCTGTCCGTACCGCAACGATCCCTCATGCGGTTCAGATCAGCTCAGCAAAGGCGCGCAGTATGAAAACCCGAAATCTCGGAAACGATCTCACCGTCTCTGCCGTCGGCCTTGGCTGCATGGGAATGAGCTTTGCCTATGGCGCCAGCGATGAAGCGGAATCCATCAGGACCCTGCATCGCGCCATCGATCTCGGCGTCACCTTCTTCGACACCGCCGAAGTCTACGGCCCATTCACCAACGAGATTCTCCTCGGAAGAGCGTTGAAGCCGTTCCGCGAGCGCGTGGTGATCGCCACCAAATTCGGTTTCAAGATCGATACCAGCCAGAAGGGTGCAGACGCCATCGCCGGCGTTGACAGCCGCCCCGAGCATGTGCGGGAAGTCGCCGAGGCCTCGTTGAAGCGCCTCGGCATCGAAACCATCGACTTGCTCTACCAGCACAGGGTCGACCCCAACGTGCCGATCGAGGAGACGGTCGGCGCCATGGCCGAACTGGTAAGAGAAGGCAAGGTCCGTGCGCTCGGCCTCTCGGAAGCCGGCAGCGCCACCATCCGCCGCGCGCATGCGGTCCATCCGATCGCTGCACTGCAGAGCGAATATTCGCTTTGGTCGCGCGATCCCGAAGAGGATGTGCTTGCCACCTGCCGTGAACTCGGCATCGGCTTCGTACCCTACAGTCCGCTCGGCCGCGGCTTCCTGACCGGGGCGATCCGCAAGGTCGACGATCTCGCCGCCGACGATTTCCGCCGGCAGGTGCCACGGTTCCAGGCCGAGAATTTCGACGCCAACGCGGCCCTCGTCATCGCACTCGAAGATCTTGCCGCCGAGAAAGGCGTGACGGCCGCGCAGCTGGCGCTGGCCTGGGTGCTGAGCCGAGGCGACGATACGGTTCCGATCCCCGGCGCCCGCAAGATCCATCATCTCGAACAGAATGCCGCCGCCGCCGATATCACGCTCAGCGCTGCGGAACTCGAGCAGCTCGATGAAGCGATTCCGGCAGCACAGGTGGCGGGAAAACGCTATTCGGACGCCTCGCTTGCCATGACGAACCTCTGAAACGGAAAAGCCCGGCCGTCGCAACCGGCCGGGCTTGCCTTCGCGGCCGGCGAAGCTATTTATCCCCATCGCAGATAACGGGATGAAAACATGTCGGACAGGCAGGCAGTCGAAAAGACGGTTCATCTCTATGTCGAAGGCATGGCCTTCGCCAATGAGGCAGCCTTGAAAAAGGCCTTTCACCCCAAAAGCTCGATCATCGGCTATTACCAGAATGCCGTCGAATGGCTGACGCGGGACGAATTCATCGCCGCGATCCTTGCCGAGGAGCCGGCTCCACCCGGCACGCAGCCCTTCATGGACATCCAGAGCGTCGATGTCGAAGGCGATGCGGCAAGCGTCAAAGTCACCGACGATTTCGCCGGAATGCGTTTTACCGATTATCTCTCGCTGCTGAAGATCGAAGGCCGATGGACGATCGTCAGCAAGCTCTACCATCTTCACATGTGAAAAGACCGGCCGCTTTGGCGACCGGTCCGCTATTTGCCAACGCTGATCGAGATCAGCTTCTGAGCACGCCGCCGGTGAATTTCGTGACGCTCGCCACGATCTTCTCAGTCAGCGCCTCGAAATCCTCGTCCGTCAGCGTGCGCTCGACCGGCTGGATCTGAACCTCGATCGCCACCGACTTCTTGCCCTCACCCACCGATGCGCCCTCGAAGATGTCGAAGACGTTGACGCCGGTGATCAGCTTGCGGTCAGCGCCGGTCGCGGCCTTGATGATGGCGCCGGCTTCCACCGTCCTGTCGACGACGAAGGCGAAATCGCGCCGGACCACCTGGAAGGGTGACAGTTCCAACGCCGGCTTGGTGCGCGTCGCCTTCCGTTTCGCTTCGGGCATGGCATCGACATAGACTTCGAAGCCGCACAGAGCGCCGGAGACATCGAGCGCTTCCAGCGTCAGCGGATGGAATTCGCCGAAATAGCCGAGCACGACTTTCGGTCCCATCTTGATCGTGCCGGAGCGGCCGGGATGATACCATTCGGGCCCCCCTGCTCGATCTGGATATTGGCCATCGGCAGGCCGCAGGCTTCAATGACGGCGAGAGCATCTGCCTTGGCGTCAAAGACATCGACCGGCTTGCCGCCGCCCTTGGCGGCGTTGGACCACATGCGGCCCGCACCAGATAGTGAGGCCGAACCGCGGCGGATACCGCCGGCAACCCGACGCTGGCCTTCCGGCCGGTCGTTCTCATAGGTACCCGAGACTTCGAAGATCGCCACATCGCCATAACCCTTGTCAGCATTGCGCTGGGCAGCTGTCAGCAGGCCCGGCAGCAGGGAGGGGCGCATATCAGACATTTCGGCAGCGATCGGGTTGGCAAGCTTGAGGGCCGCGGAACCGCCGCCGAAGAGCTTTGCCTGATCTTCCGGAATGAAGGACCAGGTGACGGCCTCCAGCATGCCGCGCGAGGCAAGGGCGCGCTTGGCCGCGCGGGTGCGGATCTGCAGCGTCGTCAGGATCCTGCCGTTGACGGCGGCATGGCCTTCAAGCGGCGCTGGCTTGATATTGTCGACGCCGTGGATGCGCATGACCTCCTCGACGAGATCGGCCTTGCCGTCGACATCGGGGCGCCAGGAAGGAACGGCGACAGAGCAAGACCCGATATCGCCGGCGCCCACAGTGAAGCCTAGCCGGCTTAGGATCTGCTTCATCTCCTCGACGGGAATCTCGAGACCGGTCAGACGCTTGACCTCGGAGAACGGAAACTCGACGATCTTCGGCTCATAGCCCTTGTAGCCGACGACTTCAGCCCTGGCGGCCGTGCCGCCGCAGAGTTCGAGCACCAGTTCCGTCGTGCGCTCGAGACCGGGGACCATATATTCCGGGTCAACGCCGCGTTCGAAGCGGTAGCGGGCATCGGTGATGATGCCAAGGCTGCGGCCCGATTTGGCGATGTTCATCGGGTCCCAGAGAGCGGACTCGATCAGCACGTCGATGGTGTTCTCGTCGCAGCCGGAATGTTCGCCGCCCATGATGCCGCCGATCGATTCGATTCCATCCTCATCGGAGATGACGACATTGTTCCGGCCGAGCTTGTATTCGCGCTGGTCGAGCGCCAGCACGGTCTCGCCTTCTCTGGCGCGGCGCACCGTCAGGCTGCCCTTGACCTTGGCGGCGTCGAAGACGTGCATCGGCCGGCCCTGATCGAAGGTCATGTAGTTGGTGATATCGACCAGTGCATTGATGGGGCGCAGGCCGATGGCGATGAGCCGCTGCTGCATCCAGCGCGGGCTCGGGCCGTTTCTCACGCCGCGCACGAGGCGCAGCGAGAAGCCGGGGCAGAGCTTCGGGTCATCGAGATCGAGCGTCAGCTTGACCGGCGTCTCGCCTTCGACGGCGAAGGAGGGAGCGGGGTGCGTTTTCAGTCTGCCGAGACCGGAGGCAGCGAGATCGCGGGCGATGCCGTGAATCGAGGTACAGTCCGGCCGGTTCGGCGTCAGATTGATCTCGATGACCGGGTCATCAAGATGGGCGTACGTCGCATAACTCGCTCCGACCGGCGCATCTTCGGGCAGATCGATGATGCCGTCGTGGCTGTCGGATATCTCAAGCTCCTTTTCGGAGCACATCATGCCACGGCTTTCGACACCGCGAATATTGCCGACGGCGAGCGTCACGTCGATGCCGGGAACATAGGTTCCGGGTGCAGCGAAGGCGCCGACGAGGCCGGTGCGCGCATTCGGGGCGCCGCAGACGACCTGAACCGGCGCGCCGGATCCGGTATCGACCATCAGCACCTTCAGACGGTCGGCCTGCGGATGTTTTTCCGCCGAGACAACCCTTGCGATGACGAAGGGCTTGAACGCCGCCTTGTCGTCGACATCCTCCACCTCCAGCCCGATCTCGGTGAGGCGCGCGCAGATTTCATCGAGGCCCGCATCGGTTTCCAGATGCTCTTTCAGCCAGGAGAGCGTGAATTTCATAGGTCCAATCCTCCCTTAAACGCTCAGGCCGCCGAACAGCGTCGGCATGTCGAGCGGGCGGAAGCCGTAATGCGTCATCCAGCGGACGTCGGCGTTGAAGAAGTCGCGCAGGTCAGGCATGCCGTATTTCAGCATGGCGATGCGGTCGAGGCCCATGCCCCAGGCAAAGCCCTGATATTCGTCCGGATCGAGCCCGCCGTAACGCAGCACGTTCGGATGGACCATGCCGCAACCGAGGATCTCCATCCAGTCCGTGCCTTCGCCGAACTTGACGATCGGACCGGAGCGGTCGCACTGGATATCGACCTCGAAAGAGGGCTCGGTGAAGGGGAAGAAGGACGGGCGGAAACGCATCGTCACGCTGTCGACCTCGAAGAAGGTCTTGCAGAATTCCTCGAGCACCCAGCGGATGTTGGCGACATTGGCCTTCTTGTCGATGACGAGGCCTTCGACCTGATGGAACATCGGCGAATGCGTCGCATCCGAGTCCTGGCGGTAGGTCTTGCCCGGGATGATGATGCGGATCGGCGGCTTCTGAGCTTCCATGGTGCGGATCTGCACCGGCGAGGTATGCGTGCGCAGCACCTTGCGCTCACCATTCTCATCCGGATTGAAGAAGAACGTGTCGTGCATCTCGCGAGCCGGGTGTCCTTCCGGGAAGTTCAGAGCCGTGAAATTGTAGTAATCGGTCTCGATATCGGGGCCTTCGGCGATCGAGAAACCCATGTCGGCGAAGATTGCGGTGATCTCGTCGACGATCTGGCTGATCGGATGAATGCGGCCGCGCTCGGCGGGCGAGGATCGCACTGGCAGGCTGACATCGACCGTTTCGGCCTTCAGACGTGCATTGACCGCTGCCATCTTCAGCACCGATTTGCGCTCGGCAATGGCGTCCGTCACCTCGTTCTTCAGGGCGTTGATCGCCGCGCCCCGGGTTTGGCGTTCCTCCGGCGTCATGGCGCCGAGCGTCTTCAGCAGTTCGGAGACCGAGCCCTTCTTGCCGAGCGCGGACACCCGCACGGCTTCGAGCGCGGGCTCATCACCGGCGGCGGAAATTTCGGCAAGCAAGGAGGATTTAAGCTGGTCGATATCTGACATTGTCTTCTTTCCGTCCAGATCAGGCGGCGTTCGAAAGGCAGGCTGGAGAGGCCGGCGCAAGGAGTATAGAGAAAGAAAAACCCGCGCTAGCCCAAACCAGCGCGGGTTTCCCAAAATTCAAAAAAGCGTCAAGCTTGGGAAGCGCTGGTTACCGAACCGCGCCTTCAAACTCGTTAGCCGTGCCGGTTTCCTTGAGGTACTCAAGGGCCTTCTTGGCAGCGTTCACAAGCGCGCCGAATGCTTCCGGCTCGTGGATCGCCATGTCGGAGAGAACCTTGCGGTCGACTTCGATGCCAGCCTTGTTCAGGCCGTCGATGAAGCGGCCGTAGGTCAGGCCGAATTCGCGCACAGCAGCGTTAATGCGCTGGATCCAGAGCGCACGGAAGTTGCGCTTGTTGACCTTGCGGTCGCGGTAAGCGTACTGCTTCGAACGGTCGACAGCAGCCTTTGCAGTACGGATGGTGTTCTTGCGGCGGCCGTAAAAGCCCTTTGCAGCCTTCAGAACCTTCTTGTGCTTGGCGTGGGCGGTGACGCCTCTTTTTACACGTGCCATGTCATGATCTCCTTAAATCTAGCGTTCGCGGACGAGTCTCAGAGACCGTTCGGCAGGTAATTCTTGATAACCTTGCGGCCATCCGGTTCTGCGAGAACCATGGTGCCACGTGCATCGCGAATGAACTTGTTGGTACGCTTGATCATGCCATGGCGCTTGCCGGCAGCGGCAGCCTTGACCTTGCCGGTTGCGGTGATCTTGAACCGCTTCTTGGCAGAGGACTTCGTCTTCATCTTGGGCATTTTGCTACTCCTTCTGTCCTCCCTGCGCGCTTCATCAAAAAGCCCTCCTCGCGAAGTCCGGTTCTCCGGCCGTCGCAACAAGGTGCGGGAGCGTTTGTTGTTGATCTGCGGGACCGGCGACGAACCGTCCCGCAAGCATTCGAAACTGCCACGGCATGCCCTGCCGGTCAGTTCGGACGCGCGCTTATAACCGCAGCGTCACAAAAGTGCAACGGGGCCGCGGGAGGAATCTTCACGTGGCCCGAAAGCACAAAAGCCGCCCTTGCGGACGGCCTTGGGCGCAAAGTGCCTGGCGCTCACTTCGGCGCCAGCACCATCATCATCTGGCGGCCTTCTAGCTTGGGCTCGGCTTCAACCTTGGCGATCTCGGTCGTATCGGCCTTGACCTGCTGCAGCAGTTTCATCCCGAGTTCCTGGTGGGCCATTTCACGGCCGCGGAACTTCAGCGTCACCTTCACCTTGTCGCCTTCGTCGAAGAAGCGGCCCATTGCCTTCATCTTCACCTCATAGTCATGGGTGTCGATGTTCGGGCGCATCTTGATTTCTTTGACTTCGACGATCTTCTGCTTCTTGCGCGCCTCGGCGGCCTTCTTCTGGTTGGCATATTTCAGCTTGCCCAGATCGAGGATCTTGCACACCGGCGGTTCGGCATTGGGGGAAATCTCGACAAGATCGAGGCCGGCTTCCTCAGCCATTCTCAAGGCCTGGTCGGTGGGCACGATGCCCATATTCTGTCCGTCAGCCGCGATCAGCTGAACTTTGGGAATGCGGATTTCACGGTTCGAGCGCGGGCCGTCCTTCACGGGCGCATCGGTCTTAAAAGGTCTGCGAATGGTCGTATTCTCCTCGCGTTGTTTCGGAATGTTGCAGCCTCGCGCTCCCCATATCAGGGTGCACAAACGTGTCGCGTCATCGCTGCAACGGAGTCGATATCATGCTTTAGCGGAAAAATCACCCGCTGTCAGCCTGCCAGAATCTGTTTTATAGGCCAAAACAACAGGAGTTTCGCCAATGTCCGATCAGATGCCCGATACCCACCCGCATTTCCTGACGGTCGGCGAGGGCGAGGCGGCGCGTGAGATCGCCATCCTCGTCCGCCCGGCAGAGGCCGGCAACGGCGGGCCGGCGCTCGTCTGGCTCTCCGGCTACCGATCCGACATGAGCGGCACCAAGGCATTGGAACTCGACAGGCTGGCGGGCGAACTTGGGCTCGCCTGCATCCGTCTCGATTATTCCGGCCATGGGCTTTCCGGCGGCAGCTTTCGCGACGGCACGATCTCGCGCTGGCTGGAGGAGGCGCTGGCCGTTATCGGCCACCTCGCGCCCGAGCGGGTGGTTCTCGTCGGCTCGTCGATGGGCGGCTGGATCGCGTTGCGGCTGGTGCAGGAACTTGCGCGCCACGGCGGGCCGAAACTCGAGGGCCCAAAGGTCGTAGGGATGGTGCTGATCGCGCCGGCGCCCGATTTCACCTCCGAACTGATCGAACCGAACCTGAAGGCCAAGGAGCGCAAGTCGCTGGCGGAGCGCGGCTATTTCGAAGAACGTTCGCAATACAGCCCCGAGCCGAACATCTATACCAGGGCTCTGATCGAGGATGGGCGCCGGAACCGCGTGCTCGACGGCATCATCGAAACCGGCTGCCCGGTGCATATTCTCCAAGGTATGAAGGATCCCGACGTGCCGCATGTGCATGCGATGAAGCTCGTCGAGCATCTTCCTGCCGACGACGTGGTGCTGACCCTCATCCGCGATGGCGACCACCGCCTTTCCCGTGCAGGCGATATCGCGCTCCTCGTCAGTGCTGTCAGGGGCATCATCCATTCATCGGCAAATATGGAGAAGCCCGCCTGAACGGCGCCCGTCGCGCATCCCGAACAGTTCCTGGCAACGTTGCATTTTAACCATGTCGGCGGGTTGCGGGACGCTCCCAAGAAGTAACGATTGACTCTTCTCGGCCCTCTCCGTTAACACTTTGTTAATAAATAAGGGGCGATGCGAGGAAGATCGGGCGTGCGGATCCAGGGTATCTTTGTGGCCATGATGGCCATGTTTGCGATGGCAACGGCCGCCATACCGGCCCCAAGCAGAAATGCTTCCATGGTAACAGGCAATGCCACCTCGCAGCCGATCGGCCACTACGATTTCTGTCAGATCCACCGCAATGAATGTGGCGCGAACCGCAACTCCGGCCCGGTCGAGATGACGCCGGCAAAATGGTCGCTGGTGCGTTCGGTCAACGCCACGGTCAACCGCACGATCACGCCGATGACCGACAAGGAAATCTACGGCAAGGACGAGGTCTGGGCCTATCCGACCACCGCAGGCGACTGCGAGGACTTCGCGCTCCTGAAGCGCCGCATGCTGATCCAGCGCGGCTTTTCGGCCGCCGACCTGCTGATGACCGTCGTGCGCAAACCTGACGGCGAAGGCCATGCCGTGCTGACGCTGCGCACCGCAGAGGGCGATTTCGTGCTCGACAATCTCGCCTCCGACGTGAAGCCGTGGTTTGCGACGCCTTATTCCTTCGTCAAGCGCCAGTCGAGCTACAATGCCGGCCGCTGGGTTACCATCGAGAACGGCCGCGACGTTCTGGTCGGCGCATTGCGCTAAGGATTTCCAGGGGGTGTGGGGAAAGGGCCGGCGAAAGCCGGCCTTTTTTGTTTTTGGGGGTCGTTATGTCTGCCGCTCAGGATGAGGGAGGTGGGCTTGGATGATATAAAATCGACGTGGAGATTGCGGCACTGTAAGTGGGTTGTGTTTGCCGCACCGTCTCCAGGCCCTTCGCATGGCTCCGGGCGTTCGTCGCTGCAATCGATTCACTGGATCGATTGCTCGGCTTCGCCGACCGCTCCTCACCCATTCCCGATCAGAATACCGGCGCCGAGGACCAGACCGCCGCCGAGGACCACCTGGAAGGCGGCGCGCAGGAAGGGTGTTTCCATGTAGCGGTTCTGAATGAAGGCAATTGCCCAGAGTTCGAAGAACACGATGATGGCGGCGGTGATCGTCGCCGTCCAGAAATGTGGGATCAGATAGGGCAGCGCGTGACCGAGGCCGCCGAGCGCCGTCATGATGCCGCAGGCAAGGCCGCGCTTGATCGGCGAGCCTCGGCCGGAGATCTTGCCGTCGTCATGAGCGGCTTCCGTGAAGCCCATCGAGATGCCGGCGCCGACGGAGGCGGAAAGGCCGACGAGAAAGGTCTGCCATGTATCCTGTGTGGCAAAGGCGGCGGCAAAGATCGGCGCCAGCGTCGAGACGGAGCCATCCATCAGCCCGGCAAGACCCGGCTGCACATAGGTCAGCACGAATTGCCGGCGCACCGTCTCGTCCTCGGCATGCTTGACGTCGTCGGGGGTATGCTTGTCGCCCAGCATCCGGGCGATATCCTCATGCCCCTGTTCGGCGAGCGCGAGATCGCCGAGAAGCTCGCGCGTCGAGGCGTCCGATGTCCGCTTTACCGCTTCGACGTAAAATCGGTAGGCCTGCTCCTCCATCGCTTCGGTTTCCTGCCGCATCGCATCAAGCGAAAGATTTGCCCTGAGCCAATCGGGCTTGCGCTCATAGAAGCCCTCTACATGCTCGCGCCGGATCAGAGGAATTCGTTCGCCGAAACGCTGGCGATGGATTTCGATCAGTGACTTGCGATGGGTATCCTCGACCTCGGCCATGTCCTCGAAGACTTTGGCAGAGGCCGGAAATTCGCCGCGGAGCCTGTCGGCATAAGCGAGATAGATGCGGGCATCGTCTTCCTCGGAGGCGATCGCAAGGGCAAGAATCTCCTGCTCGGACAGCGACTCAAAAGAACGCTTTGAGGATCTGAAAAATCGCGCCAACATGACCTGCTCCATAATTTAGAATAATTCTAAATCTAGAGAACGCGGCAATGGCGGTCAAGTGCTTGAGGCGCACCGTCTGACAGATTGCCGCAAGCGGCATGGATGTCTTTAGCGCACTGGCACGAAGACCTATATGTGGGAGCGCCGCATCACGCGGCGCCGGGGTTTACGATGGATAATGACATTCAGGGCCGTCCTGCCCATGTCGCGGCGATCCGCGAAAGGGCGGAGGCTGAGATGCGGGCTATGGGCGTCGATGACGCCTTTATCGGCAGGCTGGTCGAGACCTTCTATGGGCGAGTGCTGGCTCATCCCGATCTCGGCCCGGTGTTCGACGCCAGGCTGTCCGGCCGCTGGCCGGAGCATATGGAGAAGATGAAAAGCTTCTGGTCGGCCGTCGCCTTCCGCAGCGGCGCCTATGGCGGCAAGCCTGTGCAGGCGCATACGGGCGTTCAGAACGTGACTCCTGATCTCTTTCCGAAATGGCTTTCGCTGTTTTCCGAAACGCTTGAGGACATCGCCCCATCGAAGCAGGCCAAGGCCTGGTTCATGGCGACGGCCGAGCGGATCGCCAAGAGCCTGACGCTTTCGCTGTTCTACAATCCGGCACTCGACGATCCCGCGAAGAAATTAGGTTGAGCCTTCACTGCCCAGAGCATGATGCCGAAAAGGCCGACTCGACCTAAAATCATCCTGCCCTGGCCGAAAAGGTCGCGCCGGCGCTTGCGGCGACCACCAAGGCCGTTCCTGCCATCTGTAGGAGCGTCATGGGCTGGGTCAGGACGACGAAGCCGGCGAGTGCTGCGATGGCCGGCTCGAGGCTCATGAGGATGCCGAAGGAAGCTGTCGGCATCCGCCGTAGCGCGATCAGTTCCAGGGTGTAGGGCAGCAGCGGCACAAGAATGGCAAGGCCCGTCATCTCGACCAGCCCGTAAGTATCGAGCTTCGGCACGGCACTGGCGAAGCCGAAGGGTGTCCCGACCAGAGCGGCAACCATGAGCGACATGGAAAGCCCTTCCAGCCCCTTGAAGCTCGCGCCGATCTTCTTGGTCAGGACGATATAGATCCCCCAACCAGTTCCCGCGCCGGCCGCAAAAAGAACTCCCTCGATATTGCCAACCCAGCCATCGCCGTCATGCGCGAGAGCCAGTACTCCAAGCGCAGCCAGCAGGGGCCAGGCGAGACGCCGGCCGAGGCCGTAGCCGATGGTCGCCACGGAAAGCGGGCCGAGAAAATCGATCGCGACGGCAAGACCGAGCGGAATACGCTCGATCGCCGCGAAGAAACTCATCGTCATCAGCGCCGTCGTCGTGCCGAGAACCAGAGCACTCGTCCATTGCGCTCTGTTGTAGCTCAAGATGCGCGGCCGCACGACGACGGCCAGAATGGCGGCAGCGAAGGCGAGCCGCAACCAGCTGGCGCCGGCCGGTCCATATGTGGCGATGGCGGTGGAGGAAAGCGCGGCGCCGAACTGGATCGACGACATCGACATCAGGCACATCAAAGCGCCAGCCGCCACACCGCCGGATGGCGTTGATGCTGTTGCGGTCAGCGCGCCCGCCCCGGCATTGACTTTGTCTTCCATGCTCGCCTCCGATTGCGCGCCCTTCTTACGAAGAGGGCTTGCGAGCGACAAATTCAAACTTCTGATCCGGGCAACAAAAGGCTTTATGCAAGATCAGAGACGACCGGCAAGAATGACCTCTTCGGCGTCTTCGAAGCTCATGTCGAAGACCTTTCTGCCGACGTCGAAGCTGAAGCCGTTGCGGGCGAAAGCCGAAAGCTCCTTGGCCTTTCGCTTTTCATCGAGTTCGACCCGACGGAAGGGGCCGAAGGCACGCTTGCGGGCAAAGATCGCTGCGGCATAGAGATCGTCAGCCGCCTCGAGCGCAGCTTCGACCTTGTCGCTCGCAACACCCTTGGCAGCCAATTTCTGGGCGATGGCACGTTTTGACTTGCCGCCGCGCACGCCAGAGCGGGTGCTGATCTCGGCATAGGCGCTATCGTCGAGCACCTTGTTGTCATAGGCAAATCTTACGGCGAAATCGGCAACGGCCTTAAGCTGTGCCGCGCTGATGCCCTCGAATTTCTCCTTGGCCTTGCGGGTGATGGCGTCAAACAGCTGCTTTTCCGTCATCATCCGCCGCTCGAGACGATAAATGGCGGAGTTGCGCGCCCAGCTCAGCATGCGAGGTGTCGGGATGTCGGATTGAACGGTCTCGTCGGTCATATCAAGCGATCAGGCTTCCAGACCTTTGAGGACATTGGCAACGTTGAGTCCGATTTCCGGCACGCCGTAGCCGCCTTCCATGCAGGCGACGACCGGCAGCCGGGCGGCCGAGATCATCTCTCCCATGCGAATGAAATCTTCCGATTTCAGCCGGAAGAAGGAGATCGGGTCGCGCTCGAAAGTATCAACGCCAAGCGCCACGACGATCGCTTCAGCGCCGAAAGCCTTGATACCGGCAAGCGCATCGGCAAGGGTCGAAGACCAGACCTCCCAGGGCGTGTGGGGCGGCAACGGATAGTTGCGGTTGGCGCCAGCGCCCTCTCCCTCGCCCTCCTCGTCGGCATGGCCGAGGAAATAGGGAAAGGCATGCATGGGATCGCCATGCAGCGAGGCGGTGAAGACATCGCCTCTGTGATAGAAGAGATCCTGCGTGCCATTGCCATGATGGAAATCGACATCGAGCACGGCAACCTTTTTCGCGCCGTGATCGAGCAGACGCTGGGCGGCACTGCCTGAATTGTTGATGAAGCAATAACCGCCGAAGAGATCGATGCCGGCATGATGGCCGGGTGGGCGGCAGAGCGCGAAAGCGAAACGGTTGCCGGCATTCAGCCAATCCGCGCCGGTCAACGCGCAGCGCATCGAGGCGATCGCCGCTTCGTAAGAACCCTTGGTGACCGAGGTGTCGGCCGCGTTGGCATAGTGACCGATCGCGCCGACGATATTGTCTGGTACGCGCTGGCTGGTGCGGCGAACGGCGAAGGAGTTGGCAATCGCTTCACCTTCGAAGCCGGCCGCAACCCAGCGATCCCAGACGGTAGCGAGAAAATCCAGATAGGCGGGATCGTGCACCTTTCGGGCCGTTTCCAGCCCATGCGCATCTGGTGCCACGACATCCTGGAAACCCGCTTCCTTCACCGCCGCCAGAATCCACTCGGCGCGGAATGGCGCCTCGAAGGGCGTCACCAGCTGACCGGCATGGAGCTCGGTCCTGGCATCGCGCAGCTTATGGTCTTCGGAATAGATGACGCGCATTTCAGATCCTGCCTCTGTTGAACCCGAGATTTACACGACGCAGCGCCGACAAGAAAGCAATGCGGTCGAGAGCAATCAGGCGACCCGCTTGTAGAAAAACGTCGTCGCGCAAAGCCCGCCTTCCGGCCACAGAGCATAATCGGGGATGACGCCGACGCGCTCCCAGCCGAGGCGCGGATAGATCGCTTCGGCCTCGCTGCCGGTTGCCGTGTCGAGAACGAGGATCGTCTTGCCGCGACGGGCAGCCTCCTTTTCGGCCATCGCCATCAGCAGACGCGCCAGACCGTGACCACGAGCCGAGCGGTGAACGAGCAGCTTCTTCAGATCGCCGCGATGCGGCTGGTTCGGCATCTGGGCTGCGCCCACCTGTACGGTGCCGACAATTCTATCCTCCATTTCGGCGACGAGGAGCAAGGTAGCGCCGTCCGCCACAGCTTCGGCGACACCACGCCAATAAGATTCCGCATCCGCAGGTGCGTACGGCTGCATGAAGCCGACCGAAGCGCCGCCATTCACGCAATCGGCAAGCACCTCGCAAAGGTCGGGAATGGCGGCGTGGGCCTCTTCGGCGGAGAGAAGGCGGATCGACATGATGGTCTCCTGGAAAACAACGTGTGAATTAGCGGCCGGCGCGATTGAGCACGACGCAATAGCGTGCCGGCGCTTGGCCCGGATTATGAAAGACGTGGCCGTCGCCGACCGGCATGAAGAGGCAGTCGCCGGGCCTGAGGCAGTGAACGATTTCGCCAACAGTCATTTCCAGCTCGCCGTCAAAAAGCCAGACGTGCTGCGTCATGCCACGGCTTGCCGCATGTGGCGGGAAACTGACCCGCGCGCCGGCAGGGAATTCGACATCGACGATGTCGACATCCGATGCCGTGCCCGGTGGCGAGACGGCGCGTCTGAGATATCCGGTTTCGGGGTCGCGCCAAACCTGCTGCTGGTGGCGGCGGGCGAGCGGCGATGCCTGCTCCCCCTCTTCCGCGAAAAAGGCCGAAAGCGACAGGCCGAGCGCAGCGCAGACCCTTGCCAGCAGCGAGGCAGTCGGGCTCGCTTCCGCCCGCTCGATGCGCGAGATCATCGCCCTGCTCACGCCGGAAGCGGCGGCAAGCTCATCCAGCGTCTGGCCCTTTTCCAGCCGCAGGGTGCGGATGCGAATGCCGATCGCCTGTTCGAGTTCCTGTTCCATCTTGATGATCCGCGATTCTATTATATGAGAAATACAAGATCTGATGATGGAATCAAGTCTTCTTCGTGCAGTGGTGGACCGCCTTGCTTTCACCGCAACAGCGTCGATATATGACAGCGCAAAGGATGGAGAAATCGATGGACGGCGGCACTGAGAACACGGAACTGGCGGGAAGCTTCACGACCTCCGCCTGGCACAGGATCGCGCCCGTTATGGTCGAGATCCAGGCGTTGCCGCTTCTGACCCGCCTCTCGGACGGCACGCTGCCGCCGGAGATCTTCCGCCACTATATCCTGCAGGATGCGATCTACCTCAAGCATTATGCCCGATGCCTCGCCATCGTTGCGGCCAAGGCTCCCGACAACGCGCAGGTGCTGCGCTTCCTCGGTTCGGCGCAGAAGGCCATCATCGTCGAGCAGGGACTGCATGCCGGCTTCCTCACGCAGTTCGGCATTTCGAGCGCCGATGTGACTGCGGCCGAACCCTCGCCTTCCTGCTTCGCCTACACGAATTTCCTTCTGGCGACGGCCTATCACAGCTCTTATGCCGTTGCGCTATCCGCCATCCTGCCCTGCTTCTGGATCTACTGGCATGTCGGCGAAGGTATCAAGAGCAGGCCGCCAATCGAGGGCAATGTGTTCCAAGCCTGGATCAACACCTATGGCGATCCGCAATTTGCCGCCGGCGCCCGCGAGGTGATCGCGCTGACCGATATCGCCGCCCGCGCTGCATCGGAGACGGAACGCGCTCAGATGATGGACGTTTTCGTGCGCGCCTCTCAATATGAATGGATGTTCTGGGATTCGGCCTGGCGGCTGGAGGCGTGGCCGGTCTGACGCGCCTGCATCAGACCCGCAAAATAGCGTAAATTCCGGGATAATTACCGCTTTGCGGCGGGGGGCGGCGCTGCTATATGGCGCGCATGAGCACCAAATCGACCACTCCGCTGTCCCATATCCGCAACTTCTCGATCGTGGCCCATATCGACCACGGCAAATCGACGTTGGCCGACCGCCTGATCCAGACGACCGGTGGCCTTGCCGAGCGCGAAATGTCCGAGCAGGTGCTCGACAATATGGATATCGAGCGCGAGCGCGGCATTACCATCAAGGCCCAGACCGTGCGCCTGCATTACCAGGCAAACAACGGCGAGAAATATATCCTCAACCTGATCGACACGCCCGGCCACGTCGACTTCGCCTATGAAGTCTCGCGCTCGCTGTCGGCCTGCGAGGGCTCGCTGCTCGTTGTCGATGCCAGCCAGGGCGTGGAAGCGCAGACGCTTGCCAACGTCTATCAGGCGATCGACAACAACCACGAACTCGTCACCGTTCTCAACAAGATCGACCTGCCGGCGGCCGAACCCGACCGCATCAAGGAGCAGATCGAGGAAGTGATCGGCATCGACGCTTCAGAAGCTGTATTGATTTCGGCAAAGACCGGCCTCGGCATTCCCGACGTGCTGGAGGCGATCGTCCACAAGCTGCCGGCGCCGAAGAGCCCCGGCGGCGAGAAGGCCCCGCTGAAGGCCCTGCTCGTCGACAGCTGGTACGACACCTATCTCGGCGTCATGGTTCTCGTGCGCATCATCGACGGCGTCCTGACCAAGGGGCAGACGATCCGGATGATGGGCACGGATGCGAAGTACCAGGTGGAACGCGTCGGCGTGCTGACACCGAAGATGGTCAATGTGGACAGCCTCGGCCCCGGCGAGATCGG
Source organism: Rhizobium sp. Pop5 (assembly GCF_024721175.1). NCBI lineage: Bacteria > Pseudomonadati > Pseudomonadota > Alphaproteobacteria > Hyphomicrobiales > Rhizobiaceae > Rhizobium > Rhizobium sp. Pop5. The sequence goes on along the minus strand of NZ_CP099399.1, from coordinate 4,274,729 downwards.
CTTCATCACCGCCTCGATCAAGGAAGTGGCCGATACGCGCGTCGGCGATACGATCACCGAGGACAAGCGCCCGACCGCCGAAGCCCTACCGGGCTTCAAGCCGGCGCAGCCGGTGGTCTTCTGCGGCCTGTTTCCGGTCGATGCCGCCGACTTCGAAGATCTGCGCGCCGCCATGGGCAAGCTTCGCCTCAACGACGCCTCCTTCTCCTTCGAGATGGAATCGTCTGCTGCTCTCGGCTTCGGCTTCCGCTGCGGCTTCCTCGGCCTCTTGCATCTTGAAATCATCCAGGAGCGGCTCGAGCGCGAATTCGACCTCGACCTGATCGCGACCGCACCTTCCGTCGTCTATCAGCTGACGATGACCGACGGCAGCGAGCGCGAACTCCACAATCCGGCCGACATGCCCGATGTCGTCAAGATCGCCGAGATCCGCGAGCCTTGGATCAAGGCGACAATCATGACGCCGGACGATTATCTCGGCGGCATCCTGAAGCTCTGCCAGGACCGCCGAGGCATCCAGACCGAACTGACCTATGTCGGCACCCGCGCAATGGTGACCTATGAGCTGCCGCTCAACGAAGTCGTCTTCGACTTCTACGACCGGCTGAAATCCATCTCGAAGGGCTATGCCTCCTTCGACTATCACATGGAAGGCTACCGCGAAGGCAACCTTGTGAAGATGTCGATCCTGGTCAACGGCGAGCCGGTCGATGCGCTCTCGATGCTCGTGCACCGCACCGCGGCCGAAAAGCGCGGCCGTGACATGTGCGAGCGGCTGAAGGAGCTGATTCCGAAGCACATGTTCAAGATCCCGATCCAGGCTGCGATCGGCGGCAACGTGATTGCCCGCGAAACCATCTCGGCGTTGCGCAAGGACGTGACGGCCAAGTGTTACGGCGGCGACGCCACCCGCAAGCGCAAACTTCTGGACAAGCAGAAGGAAGGCAAGAAGCGCATGCGCCAGTTCGGCAAGGTGGAGATTCCGCAGGAAGCCTTCATCGCCGCGCTCAAGATGGGCGACGAATAACGCTTCTCAATGACATCTCATGCGCATATGATCTGCGCATGAGATCAAGGAGACCGCTATGGCTCAACAGGCAAGGAAAGCAGCGAACCTTTCTCTGGACGAAGGTCTCGTCTCCCAGGCGCGTGAACTCAAGATCAACATATCGCGGGCGGCGGAGGATGGCATCGCCAAGGCGATAAAGGCGGAGCGCGAGCGGCTATGGCGGATTGAGAATGCCGAGGCTATCCGGCTGGAAAATGAATATGTTGAAAAACACGGCCTGCCGTTTGCCAAGTACCGTCAGTTTTAATGGCGCGCTTTCACGTCTATCGCCTTAAGAGCGGAGATGTCCTGGCCATCGATCTTCAAGCCAAACTGCTTGACGATCTGCCTACGCGAATCATGGTTCCGTTGTATCCGTTCCAGGAACTGAGCTGGTCGATCTCGCGACTAAACCCGCACTTTCCCATAGAAGGTGAAATCTATGTCATGGCCACTCAGCGCATGGCAACGATTCCGACCGCGGAAGTCGGAGAAGCCGTCGCAGATCTATCGGGCAAAAGCGATGCCGTCATCGGCGCCATGGACTTTCTCTTCCAAGGCTTCTGATATCAACTCTGCGTCATATACTCCTTCACCAGCACCTCATAGGCGTCCATCGCGGGCAGCGCCTGATAGCTGTGCACCGCACCCGTCTCGGCGAATGCCAGTTTCTCGCTCGTCCATGTCTCGATGAAAGGTGTAAACCAGCTCGGGTCGTCAAGCATGGTGACGCGCAGGTTGACGAACCAGTCCATGCCTTCCGGCCGAGTGAACATCCAGCTCATGCAATGCGGGCAAAAGTAATGTTTGGTGACGCCATGCAGGCCGCCGATGACGGGCTCGCCTTTGGTAACTTCGAAACCTTCGCTGGGGATGGCGGCGCTCAGCGAATAGGCGCTCGCGGTCATCCTCTGGCAGCCCGTGCAATGGCAGGCCATGGTCAGCAGCGGCGGGGCGCTGATCTTCAATCGCACCCGGCCGCAGCGGCAGCCGCCTTCCATGGGTAGTGTTCTCTTGCTCATGATTTTCCTCCCCGTTTCGCCTTCTCATCTAGCGGAGCTTTCGCCGCTGTCGAGATGGCAAGGCCATGAGTGAGATGGCCTTGCCAGGTTCCGTCAGGCTACGGCCTGGCGGTGGGAGCCGTCACGGCCGCGCAAGCCCGTCGCCATGACGAGCGCGCCAAGCGCAGCGGCGGCGAGCGGCACCAGAAGAGCCACGCGCAGGGATTCCAGCCGAGCTTCAGGAGAGACCGCATCACCCAGCATATAGGCGGCGATGGCGCTGACGCCGGAAAGGCCAAGTGCCGCTCCGAACTGGATCGCCGTGTTGACCAAGCCGCTGGCAAGCCCGTGCTCATCCTCGGCGATACCATCGGTCGCAACGATGGTCAGCGGGCCGTAGCCGAGCGCGAAAGCAAGGCCGAGCAGCAGCATCGACGGGAACATCGCGGCATAGGTCCAGTCGAAGCCCATGCGCGAGAACAGCCCATAGCAGCCGAGCGCGAGCAGAAAGCCTGCGAGGATGACGCGGACATTGCCGAAACGGTCGACGAGCCGCGGGGTCAGGATTGGCGCGACCACGGCATCGATACCGATTGCCATCAGCGCCAAGCTCGTCTGCATCGGCGTCCAGCCAAGCAATTCCTGCAGATAAAGCGAAGCGATGAACTGGAAGCCGAAAAACGAGCCGGCAAACAGCAAGGCGCCAAGATTGGCGCGGATCAGCGAGCCTGAACGTAGGATGCCGAGGCGTACCAGCGGGGCGGACGAGGCCCGCTCGATCAGGATGAAGGCAAGCCAGAGCAGCGCGCTTGCCGCAAAGACGGCGATCGTCCATTCCGTGCTCTCGCCCGGATGTTCGAGCCGAATGACGCCGTAGGCGGCGAGCAGCATGGCGCCGGTCAGCGCGATTGCGCCTGGAATATCGAATTTTCCGCGGTCAGTTCCCGCATTCCTGTCTGTGATGAGCCGCGGGCCGATGGCAAGGAGGATCGCAGCCAGCACCATCGGCGCGAAGAACACCCAGCGCCAGTCGATGGCGGCAAGCAGGCCGCCGGCGACGAGGCCGAGAGAGAAGCCAGCCGAGGCCGTCGACGCATAGATCATCACCGCCCGGTTGCGTTGCGGCCCCTCAGGGAAATTGGCGGTGATGAGCGCCAGCCCGGCCGGCGTCATGAAGGCGGAAGCGGCACCGGTGACGAAGCGGGCGAGAAGAAAGCATCCAGCCCTCGCTCGCAAAGCCGCCAAGGCCGGAAAAAGCGAGGAAGACGGCAAGTGCCGTCAGGAAGACGCGTTTCTTGCCGAAGATATCGGCGGCGCGGCCGCCGAGCAGCATGAAGCCGGCATAACCCAACACATAGGCGCTGACGACCGCGCTCAGCGTCGTCGTCGACAGGCCGACGTCGACGCGGATCGCCGGCAGTGCGATGTTGAGCATTGCGACATCAATGCCTTCAAGGAAGATCGCGCCGCAGAGCACGATCAGCGCCCCGGCTGCGCGGGCGCTCATGCGGCCTTCAGTTGCTTTGGTTGGGGAAGATGGGGTGGACATGGGATCCGTTCCTTCGGTTGACGCGCGGAAACAGCGGGGCCGAGGCGCAAAGTTACTTTTTATTCCTCAGTTCCTTCTTGTAACCAAGGCTTAGTTAGGACATGATCCGACGCCATGGAAGAAGGCACTTCAAACTCACCGAGTGACATTTGCAGCACCGACAGGGACTATGATGTCCTGCAATGGGATGCGCGCGAGGAGTGCGAGGTTCGGCAGATCCTCGACCGGATCGCCGACAAATGGTCGCTGCTCGTCATTGCGCTGCTCGAAAAGCGCACGCTTCGCTTCACCGAATTGAAGAGGAATATCGACGGCATCAGCCAGCGCATGCTGACGACGACGCTTAGGCACCTGGAGCGCGACGGCATCATCGAGCGCACTGTCTATCCCGTCGTGCCGCCGAAGGTCGATTATGCGTTGACCCCGCTTGGCTGCACGCTGCACGAGACGATCCGTTCGCTGGTGCAGTGGACCGAGCAGAACCAGGCGGACATCATCGCCGCGCGGCAACGCTACGATATGCGAGCCGGCGACGGCCTATAGCCGGCGAACGATATCCGTCCCGGTCCCGCATTGCGATGGAGGGCGTTACCTAATGCAGGCTGGATTGCCGACCACGGTAGCGCCAGCCGGTACACCCTTCGTCACGACCGCGCCGGCGCCGACGATCGCTCCATCGCCGATCGTCACCCCGCCAAGGATGATCGCGCCGCCGCCGATCCAGACGTCACGGCCGATGACGACAGGCCGGGCAATCTCGATGCCCGTGCTGCGAAGCGCCGGGTCCTTGTGATGTTCGGCGCAATAGATCTGCACGCCGGGGCCGAACATGCTGCGATCACCGATAGTCACCGAGCCGGAATCGAGAATGGTGCAGCCGGCATTGAAATAGACGCGTTCGCCGAGAGTGATATTGATGCCGTAGGAGCAGTGAAACGGCGCCTCGATGAAGATATCGGGCGCAGTCTGGGCAAAGAGCACCCTCAGGGCAGGCGCGATCGCGCCGCGTTCGTCCGGCGGCAGCGTGTTGTGTGCGTGGACGGCTAAACGCGCCTGCCGGCGCAAGAGATCGAGCTCGTCATCGAGGCAGCAATACCATTCGCCTGCCGCCATCTTTTCGCGCTCGGTTGCCGGCATGACATCGCCCCTCACGCAGAGGCCTGCGATAGCATTTGGACCTCTTGCCGCCCGATGAGGCTGACCCAGGCGCGGGCAATGGCAAGACCCGCGGCATCGGCGGCTCCGGCATATCTCGCCGCCAGTTCGGCGTGATTCTCCAGCCAGCCGGGCGCGATGCGCTCGATCGTCTCAGGGAATTCGGCCTTCCATTGCTCGACGACGGCTGAATTGGCCTCGAAATGGAACTGTGTGCCATAGACGGCGCGGTCGATGCGGAAGGCCTGGTTCTCGGCAACGGGGCTCGTGGCGAGACGCACTGCGCCCTCAGGCAGGGAAAACGTGTCGGCATGCCATTCGAAGATGGTGAACTCGCCGCCCAGTGCCGACAGCAGCGGATCGGCCCGCCCCTCGGCGGTGACGCCGATCCCGTGCCAGCCGAATTCGCGGGCGGCGCCTAAGAGATTGTCGGCGCCATAGGCGCGGGCAAGAATCTGGCTGCCGAGGCAGATGCCAAGCACGGCCTTGCCGGCATCGCCGAAGCGGCGCGTCAGCCGCACGAGTTCGGGCAGATAAGGATGCGTTTCGTCGTCCAGCGCGCTCTGCTCGCCGCCCAGAACGACCAGCGCGTCATGATCTGAAATGCCCGTGGGCAGGATGCCGTCCTGCCAAACCCGGAACCACTCAATCTCCGCTCCCGCCTCATCGAGTGCGACAGCAAGAACCCCGAGGCCGGTATTCCTCATGTTTTCGACGACTGCGACTCGCATAGGCTTTTCCCGATATGGCCGACGGCGGAAACAGACCATGCCGGGAAGCAGCGCGCAAGACGCTTCTGCGGGTGATTGCGCGGGCATGCGGCAGGGCTTAAACCAACTCAAACGGAAGGAAAACGCCATGACCGAAAAAGCCCGCGTCTCGATCCTCTACTGCACCCAGTGCAACTGGCTGCTGCGCGCCGCCTGGATGGCGCAGGAGCTGCTGCACACCTTTTCCGACAGTCTCGGCGAAGTGGCGCTGATCCCCGGTACCGGCGGAAATTTCGAAATCCGGGTCGACGGCGATCTCATCTGGGAGCGCAAGCGCGACGGCGGCTTTCCCGGGCCGAAGGAGCTGAAGCAGCGGGTCCGCGACATCGTCGAGCCCGGCCGCGATCTCGGCCACGTCGACCGCGCTTCGCTCGAAAGCTGACCGCACCTCAGCGATAGGGTGAGCGGCAGACCCTGTAGACGCCCTCATAGGTGAGAAAGTGGTCCGTCCGCGGGTTGTAGGAGCGGTATTCGTTGGTGCACCAGGCGATGTGCTTGTTCGGATCCTGCGGCTGCACACGGCGCACCGGCGGCGGATCATAGGTCAGCTGGGGGCGCCCCGCGGCACCCGGCAGATAATAGGTCGGCCCCGCGCCACTCGGCCGATAGTTCGGCTGGACATAGGCAGGGCGATGCCATTGCTGGGGCCCGAAACCGAAGCAGCCGCGAAAATCGCAGAGCGTCGACCCCGTATTGACCGGCCCGAGCCCCGGCTTGCCCAGTTTCAGCGAATCGGCTCCCGCCACGGCAGGCGCGAAAACAGCCAGAAGACCGGCGAGCAGAAGCGTGCAGGGAGCGAACATGATGCATTCCTTTCGGTATTTCCTTTATATAGGGCGTGCTGGGCGAAGCGCTATGCCGGCCCTGCGGCCCTCCCCGCGTGTGATCGGCTGCTTTTTCACCAACTGTCAGGAAAACTTCAAAAACCCAGTTGACAGTCAGGAGCCGCCCCCTTACATCGCTCTCCGTCGCCCAGATGGCGGAATTGGTAGACGCGCCAGCTTCAGGTGCTGGTACCCGAAAGGGTGTGGAGGTTCGAGTCCTCTTCTGGGCACCATTCCATTCTTGATCGCTACCGAGATCAAGGAGTTAAGTCTTTAACCAGGTTGCGCGGTTGGCACTTTGTAACAAAGGCCATGGACGACGCGCTTTGCCTGGATGCCTGGTTCCAAGCCTCCGATGGCGGAAGCCAAATTATCGCAAGGACACCTCGAACCATCGGCCGGCGCATGATCGTCTGGTCCAATGGCTTGTCACGCAGCCATGTGTGGTGTCGTCTTCCTGCTGTCTGAGATAACCGACAGAACCGCAATGCCGGCTTCTCTGGCGGCGCTGAGAAGCAATTCCCTCAACTCGTCCATTCCGGCCTGCCCTGTAATGGCGTCAGCGCAAGCCTTGACGGCCGTGACATATTCCTCTCCATCTTCGAGCGGCCAGTCCGTCATCAAAACTTCGGCTGCGTCTCGGAGCGTCCTGACGATCTTGTGCTGACGCCGGTCGCCGAGAAAGAAAACAAGAGGCGCAAAATCCGCCGGTGTGTTCCATTGCATGGCACTTTCTCCCCAAGGGTTAGAATATTAGTAACAATGCAAGAAGAATGCCAGGGCGGGCGGAGGCGGTTTCGTCATCCGATAGACCGCTCTCCATGAACGATCTCGGCAACGGCTGGATGACCGGTGCGGAAGCGGTGTTCAGCGCGACGGGGAAACGCGGCTGCCTATCCCGACACCCCGCAAGCCTCGCACAAGAACGAAATCGGATACCGGGACCAGGATGACCATACGGTCGTTCCGCCTGTAGAGAGCCCCGCATGTCGGACGGACTCGCCGGGCGCCGCGCGGAAACCGTAACCGTTTCCAAACACTCTGGAGTTCGCTTGGGATGAAAGTCGTAATTCTCGCCGGTGGTCTGGGATCGCGCCTCGCCGAGGAAACAACGGTGCGCCCCAAGCCACTAGTCGAGATTGGCGAAAAGCCGATCCTCTGGCACATCATGAACATCTATGCCCATCACGGCCTGAATGATTTCATCATCTGCGCCGGCTACAAGGGCTATATGCTGAAGGAATATTTCGTAAACCTTTTCCTTCATCACAGCGACATCACCGTCGATCTCGCCACCAACACGGTCGAGTATCACAAGGGCTCAAAGCCCAGCTGGCGCGTGACCGTCGTCGATACCGGCATGAGCTCCATGACGGGAGGCCGTCTCAGACGCATCCGCGACCATCTGAACCCGAACGAACCCTTCTGCATGACTTATGGCGACGGCGTCGCCGATATCGACATCACCGAGGAGATCGCATTCCATCGCAGCCACGGACTGAAGGCGACGATGTGTGCGGTGACGCCTCCGGGCCGCTTTGGCGCAACGAACATCGAGAACGACGTCGTGACCGCCTTCATTGAAAAGCCGAAGGACAACGGCCAACGTATCAATGGCGGCTTCTTCGTGCTTCACCCCTCGGTGATCGACCTCATCGAAGGTGACGACACGATCTGGGAAGCCGGTCCGATGCAGTGGCTGACGGCCAACAAGCAACTGGCCGCGTTCCGTCATAACGGCTTCTGGCAGCCAATGGATACGCTCCGCGAGCGCCATCAGCTCGAGGAGCTCTGGAGTTCCGGAAAGGCACCGTGGAAGATATGGGCCTGACGGACTTCTGGAATGGCCGGCGCGTGTTCCTGACGGGACACACGGGATTCAAGGGATCCTGGCTTTCGTTGTGGCTGGAAAAACTCGGGGCGGAAGTGGCCGCGGTTTCGCTCGAACCCGAAACCAGTCCCTCGCTCTATGAACGGCTCGCGCCCTGGAATCGGCGCGGCCATCACATCGCCGACATCCGCGATACGGCAGCTTTCAAGCCGTATTTCATCGATTTCGAGCCTGAAATCGTCATCCACATGGCAGCGCAGGCGCTGGTGCGGCGCTCCTACGAAAATCCGACCGAAACCTTCGCGACCAATGTGATGGGAACAGCGAACGTCCTTGACGCGGTGCGGGAAACGCCCTCGGTCAAGACGGTTCTCGTCGTCACCTCCGACAAGGTCTATGCCAATAACGGCAGCGGCATTCCTTTCGTCGAGACAGATACGATCGGCGGCAAGGACCCCTACTCCAACTCCAAGGCTTGCACCGAGCTCGTCGTGCAGAGCTATCGGGACAGTTTCTTCAAGGTGCGCGACATCAGCGTCGCGACGGTGCGCGCCGGCAATGTCATCGGCGGCGGCGACTGGTCGAAGGACCGGCTGATCCCGGATTTCATTCGCGCCTTCGAAAACGGCCAGCCGATCCTGCTGCGCTATCCGGAAGCGATCCGCCCCTGGCAACATGTGCTGGAGCCCCTCGGCGGTTACCTCGCCTTCGCTGAAGCACTGACGCTTTCGCGCCAAGAGGAATTGCCCGAAGCCCTCAATTTCGGCCCGGACCCTCAGAGTTTCGCGACGGTTTCCGAACTTGCGGAAGCGCTTGGCCTTGCCCACGGCGTGAACGACGTCTGGAAGCCGGCGCCGGGAGAACATCTGCCGGAAGCGCCTGCTCTTACCTTGAGTTCGGCTCTGGCATTCTCGGCCATCGGCTGGCGCCCACGCCTCAACCTGCAGCAGACAATCGACTGGACAGCCGCCTGGTACAAGGCCAACCGCGAGGACGCCGACATGCGCGCCTTCTCGCTCGGCCAGATCGCGGCTTATGAGGAAACATTATCATGACAGCGCATAATTGCCGGTTCTGCAACACTCCGCTTATGCATCGTTTTGTCGACCTGGGCTCGACGCCGCTCGCCAATGCCTATCTGACCGAGGAGCAGCTCAAGCAGCCCGAGCCGTCTTATCCGCTGCGGGCCTTCGTCTGCTCGCAATGCTGGCTGGTGCAGGCCGATGCCTTTGTCCCGCCGGAGGATATCTTCAGCCACTATGCCTATTTCTCCTCCTACAGCGACAGCTGGGTGGAGCACGCCCGCCAGTTTACCGTCATGGCGCGTCAGCGCTTCGGCCTCGATGAAGCATCGCAAGTGATCGAGGTAGCGAGCAATGATGGCTATCTGCTGAAGCATTTCGTCGAGGCAGGCGTACCGGTGCTCGGCATCGAGCCCGCAGAGAACGTCGCAGAAGTGGCACGACAGATTGGCGTTCCCACGGAAGCGCGCTTCTTCGGCAAGGAAACGGCGGCAGATCTCGTCTCTCGTGGCCTTGCCGCCGACATCGTCATCGGCAACAATGTGCTGGCGCATGTGCCCGACATCAACGACTTCGTTGGCGGGCTCTCGGCCGTATTAAAGCCGGATGGCGTCGTCAGCGTCGAATTCCCGCACCTGCTGCAACTGATAGAAAACATCCAGTTCGACACTGTCTACCACGAGCATTTCTACTATCTGTCGCTGCTGGCGGTCGAAAAAGTCTTTGCGGCGCACGGCCTCAAGGTCTTCGACGTGGAAGAACTGCCGACCCATGGCGGAAGTCTCCGTGTGCTTGCCTGCCGTGCGACGTCCACGACTCACGCAGTCGGCCACGGCCTTGCCAAGGTTCGCGCCGACGAGGCCGCGGCCGGCTTTGACAAGGTCGAGATTTACGAGGCTTTCCAGAGCCGCGTGGCGCCGATCAAGGATGGCCTACTCGCCTTCCTCGCGGACGCCAAACGCCGCGGCAAGAAGGTCGCTGCCTATGGCGCCGCCGCCAAAGGCAATACGCTCCTGAATTTCTGCGGAGTCGGCACCGACCTCATCGATTACGTCGTCGACCGCAACCCGCACAAGCAGGGCCATTTCCTGCCGGGCAGCAAGCTGCCGATCTACGCGCCGGAAAAGATGGACGAGACGCGGCCGGACTACATTCTCATCCTGCCCTGGAACATCAAGAACGAAGTAGTGGCGGCCAACAGCAGGGTCGGCGCCTGGGGCGGACGCTTTGCCGTGGCAGTGCCGGAACTGACGGTGATCGGATGAAGTTCGTTCCGACCGCGGTCTCGGGTGCCTTCGTCGTGGAAGTCGACGCGCGCGCCGACGAACGGGGTCTGTTTGCGCGGACATTCGACGCCAAGACGTTTGCAGACCATGGTCTCGTGCCTGTGTATCCGCAATGCAACGTCTCGCAGAACCACAAGCGCGGCACCTTGCGCGGCATGCACTACCAGGCCGCCCCCCGGCCGGAGATCAAGCTGGTGCGCGCCACGCGCGGCAAGGTTTTCGACGTGGCGCTCGATCTCAGACGGGATTCGCCGACCTATCTCAAATGGGCCTCGGCCGAACTCGATGCGACCCGCCGCAACGCCTTCTACATACCCGCCGGCTGCGCGCACGGCTTCCTGACGCTCGAAGACGATTGCGAACTCTTCTACCAGATGTCGGAAGTCTACGTACCGGAACTTGCCCGCGGTGTCCGCTGGGACGATCCCGCCTTTTCCATCGCCTGGCCGTTTATGCCGAGCGTCATCAGCGAGCGCGACGCCGCGCTTGAGAGCTACAGCCAGGAGACAAGCCTTTGAGCGGCATCAAACTCAGCATCTGCATCCCGACTTATAATCGCGAAGCCTATTTGCGAAACGCGCTCGAGCACTGCAAGACATATAATTTCAGCTTTCCATACGAGATCGTCATTTCGGACAACGCTTCGACTGACAATACGACCCAGCTCGTTGAGGAATTCATCGCCAAGGGGCTGCCGATCCACTATCACCGCCGCGCCGTTAATGGGGGCTCAGGCCCGAACCTCGCCTGCGCCTTTCATCATGCGGTCGGTGAATATTCGATCTACCTTGCCGACGACGATTTCCTGGTCCCGAGCGGCGTCGAGGCAGCGATGGCCTATCTGGACGCCAATCCCGATGTCGCCGCCTGCCACGCCCCTTGGTACTTCTACGACGAGGTCGCTGATCGCGATCTCCATCAATTCTATACAATCGATCAGAACATCAAGTTCGAGCAGCGCAATTTTGCGGCCGTGTTCCAGTTCATCTGCGAGCGCCATATCTTCCCGGAGATCGGCATCTATCGCGCCTCGGCGCTACGGTCTTCCTGGGTCCCACGCGATTTCTGCTTCTGGGCCTTCTCCTATCTCGCGCATTTCCTCGAGCAGGGGGCCGTCGCCTTCCTGAAACAGCCATTCTACCGCTCTGTCGCCGTTTCCTCTATCGCGCCGAACCGTCAGCAGGCCGGCAATGACGACGTCATGACCTCCTGGGACAAATATCGCGGCGGCCTCGAATATTTCCTCTACATCGGCTCCAAGCGCGGCAACCTTGCCACGACTCGCGAAGCCCGCGTCGTCTTCGAGGATCTCTGCAAGGTCTTCACGCTCAACCGCATGGCCGTCGCGTTCCGCTTCTGGGCGCAACGGAAGGATTTCATCAAGGCCTACGAGCTTTATACCCGCCTGGCGATCGGCGGCATGCCCGACCATCCCGAGGTCATTCATATCCGCGATTCGCTGCCGCTGATGGTGGCGATCCAGACACTTGCCTATCAAGTCGGCGCAACCGAGGGCGTCAGCCGGCTGATGCTGAGCGGCGTCGCCGACAGGCGCTCGATCGAGGAGATGCTGCGGGGTCTCGGCCTGCCGACGGAGGTTGATGTCATCGAGGAAGCGGCGGGCCATGATGCCGCACGCACGAAGCACACGGCTGTTTTTATCGCCGACGCGGCGCGCCACAGCGAATTCGTCGCACTCGGCTACAAGCCGAACCTTATCTTTAGCGAGCGGGACCTGATCCAGCACGTGATCATCTGAGGTGAATGCCCGCGCGGAGCGCTGCGGTGCCAACGCTAAGCCTCGCGCCAGTTTCACGCGTTAGTCAATTATAATGTGCCCCGGCTTTGCGAGTTCCAGGCCCTCATCTCAAGAGAATAAGGCATGACGAACAGGATATTCTACACCAAACCATCGATCACCGCGCTGGAAACCGGTTATGCCGCCGACGCGGCCGCAAACGGCTGGGGCGCGCGCTGCTACGATTACATCAATCGCTTCGAGCGGGAATTCGGCGCCTATCTCGGCAGCGGCTTTGCGATCGCGACATCGAGCTGCACCGGCGCGATGCATATGGGGCTTGCCGCACTCGGCATCGGCCCCGGCGACGAGGTGATCCTTGCCGATACAAACTGGGTAGCGACGGCGGCGCCCATCATGCATCTCGGCGCAAGCCCCGTCTTCGTCGACGTTCTGCCCGATACATGGTGCATCGATCCCGCTGCTGTCGAACACAGCATCACGCCGCGCACCAAGGCGATCATCGCCACGCACATCTACGGCAATCTCTGCAACATGGATGCACTGATCGAGATCGGCAAACGCACCGGTATCCCCGTGATCGAAGACGCGGCCGAGGCGATCGGTTCGGTCTGGCACGGCCGCCGCGCCGGCTCGATCGGCACCTTCGGCACCTTCTCCTTCCATGGCACCAAGACCCTGACGACTGGCGAAGGCGGCATGTTCGTCACCAGCGACGCCGATCTCTACGAAAAGGTGCTGACGCTCAGCAACCACGGCCGGGCCCGCAGTCAGAAGAAACAGTTCTGGCCGGACGCCATCGGATTCAAATACAAGATGTCTAACGTCCAGGCGGCGATCGGCTGCGCCCAGCTGGAGCGCATCGAGGAGCTCGTCGCCCGCAAGCGGGAAATTCTCGCCGCCTATATGGTGCGCCTCTCGACGCTTAACGGCATCAGCATGAACCCGGAATATACGGGCACGATCAACGGCGCGTGGATGCCGACGGCAGTCTTCCATCCTGCCACAGGCATCACCCGCGAAATGCTGCAGCAGGCCTTCGAAGCCGCCAATATCGATGCACGCGTCTTCTTCCACCCGCTTTCCAGCCTTTCGATGTTCGAAGAAAAGCCGGCCAACATCAACGCCTGGAGCATTCCGGAGCGAGCGATCAACCTGCCGAGCTACCATGACATGAGCGAGGCCGATATCGATCGCGTGGCGGAAACGCTGACCTCGGTGGTCCGCAGCCATCAGGACAACAGCGCCGTTCACCTCCGCCAGTCGGCCTGAGCGCAGAATAGACAGAAGGTTTCAGAGTTATGACCACCATGGACGATCGCCTCGAATTCGAAGCCCGCAAGCGCGAAATGGCTCTCGCGCTCGGCAAGGACGAAGATGCCTTCCAGCAGGCGCTGAACACGCTTGTGACACTCGACAAGTATGATTACGCCTATCTCTGGTCTTGGATGGGCGTTCCGATCATCCAGATGCCAGCCGACGTGATGGCCACCCAGGAAGTCATCTGGAATACCAAGCCCGACGTCATCATCGAGACGGGCGTAGCTCGCGGCGGCTCGATGATCTTCATGGCTTCGCTTTTGAAGGTGATCGGCAAGGGCAAGGTAATCGGAGTCGACATCGACATCCGCGCCCATAACCGCGATTCCATCGAGAAACACCCGCTCTCGCCGTTGATCACACTGATTGAAGGTCCGTCAACGACGGCCGAGACGCTTGCCAAGGTCAAGGCCGAAATCCCGGCCGGCGCCTCCGTCATGATCGTTCTCGACAGCGACCATAGCCGTGACCACGTGCTCGATGAGCTGCGCTGCTACGGTCCGCTGGTCACCGAGGGCCAGTATGTCGTCGTCGCCGATACGCTGCTCGGCCGCGGAGACATGTCGCAGACGCCGACCAAGCGTTCGAAGATCTGGTATCCGGGAGACGAGCCCTACGCGGCGCTCAATGCTTATCTCAAGGAAACCGACCGTTTCGAAACTGACGAAGTACTGAACGGCAAGCTGGTGCTTTCCAGCTCGCCGGGCGGTTACATCAGGTGTGTCCGGGGATGATGGAGAACCATCGCCATGCTCCGTGTCAGGCGTCGGTCCGACTGCGCCCAGTAACGGATGGCGACCGGCCGCTGCTCTTTTCGCTCCGGCGCGACAGCGCGCTCCAGTCGCTCCTGTTGACGGTGCCTGATGCGGTCGACGATGCGGCGCTCGACGCCTGGATCGAACGGCGGCGCACCGAGGCAGGCGGAGCATTTCTCATTGTCGAAAATCGGGACGGCGGCAAGGCTGCCGGTTATGTGCAGATTGCCCAAGTCCATCACCGGAACGCGTTCGGCTACGGCGGCATCGTCCTGGCGGAGGAGGCACGCGGCCTGGGGCTCGGACGCGCGGCGCTTGTCGAGCTTGGGCTCCATGCTTGCCGTGTGCTCGGCCTTCGCAAGCTGATGGCCGAAATCGACATCGGCAACGCCGCCTCCATCGGGCTGCATCTATCGCTCGGCTATCGCGAGGTGGGTGTTCTCGAAGCGCATTTCATCGACGCCAACGGCATGACGCACGACGTGATGCTGTTCGAGCGACGGCTGGAGGACGAGTGACATGACTGCCGTCGTCATTACCCAACCGATGCTGTTTCCGTGGCCGGGCTTCTTTGAGCAGCTGATGATCGCCGACGGCTATATTTATCTCGACGACACGCAGTTTTCGAAGGGCAGTTTCACCAACCGCATTCAGCTTCTGCACGGCAATGACCGTTGCTGGATGACGATCCCGCTTGCCGGCAAGGGTAGTTTTCAGAAGATTTCCGAACTCACTGCGGCGGGCGGTGACTGGAAAGCAAGCCACCGCGCGTTGCTGCGCCAATCGCTGCTTGGCGCACCCTACATCGACGACGCGCTTTCGATTTTCGACAGCGTCTATCGCCATTCCTCCCTACTTGAGCTGCTGATCGCCAGTATTGAGGAACCCGCCCGCTATCTCGGCATTGGCGAGAACCGGAAGATCGAGAAGACCAGCGAGATGAACGTCGAGGGCACCTCTTGGCAGCGGGTGCTCGATATCGTGCTGAAGGCCAGCGGCACCCGCTATCTCACAGGTCACGGCGCGGCGAATTATCTCGACCACACGGCCTTCGAACGCGCCGGGGTGCATGTGGAATACATGAACTATAGCCGCGCGCCCTGGCCTCAACCAATTGGCACGTTCACCCCCTATGTTTCCGTGCTTGATCTCATCGCCCGAGTGGGCCCAGAGGCGCGTAACTGTCTCATCCCGGCCACGGTAGCGTGGCAAGACTTCCTAAAGGAGGAAACGGTCACATCATGACAAACGCAAACGCAACGATCACTGAGAGCCTGCGCGCTGATTTTGGTACCCGGGGCTACCTCGTCATGCGGGGCTTCTATGATCCGGCCGCCGACATCGCGCCGATCCAGGAAGGCATCCGCCAGATCCTTGAAGTGATCTGCAGGAAGTACGGCGTCGACGCCCCGACCGAAACCACGCATGACGCCATGACAATCGCCTATCCGAAGCTGATTGCCAAAGACCGCTCATGGGGCGGCGAGGTCTATGACGCGATAAAGCAGATCCCCGCCTTCATGCGCCTCGTCACCAACATCGCCAATGACGAAGCCTTCAAGGCACTGCGTCCGGACAGCGTTCCGGGCATTGCCGCCGGCGGCTACGGCATCCGCATCGACAATCCGGGGGAAGAAAAGTTCCGCGCTCAATGGCATCAGGAATTTCCCGGCCAGCTGCGCAGCGTCGACGGCGTCGTCTTCTGGACGCCGCTTCTGCCGGTCACGCAGGACATGGGGCCGGTACAGATTGCCGAAGGCTCGCATGCTGAAGGTTTGGTTCCCGTTTACGAAGATGATGCCGGCGCCGGCAAAACGGGTGCCTATGCGCTGCATCTCGACCGCGCCGAAGAGCGCCTCGCCCGCTACAAACACGTCGCGCCGCTGACGAATCCTGGCGACCTCGTGCTGATGGACTTCCTGACGCTGCATCAGTCAGGCCACAACGTCTCGACCACGCCGCGCTGGAGCATCCAGTTCCGCTATTTCAACTACCTTGAGCCGGTCGGCATCCGCATCGGCTGGAAGGGCTCCTTTGCCGCCGGCGTGAAATTCGCCGACGTGCTTCCGGAGCTTTCCGTTCAGCGCGAGGCGGCGGAATGACGGCTTGCCGCGTCTGCGGTGGGAGGATTGCGGCGCCGGCCTATGAGACACCGGCGCCTGCCCTCACCTCCATCATGACCCTTCTCGATGTTCCGACACGCGTCTATGTCTGCAACGGATGCGGCCACGCGCAGTGCGACGAGATTCCCGATATCGATACCTTCTACGATACTGGCTACCGCATTTCGCTGAACAGCGAGAGCCATGACCAGATCTTTGCGGTCAAGCCCGACGGCGCCGTGATTTACCGGACGGACCATCAGGCCGAGATTGCACGCAGTCTGCTTGACCTTCCGCAGGGAGCGAAGCTTCTGGACTACGGCGCGGCAAAGGCCGATACGCTACGCAAGATCGTCGCCGCGAGGCCCGATATCGAGCCTCATGTTTTCGATGTTTCAACCGACTATGCTTCAGCCTGGAATGGCTGGATCGCGCCGGATGCACAGGCGGCTTATGAGGTACCGGAAGCATGGAACGACCGCTTCGATGCAGCGATGAGCCATTTCGTGATCGAGCACGTGGCCGATCCGGTCGGTTTCATTCGCGGGATACGCAAGCTGCTGAAGCCGCACGGCACGCTGCTGCTTTCGATGCCTGACGTTTCGGCCAATCCTGGCGACATGACGGTGGCGGACCACGTCAATCATTTCAGCGAAGCCTCGCTACGTCGAGCCCTTGCCGCTGGCGGCTTCGAAGTATCGCTGATCGACACGACGTCGTTTCCGGGCGCCTTCTTTGCAGTTGCGATACGTAGCGAGACGGCGGTCAGGCAGGAGCAGGATACCGCTCTCGTGCGGCAGGCTGTCGAGCGTGGGCTGGAGATCTGCGATTTCTGGCGGATCTCTGCCGCCAATCTCGAGAAACGAGCTGGCACCTTCCGCGGGCGCAAAGTGACGATCTATGGCGCCGGCTTCTATGGAAGCTGGATTTACAGCCGTATCGGCAATGATGTCGAGCTGACCGCTTTCCTTGACCAGAACCCGGGCTTACAGAATACGGAGCATTTCGGCTACCCCGTGATCGCGCCGAATGCAATCGCCGACGATGCGGAGGCGCTGTTCATCGGCCTCAACCCTCTAAAGGCTCGCGCCGCGATTGGCAGCATGCCTTATCTACAGAGGGCCGGCCTGGAATTGGTCTGGCTGGATCCCTGAGAGCGAACTGGCCGGCGGCGTTTTCGTACCCGGCTCTCACCGCACCGGCTGGTAATGACCGCGGAGCGGCACCTTCTCGCCTGCAGTAACGAAGCCGTCGCGGTCGCAGACATATACCAGCGTCGGCATGCCGCCCGAGCGGAAGATCTCGTCGTGGCGGCGGCGGATCTGGACGGTTTCGGTGCGGCAGTTATAGGATTCCTCTTCCTTCTTGTCCGGCTGCGCCTTGACGCCGGGAAGGCCTTTGTAGGGGTAGAGGGGTTGGACGTCCGATTTGACGGCTTTCGTCCAGTCGACGGCCGATGCGGACGCCGGGGCGAGACCGGACAGGGCGACGAGCGATATCAGAAGCATCATCAACGGCCGCATGGGAACTCTCCTGCCAGCGACAAACCGCCTCTCCTGGATGTAGGAAAACCGACGGCAGTCATCAAGCGGCCCGGGCGGACGATTTCCGGAAATAACTTCTAATGACGGGATGGCCGAAGAAGCCGGCGAGGATTGCAAAAGCTGCGCCGAGGAAGAAACCGGCGAGCGCGCCGCCGATGATGCCGGCGACCAGCAGGATCTTCTTTCCAGGCCCATCGGGCTTGACCGGCGACTCGGCCGGCGAGATGACGCGGATATTGCTTTGGCTGAGGCTCTGCTCCTCGCTCGTCTGGCTGGAGCGCTTCAGCACTGTCTCGTAAATATCGCGCGCCGCGGTGGCCTTGCGCTGCAATTCGTTCAATTCCACCTGCTTGTCCGAGATGCCAGCCTGCAGCGCCTTCTGAACGGCGAGCTCCTTGGCGACGCTGTCCTCGGCTGCCTTGGCCTGCTCATATTCACCTCTCGCCGAGGTGGCGAGACGCTGCAATTCGCCCCTGATTTCGCCTGATATGCTCTGGAGCGAGGAGCGAGCCGCCTGCAGGCGCGGATGCCGCGTGCCCATCTGGCTTTCGAGGCTGCCGACGGCGGCGGCCTGGGTGGCATATTGCTGACGCAGGCTGACGAGCGGCGAGGTGGCGCCCCCCTCCGTCTGGTTGCCGGCGACAATGTCTTCAACACGGAGATTGGCGACGGCATCGGCGCGCGCCTTCGCCTGAATGGTCTTTTCCTGCGCCGTCACCAAGAGCGCATTCAGCGAGGCGAGCCTTTGATCGGAGATCAGATTGCCTTCGGTCGCGGCCATGTCGTTGTCGGCGCGGAAGGTTTCGACGGCCTGTTCGGCTTCCAGCACCTTTTGGCGCAAATCATTGAGCCGTCCGTCGAGCGTCGAAGAGGTGTTTTCGTAGAGGCCGTTCGAAGCGCTGTTTTCCTCCTCGGTGAAGGAGGTGACGACCTGGTTGGCAAGTCTTGCGGATTTCTCCGGATCGTTCGTGGTGGCGGCTAGCGAGACGACATAGGTGCTGGCCTGGCGCGTGATCACAAGCGCCTTCTGCAGAGCACCGACCACGGCGGCGCCATCCGTCCTGCCGCCAGTGAATTCGGGATCCTGGTCGAGCTTCATGGTATCGACGACGCGGCGCAGCACATTGCCCGAAGTCAGGATCTGCACCTGGCTGTCGATCAGCGCTGAGATCATTTCCGGTGAAGGCCCCGAGGATTGCGTCCCGGCATCGGCAAGACCGACCTGGCGCGGGTCGAAATAAAGGCTGCTGACTGCAGTGTATTTCTGCGCGATGCGCGGCGCGACCACTGCGCCGCCGATAGCTCCGAGCAACGCCAGACCGAGCACGATCAGCCGGCGGCTCCAGATCGCGGCAATGCTGGAACGAAGATCGATCAGCGGCGCGACAGCTGCGGGCGCTGCGTTGGACGACGTATCCACGGCGGGCCGCTCAACCGGCTGAGGCGCCGGGCGCTCGTATCGGCGGGGCTCGGCAACACTTGCGGGCGAGACGAAGGGGGGCGGGGCAGGTTCGGGCGCCGGACGGGCGAAATCATCCGGACGGACGACGGGGCTGCGCATGCGCACGCCTTCCGGCGCAGTCTGAGACGGCTCATAACTGCGCCAGCCGGGAAGCCGGCTTACCCTGTTCCTGTCATACTGGTTCATACGCGCACTCGTGTCCCGCCCAGCGTGAAAGACTGAAGCCGAGGTGGCTGAGACTTTAGAAATTCTTAGCTAACGGACCGTTAAAATCAGATGGAGACGCTGATGTTGCATTTTGCCGCGATTGCGAGGATGGCCATGAGGACGACACGACATCTGATGGCGCTGCTGCTTGCGGCCGCCCTCGCCCCGTCGTCCGCGCTTGCGGCCGGCGCCCCCTGCTATCGCGGCGTCAATCTTTCCGGCGGCGAATATGGCGAGCGCGGCGGCACATACGGCACCAACTATACTTATCCCAGCGAGGAAACGATCCGCTATTTCGGCGAAAAGGGCATGACGATCATCCGGCTGCCTTTCCGCTGGGAGCGGCTGCAGCCAGCACTTGGCGGGCGGCTCGACGACGGCGAAATCAAGCGGCTCAAGGATGCCGTCGGCCTGATCCGCAAGCACGGCATGGCGGTGCTGCTCGACCCGCATAATTTCGGCTATTACGACAAGACTCAGCTCGGCACGGCGCCGGCGACGAATGGCGGATTCGCCGATTTTTGGGCGAGACTCGCCGTCGAATTCGCCAATCGGGACGGCATTCTCTTCGGCCTGATGAACGAGCCGCACGACATCAAGGCGACCGACTGGCTCAATGCCGCCAATGCGGCGATCCGCAGTATCCGCGCCACCGGCGCGCGCAATCTGATCCTCGTGCCTGGCACCGCGTGGAGCGGGGCCGCCAGCTGGGAAAAGGATGTGATCGGCGGCGCCAACGGCACCGTCATGCTCGGCGTTCGCGATCCGCTCGACTTCTACGCCTTCGAGGTCCACCAGTATCTCGACGCCGATTCTTCCGGCACCCACCCGACCTGCGAGGGTGCGGACGCGGCGGTCGAGGCGATCGCCGGGTTCACTGCCTGGCTGAAGCGCAACCACAAGCGTGGTTTTCTCGGGGAATTCGGGGCTTCGACCGACAAGGACTGCCTTGATGGGCTGACGAAGATCTATGCAACCATGTCCGGGAATAACGACGTCTGGCTCGGCTGGTCCTATTGGGCCGCCGGGGAATGGTGGCCTGCGGACGAACCCTTCAACATTCAGCCGCATGGCGGCGCCGAGCGGCCCCAGATGCGTCTTCTCGCTGAGGCGGTAAACGCCAAAGCCAAGGCGGGCGCGTGCACTGCCGTCAAACCGGCGGGGAACTGAGAATGGCTGTCAGCGACCACAAGACTGCGAGTTTCACAATCACCGGCACTGTAACCGGCCGGCTCGATGCGGCCGGCGAGGCATCGCGCGTCGATTATCCGGTGCTCTGGCTCGGTCTGCTTTCAGTGCTCTACAACGGCATTCTCGCCTTCATCAACCACAATATCGTTCAGCTTTCGATGACACATGTCGCCGCCAGCGAAGGCCTGATCATGGCGAGCGCTATCATCTACATCCTGCACAAGGGGATCTACGAAACGGACCTGCCGGCCTTCCTCTTCCTGCTGTTCACACTTGTCGTGACCATCTACATCAGCGTGCTTAACCGCATGCCGTTCATCGATCATTTCCGCAACGTGCTGATCATCTTCTGCTTTGCCGGGCTTGGAAGCTGGAGCAACGAGAAAACGATGAAGCTCGCCTTTCGCTGGGCAAGCCTCGTCGTGCTGGTCTTCCTGATCTTCGAGATCATCAGCGTGCCGTTCTATGTCAGCATCGTCCACCCGTCCGATTATTTCGCCAATACGCGCGGGCTGCTGCCGATGAGCTTCAACAAGACCGGCCTGTTCCAGAACGCGCTCGGCTTTCCCGAGCGCTTCTCCTTCGGCATCATCGACCACCGCTCGTCCTCGATCTTCCTGGAACAGGTGTCGCTCGCCAATTTCTGCGGCGTGATCGCAATCTATCTGGTTTCCACCTGGGAAAGGCTTGGCCGTTGGGACCGGCTGCTCTGCATCAGCACCGCCGTCCTGATCCTGGTGACGAACGACACCCGCACCATGCTGATTTTCTGCTTTGCCTGCATCGTCGGCTATTTCGTCTTTCCGAAGATCCCGAAGAATTTCAACCTGGCGCTCATGCCGCTGATCGTTGC
This sequence comes from Rhizobium sp. Pop5, assembly GCF_024721175.1. Taxonomy (NCBI): domain Bacteria; kingdom Pseudomonadati; phylum Pseudomonadota; class Alphaproteobacteria; order Hyphomicrobiales; family Rhizobiaceae; genus Rhizobium; species Rhizobium sp. Pop5. Next base: position 4,253,050 of record NZ_CP099399.1, on the reverse strand, counting down.
CGCAGGTTTCCTCGTCTACGTGCTGAAGCCCAATGCGACGGGTGACAATTTCACCGGCCGCATCAACCTGACGATGAAGAAGATCATGGATCTCGATCCGCTCGCCGTTCTCGGGCTTTCAGTCGATCGCATCGCCGATTTCGCCGACAGCGGCTATGTCTACCTGATCTATGGGGCGACGATCTTCGGCGTCATCGCCTTCTGGCTGTTCGTCTGCCTCTTTCCGGCCGGACGCACGGCAGCACAGCGGCGCTGCGCCCATTCACTTTCTCTTTTCATTTTTCTGAATATGATGATCGGGGGAACCGCGGTCTTCTCGATGAAGATCGCAGGGCTCCTGTGGTTCGTCGTCGGATATATGCGCTTCCACGACAGCCCGCGCATCCGGCAGGGTCGTGCGGCAGATGTACTGAGTTGACCGCAGCGGCACGGGAAAGACCGGCGCCCGCGAGCCCGAGGGAGCAAGACGCTCGATGCTTGTCCAGCTTCAATATCTGCGCGCCGTCGCGGCGCTCATGGTCGTCTATTTCCATGCGATACTGCAGCTTGCCAAGGTCAATCCCGGGATCGACGCTACCGCTTTCATCTATGGCGAAACCGGCGTCGACATTTTCTTTGTGCTCAGCGGTTTCGTGATGTGGCTGACGACGAGCGGGCGTGCGATGAGCCCGGCCGATTTTGCCCGCCGGCGCATCAAAAGGATCGTGCCGCTCTATTGGCTGGCAACTTTGTTTTCAGCGGCTGTGGCCCTTGTCGCGCCGTCGCTCCTGAAATCCACGGTGTTCAACCTGCCGCATCTCGTCGCCTCGCTGTTCTTCCTGCCCTGGATCAATCCCGCCGATCCCACGATGATCGCTCCTGTCATCGTGCCGGGCTGGACGCTGAATTACGAAATGTTCTTCTACTTCGTGTTTGCGCTGCTGCTGCCGCTCCAGGAAGCGCGCCGCATCCCGGCAATGCTTGCCATATTCGCCGTGATCCTGATCGCCTGCCGGCTGCTGCCTGGTACTACGGCCACCCGCTTCTACGGCGAGCCGATCATCCTGGAATTTCTGGCCGGTGTCGTGCTCGGCTGGCTCTACGGACAGAAGATGCTGCTGCCGAGCCGCTGGGCGTGGGCCGCACTTGCCTTGGGCTTTGCGTTTCTCTTCATCAACGAGGCACTGATGCGCCCGGAAAGCCGGTTCTATGCCTGGGGCATCCCGGCAATCTTCATCATCTACGGCGCCGTTTCCATCGACTTCTCCAAACTGCCCGTCATCGGCTGGCTGAACTATCTCGGCGACTGCTCCTACAGCATCTATATCACCCACGCCTTCACGCTCGCGTTCCTCAGGATCGCCGCCGACCGACTGCCGATCGGCATCCTGCAGCAGCCGGTGCTCTTCGTGATCCTCTCGCTGGTGCTCTCGTCGATCGGCGGCGCGATCATCCACGAAATCACGACGCCGCGACGGAAAGTAGCGGTCGCGAGTCGTCCGCCCGCCTGACTTCAGTCGCCGAAGGCGAGAATACGCATGCCGGCGGCGCTGGCGGCACAGTCTTTCGCGCAACTTCTTCTAAGCTTCAGACTTGGCAATGAGAGAGCTTGCAGAAGCGTGATGGTTTCTCTTGCAATTTGTCGCATGAATGAAAGTGCGCCGGCCTATTCGCGGCCCGGGCTTTGATCTAAGCACGGCGGCGGCCTTGCAGAGGGAAGAGGAAAAGACATGAGAAGCTATGTATTGACGGTATCCTGCAAATCGACGCGCGGCATCGTGGCGGCGATTTCGAGTTATCTGGCCGAGAAGGGCTGCAACATCATCGACTCCAGCCAGTTCGACGATCTCGATACCGGCAAGTTCTTCATGCGCGTCAGCTTCATTTCCGAAGAGGGACTGTCCGGCGCCGAGATCAGCGCCGATTTTTCAGCCGTCGCCGCACCCTTCGAGATGGACTACGAATTCCACGACAGCGAGAAGCGCATGAAGGTGCTCTTGATGGTGTCGCGCTTCGGCCATTGTCTCAACGACCTGCTCTACCGCTGGAAGATCGGCGCCCTGCCGATCGACATCGTCGGCGTCGTCTCCAACCATTTCGACTACCAGAAGGTCGTCGTCAATCACGACATTCCCTTCCACCATATTCCCGTCACCAAGGCCAACAAGGTGCAGGCTGAGGCGCGGATCATGGAGGTGGCCGAGCAGACCGGCACCGAGCTGATCGTGCTTGCCCGCTACATGCAGATCCTGTCGGACGAAATGTGCCAGAAGATGTCGGGCAAGATCATCAACATCCACCACTCCTTCCTGCCGTCCTTCAAGGGCGCCAACCCTTACAAGCAGGCCTACGGCCGCGGCGTCAAGCTGATCGGGGCGACGGCCCATTACGTCACCGCCGATCTCGACGAAGGCCCGATCATCGAGCAGGACACGGCGCGCATCACCCATGCGCAGTCGCCCGACGACTATGTCTCGATCGGCCGCGATGTCGAAAGCCAGGTGCTGGCGCGCGCCATCCACGCCCATATCCACCACCGCACCTTCATCAACGGCAACCGCACCGTGGTCTTCCCGGCAAGCCCCGGAAGCTACGCATCCGAACGCATGGGCTGAAGGCGGCCAGACCTCGCATCTCTTTTGCTGGCAAATGACAATCTCCCGTTGCCTGCCAGCGGCAAGTATTTGATTATCTCGCCCAATAGGTAATCGAATCATGCTGCGGGGGTGTCATGACCGACGAGGCGCTTGTTGATCGCATGGCGCTGCCGCGTCCCGACGTTACCGTCGCGGACGCGGAAGAGATTCTCCTTGCCCATTACGGAATAGCCGGCACTCTCGCGGAACTCGGCAGCCAGCAGGATCGAAACTACCGCGTCGATACCGATCACGGCCGCTACGTGCTGAAGATCTGCCATGCCGCCTACGAGACCCGCGAGTTGGAAGCCCAGAATGCGGCGATCCACCATCTCAAAGGCAAGCAAGACGCGCCGCGCGTTCCTGATGTGATCGCCGCCAATGACGGTCGGGAGATCGTCACCGTCACCGTGCGCGAGCAGGATTATCTGGTCCGGCTGCTGGAATATCTGGAAGGCCAGGGGCTAACAGAATTGGCATATGTGGCGCCGGCTTCCGTCGCCGCCCTCGGCGCGCTCTGCGCGCGGCTGGCGCAGGCACTTGCCGATTTCAGCCATCCCGGTCTCGACCGCAGCCTGCAATGGGATCTCCGGCGCGCCGGGCCGGTCGCGGTGCAGCTGCTATCCGCCATCACCGACAGCGCCGCGCGTGACCGGATCGCCAAGACCATGGTGATGGCCGTTCGCCGCATCCAGCCCCTGGCGCCGTCGCTTCGCCTGCAGGCTGTGCATCACGACGTCACCGGCGACAATGTCGTCGGCCATCGCGACACCCGGGGCCACACGATCCCCGACGGGGTGATCGATTTCGGCGATATCATTCGCGGCTGGCTGGTCGGCGACCTCGCCGTCACATGCGCGGCGCTGCTGCATCAGGCCGACGGCGACCCTTTTCATATCCTGCCCGCCGTCACGGCCTATCAGGCGATCTATCCGCTGATCGAGGAGGAGCTGAAAGCGCTCTGGCCGTTGATCGTCGCACGCGCGGTCATTCTCGTCGCAAGCGGCGAGCAGCAGCTTTCGATCGATCCCGAGAATGATTACGTCCGCGGCAATCTCCACCACGAGCGGACAATCTTCGATACGGCAATGTCTGTCCCCTTCGAACTCATGGAAGCAGCGATCCTCAAGGCGGCCGGCGCCAATGTTGCCGTTCCGGAAACATCGGGGTGGCTGCCATTGCTGCCCGACATCGATCCCGAGGGGATCGCCTACGTCGATCTCGGGGTGCGGAGCCCCTATTTTTCCGCCGGCAACTGGCTGAATGCGGACATGGACTGGAGGCTGCTTGCGCGCGCCGCAAGCGAAAACGGCACGGCCGCGACGCGCTACGGCGAATATCGGCTTTCCCGCGCCGGCCTGGGTGCCGCGAAGGGGCAGGCGACCTGCGCCCTCCATGTCGACATTTGCCTTGCCGCGGGAAGCGCGATTGCCGCCCCCTTTGCCGGCCGTATCGGCTGGAAGGATCAGCATCTGACCCTCGCTGGCGAAAACGTGACCTTGCATCTCGACGGGCTGCACCCCGCGGTCGAGGATGGGGCCGAGGTCGCCGCCGGCGATCCGCTCGGTGCGGTTTTCGGCGAAGCTTTCTCGCTCGGCGGACTGCGCGTCCAGCTTTGCAGCGTCGCGGGCCTTGAACCGCCGCTCTTTGCCACGCCGCGCGAGGCCGCAGCCTGGTCAGTGATCTGCCCCTCACCGTCGCAGCTTCTCGGCCGGGACGGGGATGCGCCGCATCCGGCAGCTGCCGAGCTGTTCGCCAGGCGGCAGGCGCATCTTGCAAGGCCGCAGAAGAACTACTACGCAGCGCCGCCTCAGATCGAACGTGGTTGGAGGGAGCATTTGTTCGATGTCGAGGGCCGCGCCTATCTCGACATGGTCAACAACGTTACCATTCTCGGCCATGGCCATCCGAGACTTGCGGCGGCGATCAATGCGCAATGGCTGCGGCTCAACACCAATTCCCGTTTTCACTATGCCGCGATCACCGAATTTTCCGAACGTCTCGCGGCGCTCGCGCCGGACGGGCTCGACACGGTCTTTCTCGTCAACAGCGGCTCGGAGGCGAACGATCTGGCAATCCGGCTGGCGCAGGCTCACAGCGGCACCCGCAACATGCTCTGCTTGCTCGAAGCCTATCATGGCTGGTCGGCGGCGAGTGACGCCGTCTCGACCTCGATTGCCGACAACCCTCAGGCGCTAACCACGCGGCCTGGCTGGGTGCACACCGTCGTTTCGCCGAATACCTATCGCGGGCTGTTCCGCGGCCCCGATACCGCGGTGAGCTATCTCGACGCTGCTGCGCCGGTGCTGGAAGCGATCGACGCTGGCGGCGAAGGCCTTGCCGGCTTCATCTGCGAATCGGTCTACGGCAATGCCGGCGGCATTCCGCTGCCGGAAGGTTATATCAGGGAGATTTACGCACAGGTGCGCGCCCGCGGCGGTCTCTGCATCGCCGATGAAGTGCAGGTCGGCTATGGCAGGCTCGGCCATTATTTCTGGGGCTTCGAGCAGCAGGGAGTGGTGCCTGATATCATCACCATCGCCAAGGGCGTGGGCAATGGCCATCCGCTCGGCGCCGTCATCACCACGCGCGAGATTGCGCAATCGCTGGAAAAGGAAGGCAGCTTCTTTTCCTCGACCGGCGGCAGCCCGGTCAGCTGCGTCGCCGGCATGACCGTGCTCGACATCATGGCCGAGGAGAGGCTGCAGGAAAATGCCCGGACGGTGGGCGATCATCTGAAGGCGCGGCTTGCGGCGCTGATCGACCGCCATCCGATTGCCGGCGCCGTACATGGTATGGGGCTTTATCTCGGCCTTGAATTCGTCCGCGACAGAACGACGCTCACGCCGGCGACGGAAGAGACGGCGGCGATCTGCGACAGGCTTCTCGAACTTGGCGTCATCATGCAGCCGACCGGCGATCACCAAAATGTGCTGAAGATCAAACCGCCGCTTTGCCTCAGCATCGAAAGCGCGGATTTCTTCGCCGACATGCTGGAAAAGGTGCTTGATGAAGGCTGGTGACGCGAGACTTGCGGCGTTAACCAAATCGGTCATTTTGCGGCATTCCGGTTTTTAACGATGAAGCCCATTGCCTGAATCACACAGGCTTCCTATCTCTGCTGCGACGATCGATCGATTGCGATTCTGTCATGCGAATTTTACGAAGAGCTGATATGTTTCTTTCTGTAAGTTCGACTGAGACGGAATGAATTTTTTCGGATCGTCGATATTTTGACACGTTTCGGAATATGTTTCTGACAGGCTATCGGGTAATCTCTACTAAGTTAGTAGATATTGAAGACAGCCATCGCCGGCCCCGGGCTTTTCCGGGACCCTTCAAGCACAACGCCAACGCAAGGAACGAGACATGACAGACATCGATATTCTCGCCACTCTCCTTGGGCGATCCGTGCTTGGCAATGACCGTCCGGGCGCCCTCTCCCGCCCGAACTGTCGAATGTGACGTTCGTCCTCCTTTCAACGGTACCAGACAAGTCAATTCGCCATGGCTGCGCATGTCGCGCGGCAGGAGTTCTATCTATGAAGAAGCAAGTTATCGAATATGCAGGCGTTCCCGTTGGGATCGTCATTCCCGATGAAGATCGGCTGAAGTTCATCGCCGTGAAATTCCATGTCCACGACCTCGACGAGCAACGTTTCCGCTCGCCCGACGAGGTGCGGCTGGCCATCCATGACCTGATGACCCGCCGTCATCCAAAGCCGCTTCATGCCTGACGGCATGAGGCCTCTACCGACTTTCGCGGCTTATCTGATGTGACCGGTCCTGCAAAAAGGGCCGGTCTTGTTTTTTGAGGGCAATTGCAGTCCTATCGGCCGAATTAGCGCCACCAGGATCAATCCTTGCCCGATCTTCTCAATCTGCTCACCGACATTGAAGGCGTCTCCGTCGGCCATGCCACCGACCTCGTGCTCGGTTCCGGCGTCACCGCGATCGTCTTCGACGAACCGGCCGTCGCCTCCGGCACGGTGCTCGGCGGCGCACCGGGCGGGCGCGACACTGGCCTGCTCGACCCCTCCATGACCGTCAGTGCGGTGGATGCCTTCGTGCTCTCGGGCGGCTCCGCCTTCGGGCTTGATGCCGCAGGCGGCGTACAGACGGGCCTGCGTGAACTCGGTCGCGGCTTTGCGGTCGGACCGGTCAATATCCCGATCGTACCGCAAGCGATCCTGATGGATCTGCTGAACGGCGGCGACAAGGATTGGGGACTTCACTCCCCCTATCGCGATTTGGGCTATGCAGCATTGAAGACCGCCGCCAAGGGCGCATTCGCGCTCGGCACGGTTGGCGCCGGCACCGGGGCGACGACCGCCACCTTCAAGGGCGGGGTCGGTTCGGCGAGCGCAATCACCAGCACCGGGCATTGCGTCGCGGCGATCGTCGCGGTCAATGCGCTCGGCTCGGCAACGATCGGCGAGGGACCGCATTTCTGGGCGGCACCCTTCGAAAAGGACGGCGAATTCGGTGGGCTCGGCATGCCTGCGGCGGCTGATCACAGGATGCGACTTAAGGGGATGAGCGGACCTGCGACGACGATCGGCGCTGTCGTGACCGACGCGCAACTGACGAAGGCCGAAGCGCACCGGCTGTCGCTTGCCGGCCATGACGGTCTCGCTCGGGCGCTGCTGCCGGCGCACCTCCCGCTCGACGGTGATACCCTCTTTGCCGCTTCGACGGCCAAACATCGAAGAGACGACATGGCGAGCCTGATGGAGCTTTGCCATCTCGCCACCATCGTCATGGCGCGGGCGATCGCCCGCGGGGTCTACGAGGCAACCGCCCTACCGGTCGAGGGCGCGCAGATGGCATGGCGCGACCGCTACCCGAACAGCGGCTGATTGAATAAGGTTCGCTCGAAAAGATCGAATATGCCGAATGACGGAGAGACGTGAATGCAGATCCGGGCGCTGATGTATTTCGACGAGCTGGTCAGGACCAACTCGATGCGCCAGGCGGCCGAAAACCTCAATGTGGCGCCGACGGCGATCAGCCGACAGATCGAGAACCTCGAATCTCTTTTCGGCGCACCCCTCGTCGAGCGCAGCGCCCGCGGCGTCAAGCTGACGGCAGCCGGCGAGCTGCTCGCCGACCGTGCCGGCCGTACGCTGCGCGAACTCGATCATGTGCGGCAGCTGATCGAAGACCTGAAGGGCTTGGAGCGCGGCCATGTCAGCATCTATGCCAATGGCGCCACCGTCACCAATCTGCTGGCGCCGGCGCTAGCCGAATTCAGCCTGAAATATCCGAAGCTGCGCTTTACGGTGACGATCGCCAGTGCGCGGCAGGCAGTTGATGCGGTGAGCAGTGCGGAGGCGGATATTGCGGTGACGCTGTTTGCTCCCGCCATATCCGGCACCAAGGTGCGGCTGCGTTCGGAGATCGCCTATGATCTCATCGTGACACCGCATCACCCGGCGGCAGCATATGACGAAATCCCACTCAGGAAGCTTGTCGATTACCCGCTGGCGCTGCCGGATCACTCCTTCGGCTTCCGCCAGGCTTTTGACGCGCTGATTACGAAGGAGGGGCTAAGCCTCGATCCCATCTTCGTCACGAGCTCGATGGAGATGCTGAAGGAACTCGTGCTCGGCGGCGCCGCGGCGACCTTGCTGCCCGCGCTGAGCGTTCGCCGGGAGATCGAAGCGGGCCAACTCCGCGCCATTCCGCTCGCCGGCAAGAAAGGCATCCGCACCCATGTCGATCTCTGCGTCGCCCCGGATCGGCAGCTGTCCTTTGCCGCGGCTACGCTGCTCGACTTCATCGAGAGCTTCATACGCGAGCGCACCGGCGGCCAGGCGCAAATGAAAGACTGATGTTTCCAGCTTGCATTGGCGGCGGATTTGCTGTGTAGCTATTTCGGCTACACCAGACGCATTATATCGTCATTATGTGTGCACTCATCCGTTAGAGGTCTTCGCCTTTTCGCGCGACCAGACAGGGAACATGATGATCAAGCTTTCGTTGGTGACTTCGGCACGCCTCGCCCGGCTTTCCCTCAGTGCTACAGTTTCGGCGGTGCTGATGATGGCGGCGATGACGCCGGCCGAAGCGACGAAAACCACCCTCAATCTCGGCATGAGCGTCGAACCGACCGGCCTCGACCCGACGATCGCCGCACCGGTGGCGATCGGCCAGGTAACCTGGCAGAACGTGTTCGAAGGCCTCGTGACGATCGACCAGGCCGGCAAGGTTCAGCCGCAGTTGGCGAAAAGCTGGGAGATTTCGCCCGACGGCCTGACCTATACGTTCAAGCTGCAGACGGGTGTCAAATTCCACGACGGCGAGATCTTCGATGCCGCAGCCGCCAAATTCTCGCTCGACCGTGCCCGCGGGGAGGATTCGGTCAATCCGCAGAAACGCTTCTTCGCCTCGATCGCCTCGATCGATACGCCGGATGCTGAAACCCTGGTGCTGCATCTCTCGGCGCCGACCGGCAGCCTGATCTACTGGCTCGGCTGGCCGGCTTCGGTGATGATCGGGCCGAAGACGGCCGCGGACGACAAAGTGACGCCGATCGGCACCGGACCATTCAAATTCGCAAACTGGGCGAAGGGCGACAAGGTCGAACTCGCCAGGAACGCCGATTACTGGAACAAGAATGCGGCCGCCAAGCTCGACAAGGTCACCTTCCGCTTCATCGCCGATCCTCAAGCCCAGGCCGCGGCGCTGAAATCAGGCAATCTCGATGCCTTCCCCGAATTTGCCGCACCCGAACTGATGAGTTCCTTCGACGGCGATGCAAGGCTGGTTACAAGGATCGGCAACACCGAACTCAAGGTCGTCGCCGGCATGAACAATGCCAAGAAGCCCTTCAACGACAAACGCGTCCGCCAGGCGCTGATGATGGCGATCGACCGCAAGACCCTGATCGACGGCGCATGGTCCGGCCTCGGCACGCCGATCGGCAGCCACTATACGCCGAACGATCCGGGCTATCAGGACATGACCGGCGTGCTGCCCTACAATGTCGAGAAGGCAAAGGCGCTGCTGACTGAGTCCGGCTACCCCAACGGCTTCAGCTTCACGATCAAATCGCCGCAGATGGCCTATGCGCCGCGCAGCGCTGAGGTGATGCAGGCGATGTTTGCCGAGATCGGAGTGACGATGAATATCGAGCCGACGGAATTTCCGGCGAAATGGGTCCAGGACATCATGAAGGACCGCAACTTCGACATGACGATCATCGCCCATGCCGAGCCGCTCGACATCGATATCTATTCGCGGGATCCCTATTATTTCAATTACAAGAACCCTGTTGTCAGCGCCTTGATGAGGAAGGTCCAGGAGACGACCGATCCCGCGCAACAGAATGCGATCTACGGCGAAGCACAGAAGATCCTCGCCGAGGACGTGCCAGCGCTCTACCTCTTCGTCATGCCGAAACTCGGCGTCTGGGACAGCAAGTTGAAGGGACTGTGGGAGAACGAGCCGATTCCTTCCAATGTGCTGTCTGGGGTTTCCTGGGGGGAGTGAGAGGCATGGGGATGAGCGACGGGAGGCCGGACAGTTTGCCGTTCAAAACCAGTCGCGTCACTTCGAGAGCTTGGCGAGGAGGCTACCACGCAGTCTTAAAAGCTGCCTCGGCAGCGTGGCGCACATGATCACACTCCTCGCCCGCCGCTTCGCCGATCTCGTCATCACTCTTCTCATCGTCTCCTTTCTAATTTTCGCCGTCATGGACCTCCTCCCCGGCGATCCGGCCTCGATCATGCTTGGCACTTCCGCAAGCCCGGAGACGCTGGCGGCACTGCGTCACGATCTCGGGCTCGACCAGCCGCTGATCCTCCGTTACGGGCAGTGGCTGGCCGGCGTATTTTCAGGCGATCTCGGGCAGTCCTATACCTATGGAGTGCCGGTAGCGGAGCTGATCGTCGAGCGGCTGGCGGTGACGCTGCCGCTGGCGCTGATGGCGATCATGCTTTCGGTGGCGATCGCCTTGCCGCTCGGCGCACTGGCTGCTGCGCGACGTGGCGGTATCTTCGGCGTCGGCGCAACCTTCTTTTCGCAAATCAGCATCGCCGTGCCCGCCTTCTGGGTGGCGCTACTATTGATCATCCTGTTCTCGACGATGCTCGGTCTGATGCCGGCGGGCGGCTTTCCGGGCTGGAGCGCCGGCCTTCTGCCGGCATTGCAGGCGCTTGTTATGCCAGCCGTGGCACTGGCCATGCCGCAGGCGGGCGTGTTGACGCGGGTGGCGCGTTCTGCCGTGCTCGAAGTAATACATGAAGATTTTGCCCGCACCGCAGTGGCCAAGGGGCTTTCGCGCAACGCTGTGCTGTGGCGGCATATCGTGCCGAATGCGCTGATTCCGATCCTCACGGTGATTGGGCTGCAATTCACCTTTCTCGTCGCCGGCGCGGTGCTGGTGGAAAACGTCTTCAACCTGCCCGGCCTCGGGCGGCTTGCTCTTCAGGCGCTTTCGCAGCGCGATATTATCGTGATGCAGGACGTCGTGCTGCTTTTCGCAAGCCTCGTCATCGTGATGAATTTCATCGTCGATCTCTCCTACCTCGCGATCGATCCCAGATTGAGAAGGACGCGGTGAAGCATGGCGCCCTTCGTCTCCTCCTCAATCGCCAGCCGACGCCGGCGCTCTAAATTTAGCCGGCGAATGAGCCTGATCGCTGGAGCAGTCATCATCGGCTTGCTGATCGGCGTCGCATTGTTGTCACTTGTCTGGACACCGCTGCCGCCTGCGAAAATGCAGATCATCCATAAATTACAGCCCCCGCTTGCCTTCGGTCTGCTCGGCACGGATCAGTTCGGCCGCGACGTGCTTTCGATGCTGATGGTGGGGTGTTGGAATTCGTTGTCGATCGCCATCACCGCGGTTGCGATCGGCGGGACGCTCGGCTCCATCGCCGGCGTTTCGGCGGCGGCGGTCCGCGGTCCTTTCGAGATGCTGCTGATGCGCATCTGCGACATCATCTTCGCCTTGCCGCCGATCCTGTCGGCGATGGTGCTCGGCGCCTTTCTCGGGCCTGGCCGGTTCACCGCGATCACCGCGATCGCCGTCTTCATGATCCCGGTCTTTGCCCGAGTGACGCTCGCAACCGCATTGCAGAGCTGGAGCCGCGACTATGTGATGGCGGCACTGGCGATCGGCAACACGCGCCTGGCCATTTCGCTGCGCCATGTTCTGCCCAATATCACGAGCCAGATCATCGTGCATGGCTCTATCCAGCTCGGGCTGGCAATCCTCACCGAAGCCGGTCTCAGCTTCCTCGGGCTCGGCATGGCGCCGCCGACGCCCACCTGGGGGCGGATGCTTGCCGACGCGCAGACCTATCTGGCACTGGCGCCGTGGCTGGCGATCCTGCCCGGCCTTGCCATCGGGTTTACCGTCTTCGGCTTCAACATGCTCGGCGATGGATTGCGCGATCTTCTCGACCCACGCGAGGCGAGCCGCTGATCAGCCGATCGGACGGCGGTAGCCGGTCGGCTGTTCGTAGAGCCAACCGATGCGCTTGACGGCGGCTTCGAAATTCTCGCGCGCCACCGTCATGCTGTGGCCGTTGGCGTGGAGGATCGTTTCCGGATCCTCGAAGACGGCCACATGTCCCTTCCAGAACACCAGATCGCCGCGGCGGATTTCGGCGCGGTCGATCGGCTCGCCGAGGCTTGCTGCCTGCATGTCGGTATCGCGCGGCGCCTTTCTGCCCGTCATCAGCATTGAAAGCTGGACGAGGCCGGAGCAATCGATGCCGAGGCCGGAACGCCCGCCCCAGAGATAGGGCGTCTCCAGGAAACGGGCGGCGATGGCAACGTAATCGGTGCCGTCGAGGGCGCCGATCGGCTGCACATGCCTGGAAAAGAGCGCTGTTCCATCCTCAAGTACGACATAGTGGTTGCCGCGCGCTTCCGCTTCGCCCGCAACATGAACACGGCTCCCCATCGACAGGATCGCCTGATGAGGCTTGCGCAGTTCCGGTTCGGGATAGACGAAACTGCGCTGCACGGTGACGATATGGGTCGGTGCCGGCTTGCCTTGGGAGAGCGTGTCCGCCGGGAGATAGCCGACATAGCCATCGGAAACCGCCTTCACCCAGCACCAGCCATCAGCGCGATCGAAAACCGTCACATCTTCGCCGAAAAGCAGCTCCGTATCGATGCCGCGGGCCAGGTTTGGTTCGGGGCGCAAAGCCACGACGGCGACGGCGACGCGGGCCGGGGTGCCTTTGACGAAGCGCGACGCCTCGATCTTGCCTTCAAGCTCCGCTTCCGCGAGATCAGGCCGATAGGCATGCAGGCGGCGGTCGAGCATCGTCATTCGCATCCTTTCAGATCGGTAGCCGGCGGCCCTGATCGCGGACGAGATCACCGAGCTTTTCGAGGTAAAGCGCACCGCTGACGGTGCGCTTGATGATTACGCTGCGCCGATCGGCATCGTCGCGCACGCGGTCGACCAGACCCATCTCGCCCATCGTATCCAGGGCGCGCGTGATGACCGGCTTGGTGACACCAAGCGTGGCTGCGAGCCCACGCACCGTATGCGGCGGCGGCACCAGATAAATATGCAGCAGGATCGCCATCTGGCGCAACGTCAAATCACGGTCATCATGGCGAACCTGATCGAGCGCCACGCCATGCCAGAGCCCCAGCGCCTGCGAGGCGGTCAGTTCGATCGGCACGGCCCCTCCGGAGATCGTTACGCTAACGTTTCATTTTCCGGCAGTTACCATGCACATGCAAGGGGCGGCAGGAACTGCCGCCCGGCAGGGTGAATAAAATTTTAACGATCAGATTCAGCGCACACTCTGGCGAATATGGTGGAAGAGCGCGCGGATCGCCTGCGCCTCCCCGCCGCCCGGCGAATGCGGCCGCTCCGACTGGGCCCAGCCGTAAATGTCAAAATGCGCCCAGCTTTTCGTCTTGCTGACGAAACGCTTGAGGAAAAGTGCGGCCGTGATCGCACCTGCCATGCCGCCGACCGGTGCATTGGTGAGGTCGGCGAACTTGGTACGGATGTCCTTTTCGTAGCCGGAATAGAGCGGCAGGCGCCAGAGCGGATCATCCGTTTCCAGGCTCGCTTCAGTGAGATCATGCGCCAGATTGTCATCGTCGGTGAAGAAAGGCGGGAGATCCGGGCCGAGCGCGACGCGGGCAGCGCCTGTCAGCGTCGCCATGTCGATCAGCAGTTCGGGCTCTTCTTCGTCGGCATAGGCGAGCGCGTCGGCAAGAATCAGACGGCCTTCGGCATCGGTATTGTCGATCTGGACGGTCAGGCCCTTTCGGCTGCGATAGATGTCGCCGGGACGGAAGGCATTGGACGAGATCGCATTCTCGACGACCGGGATGATGACACGCAGATCGACTTTCAACTTGGCATCCATGATCATCAGGGCAAGGCCCATGACATTCGCCGCGCCGCCCATATCCTTCTTCATCAGCAGCATGGAGGCGGCCGGCTTGATATCGAGACCACCGGTATCGAAGCAGACACCCTTGCCGACCAGCGTCACCTTGCGATGGCCCTTCTTGCCCCAGCGCAATTCGAGAAGGCGCGGCGCATCGGCGCTGGCGCGGCCGACGGTGTGGACAAGCGGGAAGTTCTGCTTCAGCAGTTCGTCGCCAGCGATGACCGATACTTCCGCCTTGTAATGCTGGGCGAGGCCCCGGAACGCGGCTTCGAGCTGTTCCGGCCCCATGTCGTTCGTCGGCGTGTTGATGAGGTCGCGGGCAAGAAAGACGCCGGCGAGCTGCCGCTTGATGTCGGCGCCGTCGGCATCGCGGGGGATCATCAGCGTCGCCATCGGAGATTTTTCCGACTTGTAGCGGTCGAAGCGGTAGCTGCCGAGGCCGAAACCGAGGGAGAGGCGATTTGCCGTCAGCGGCGCGGTCTCGATGTGCCAGTCGCCGGCCGGCAGCGTACGGGCGAGCCTGCCGGTGATGAAAGGCTGCTCGGACGGATTGGCGCCGAGGCCGTAGAGCGCGCCGCCAAGATGGCCGTCGGCTGTCGGGATCAGCAGCAGCGATCCGCTTTCGGCCTTGTAGCCAGCCTTGCGCGCCCAATCGAGCGCGATCGGATCGATCGTTGCGGTCTCGATATGAGCAGGGGTGACTGCAAAAATAGGCAGCGTCGAGCCGCCCTTCGTGTTGAAAGGGGTGGGTCTCTCGATGAACTGATAGGGGGCCATGATTGTCCTTCGGCGCTCGCCAGGAATCGTTCCTTAACGGTCTGTTAGGGTTAACAGACTATTGCTGGAGTGAAGATTGCGTCAAACCTTTCCCTGTTCCGCGTTCGAGGTCAGGCGCCGATTTCGGAATTCAGGAACGCGTCATGCCTGCCTCGCCCACCACCATATTCACGAATCGCCTCCTGCAGGGTGCCGCGGCATCGCTGATCGTGCTTGCCCTTGCCGGGTGCTCGACGACCAAGGACCGGATGACGACCGGTTCGGTGCCGAAGATCACCAAGCCCGTCGAAGAGATGGACGCGACCGAGCTGCGCACGGCAACGGACCGACTCGGCCAAGCTTATGAAAAGAACCCGCGCGATCCGGTCAACGGCGTCAACTATGCCAATCTGCTGCGCATGAACGGACGCGACGCTCAGGCGCTCGCCGTGATGCAGCAGGTGGCGATCTCCAATCCCAGCGATCGCAACGTGCTGGCCGCCTACGGCAAGGCGCAGGCAGCCGCGGGGCAGTTCCAGCAGGCGCTCGACACGATCGGCCGCGCGCAGACACCGGACCGTCCGGACTGGAGGCTGATCTCGGCCGAGGGCGCAATTCTCGATCAGATGGGCAAGGCAAGCGACGCCAGACAGCGCTATCGCGATGCGCTCGACATCCAGCCGAACGAGCCCTCCATCCTTTCCAATCTCGGAATGTCTTACGTGCTGACCGGCGACCTGCGCACCGCCGAAACCTATCTGCGCTCCGCCGCCAGCCAGCCGACCGCCGACAGCCGCGTCAGGCAGAACCTTGCCCTCGTCGTCGGCCTGCAGGGACGCTTCCCGGAAGCCGAGCAGATCGCCAGGCGCGAGCTTTCGCCACAGCAGGCCGATGCCAATGTCGCCTATCTCAGAGGCATGCTCTCGCAGCAGAATTCCTGGCAGAAGCTCGCCGCCAAGGACAAGGCGCCGGGAACGGCAGATGGCAGCAACACCAACTGACAAGACCATGCTGCCGAACGGCTTACGCCTTCGGGCAAAGTGACCTTAGCGGAGGCTGAGGCCCGAAAGAATAAGACGCAGACCAAGGCCGCCCATGACGGCGCCTGCGACCCTGTCGATCCAGCCCTTGGCATGGAGATAGAGGCGCCGCGGATGGCGTGCCGAGAAAACCAGCGCCACAATCGAATACCATCCTGCCTCCACCGCAAAGACGCCGAGCGGTAGCGCGACGATGAGATCGAGAGGCACGCTTCTCGGCAGAAGCGCTGCAAAAAGGCTGGCATAGACGATGATGGTCTTCGGGTTGCTGAGCTGAGTCAGCAATGCGGTCAGGAAGCTGCGCGCTGGCGCGCGGCGGTCGCGGACGGCATTGGAAACTTCCAGCGGCCGTGCGGCGCCCTTCCAGATATTGACGGCGATATAGACGAGATAGGCGCCGCCTGCGACTTTGAGCAGGATATAGAGCCATTCGAACTCAGACAACAGCGCCGTCAGCCCGGCGAGCGCCAGCCCGGCGAAAACGACGCCACCGACTCCCATTCCGACCGCGGCGGCAAGGCCATCCAGCCTCGAACGTGAGATCGCGATCCTGGAGACGACCACGAAGCTCGGGCCGGGGCTCATTGCGCCGACGACCAGGGCTGCCATGATGCTGATGAAAATGCCTGCGGTAGACATTCGGAAACCCTCATTTTGAGATCGAAGGCTAGCCTCTTTCCAAAACGACGGCAACCGTCAGAACCTGTCGGCCACCTGAATGCCGGCCGGGCCGAGGATGACGGCGATCAGCACCGGCAGGAAGAACAGAATCATCGGCACCGTCAGTTTCGGCGGCAGGGCGGCCGCCTTCTTTTCCGCTTCGTTCATGCGCTCGTCGCGCCCTTCCTGGGCGAGAACGCGCAGCGCCTGCGCGACCGGCGTGCCGTAACGATCGGCCTGGATCAGCGCCTGGGTCACCGAGCGCACCAGTTCGAGCTGCGTGCGCGTGGCGAGATTTTCGAGCGCCACGCGGCGATCAGGCAGGAAGGAAAGTTCCGCCGTGGTCAGCACCATCTCCTCGGCAAGCGGCGGCGACTGCTCGCCGAGCTCTTCTGACACGCGGCGCATCGCGGCCTCGATCGAAATGCCGGATTCGACGCAGATCAGCATCAGGTCCAGCGCATCCGGCCAGGCGCGCTTGATCGAGTGCTGACGCTTGCCGATGCGGTTCGAGATATAGATGTTCGGCGCGTAGAAGCCGATATAGGCGATGCCGATGACGGCGAGGAAGCGAATGGCCGTGCCCCGTCCGGCAAGGCCGCCGAGGCCGAAGACCCAGAAGGCGGCAAGCGCGAGAAAGAGAAACGGCAGCAGGAAACGCGCCGCGAGGAAGGTATTCAGCGCATTTTCAGAGCGGAAACCTGCGGCCCTGAGCTTGTTGACCGTATTGTCGTCGACGAGCGCCTTACGCAGGTTGAAGCGTTCGACGATCTGGCGGACCGGGCGGTTGTTCTGGGTCCTCAGCGAGGCCTTGCCGGGTTCCGCGTTCATGCGGGCGCGTTCGCGGGCGCGGATCTGCTCACGCTCGGTCGAAACCGCCTTCATGCGCTTGTTGAGATCGCCGCGCTCGAAGAAGGGAATAGCGATCGTATAGAACGTCGCGAAGACCGCGATCGCCACGAAGACGGCGATCAGCATGCTTGGATTGGTCAGAGTTGCGGCAAGATCCTGCGACATGGTGCTTCCTTCCCGCTAGATGTCAAAATTGACCATGTTGCGCATGACGAAGATGCCGATCGACATCCAGAGCGCCGAGCAACCCATGATGAAATGGCCGCGCGGATCGGTGAAAAGGATCATCATGTAGTTCGGCGAGGTGAGGTAGACGAGGGTCGCGACGATAAAAGGCAGAGCGCCGATGATAACGGCGGACGCCTTGGCTTCCATCGAGAGCGCCGAAACCTTGGCTTTCATCTTCCTGCGATCGCGCAGAACCTTGGACAGGTTGCCGATCGCTTCCGAGAGATTGCCGCCGGCCTGCGACTGGATAGCGATCACGATGGCGAAGAAATTGACTTCCTGAAGCGGCATGTTCAGCGTCATGCGGGCGCAGGCGTCGGGAATGCTGAGACCCACCTGCTGCGCCTCGATCACGCGGCGGAATTCGCTCTTGACGGGCTCAGTGCCCTCGGTCGCGATAAGACGGATGGCGTCGTTGAGCGGCAGGCCCGATTTGATCGAGCGCGTGATGACGTCGAGCGCATTGGGGAGTTCGTTGAGGAACTTGTTCTGGCGGCGCTTGACCAGGAAGCCGACGACCCAGCGCGGCAGGCCGAGGCCTGCAACGACGACGATGCCGATCATGACTATCAACGATGCGCCGGCGATGAAGGCGACGAGCAGCAGTACGGCGGCGAAGATGGCGCTGAAGAGAGAAAATTGTGTCAGCGTGATCGCCAGACCGGCCTGCGCCAGCCGGGATTTCAACGACAGGTTCTTCCTGGCCTTTTCGTGCTGACGCTTTTCCAGATCCTTCAGATTGTCCTGCACTGACTTGCGGCGCTTCGACAATTCCTGCTTCCGATCGCGGGCGGCCTTGACCTTCACCCGGTCGACATCAGTGGATTTGACGCGGTTGATGCGGTTCGCCGATTTCTTGTCGGCCTCCATCCGGGAAAACATCAAGGCATAGGCAACCGCCGCCGCGGAGACGGCGGCGAGAACGACGATTGCCAGGACTACCGGATCGAACCCGAACATCACCTCTATTCCTTCGTTTTCGCTTCCATCGAGTCGAGGGCGGCGGCAAGGCGCTTTTCCTCGTTGAAGTAACGAGCCCGGTCCCAGAAATGCGGCTTGCCGACGCCGGTCGACATGTGCCGGCCGATCAGGCGACCGCTCGCATCCTCACCTTCGATCTCATAGCGCATCAGGTCCTGGGTGATGATGACGTCGCCTTCCATGCCGATCACCTCGGTGATCTGGGTGATGCGGCGCGAGCCGTCGCGAAGACGCGCTGCCTGGATGATGACGTCGACCGAGGTGGAGATGATCTCGCGTACCGTCTTGGCCGGCAGCGTGAAACCACCCATGGCGATCATTGATTCGATACGGCTCAGGCATTCGCGCGGCGTGTTGGCGTGGATCGTGCCCATCGAGCCGTCGTGACCGGTGTTCATCGCCTGCAGGAGGTCGAAAACCTCAGGTCCGCGCACTTCGCCGACGATGATGCGTTCGGGGCGCATGCGAAGGCAGTTCTTGACGAGATCGCGCATGGTGATCTCACCCTCGCCTTCGATGTTCGGCGGGCGCGTTTCCAGGCGCACGACGTGCGGCTGCTGAAGCTGCAGTTCGGCCGTATCCTCGCAGGTGATGACGCGCTCGTCCCTGTCGATATAATTGGTAAGGCAGTTCAGCAGCGTCGTCTTACCCGAACCCGTGCCGCCCGAGATGATGACGTTGCAGCGTACGCGTCCGATGATCTGCAGAACGGTGGCACCTTCCGGGGTGATCGCGCCGAAACGGACGAGCTGATCGAGCGTCAGCTTGTCCTTCTTGAATTTGCGGATGGTGAGCGCGGGCCCATCGATCGACAGCGGCGGGGCGATGACGTTGACGCGCGAACCGTCGGGCAGACGGGCGTCGCAAATCGGGCTCGATTCGTCGACGCGGCGGCCGACCTGGCTGACGATGCGCTGGCAGATGGAGAGAAGCTGCGCGTTGTCGCGGAAGCGGATCTCGGATTCGATCGTCTTACCGCCGACTTCGATGAAGGTCTGGCCGGCGCCGTTGACCATGATGTCGGCGATATCGTCGCGCGCCAGCAGCGGCTCCAGCGGACCATAGCCCAGAACGTCGTTGCAGATATCCTCGAGCAGCTCTTCCTGCTCGGAGATCGACATCGCAAAGTTCTTGATGGTGATGATGTCGTTGACGATGTCGCGGATTTCTTCACGCGCGCTTTCGCCGTCGAGCTTGGAAAGCTGCGACAGATCGATTGTGTCGATCAGCGCCGAAAAGACCTGCGCCTTGGTGTCGTAATATTCGTCGGTGCGGACCGGGCGCTTGCGCTGCGGCGTCTGCATCGGCGGCGGCGTTACCTGCTGGCGCGCGGGCTCGCGGGAAGGTTCGACCAGAATCGAGGGGGAAGAGGCCGCGGGGGCGGCCGGTGCCGGCGGTGGGGGAGCGATTGCGCCTCCAGCCTTTCCGAAACCTTCGTTTCCGCGTTTTCCAAACATGCCGCTCGATCCAATCTGCTCTATCTTTTTGTTTTCACGCATTTCCCGGCAAAAGCACTTTGCGCTTTGCCTGGCAAAACCGCTGCAAGCTTTTGCCGGAATTGCTCACCATCTACTTGCGCTTCAGGAGGCCCAGCAAGCCACCCTTCTTCGCCTTCTTGATCGCGACACGGCCGGTGACGATGTGCGATATCTGCGAAAAGGTCTCGGCCGTCGGCGACTTCGGATCGACTTCGGAAATCATCCGGCCACTGTTGGCGGCATTGCCGAAAAGATTGATGTCGAAGGGAATGATCGCAATCGGATCGATCTCCAGCGGTTCGCAGAAGTCCGACGGCGAAATCTCCGGGCGCTTCGGCATGCCGACCTGATTGAGAATGAGATGCGGCGGCTTGTCGTTCGGCCGCATCTTGCGCAGGGCGTCGAGCATGTTCTTGGCGTTGCGCAGGTTAGCGAGATCGGGAACCGCACACAGAACCACCTCGTCGACGCTCGACAGAACCGAGCGTGTCCATTCCGACCATGCATGCGGAATATCGAGCACGGTGACGGGCGCGCTGCGCTGCAGGACGTCGAGCACCGGCTGGAAAGCCTGGCCGTCGAAATCATAGGCGCGGTCGAGCAGCGACGGTGCGGCGAGCAGAGAAAGATGCTCGGAGCATTTCGTCAGCAAGCGATCAAGGAAGACCTCGTCGAGACGATCGGGCGCGAAGACCGCCTCGGCGATGCCCTGGGCCGGATCCTGGTCGAAATCGATGTTCGCCGTGCCATAGGGCAGGTCGAGATCGGCCAGGATCGTCTCGGTGGAGAACAGATTGGAAATGCCGAAGGCGCAATTATGCGCGATGGTCGAGGCGCCCGTGCCGCCCTTCGAGCCGATGAAGGCGATGCTGCGGCCAAGCGGCTCGGCTTCCGGATCGACGAATATCGAGGCCATTGCCGTGAGGACATCGGGCATGGCAACGGGCTGGACCATATATTCGGAAATGCCGTTGCGAATGAGTTCGCGATAGAGGCCGATGTCGTTGTAATAACCGACGATGACCACCTTGGTGCTGGGATCGCAGACGGCGGCAAGCGGCGTCAGTTCATTCAAGAGGTTCGCGGCATTCGCCTTGGTCTCGAGGATGATGAGGTTCGGCGTCGGGGTGCTTGCAAACATGTTGGCGGCAGCCGCGATGCCGCCGCTGGTGATGCGCATGCTGACCTTCGCCACACGCCGATCGTTGGCGCAACGTTCCATGACGCGCTGCAGAGCTTCGCTCTCGCAGAAGGCGTGAACGGAGATGCGCGGCAACGGCCGCATGCTTTCCAGATCCGCCATGCGCACCGCCTCCTCGGCGTGACGAAGCTCGCTGGGA
Organism: Rhizobium sp. Pop5; assembly: GCF_024721175.1. Lineage (NCBI taxonomy): Bacteria > Pseudomonadati > Pseudomonadota > Alphaproteobacteria > Hyphomicrobiales > Rhizobiaceae > Rhizobium > Rhizobium sp. Pop5. The sequence continues at coordinate 4,231,719 of NZ_CP099399.1, read as the reverse complement.
TTGTTGATTTCGTATTCGACCGCGCTCATCGTTCCGTTCCGCTTCAGAAGCCGCTACTGCTGCTGTTGGCGACGTCTTCGATCGTCGACGTCGTCGTCCGGTATTCCTGGATCGCATTGTTGCGCCGTTGCGCATCGATCGGCGTCATACCGCGGGGCGCCACCAGATCCTCCGGATTGGCGATCTGGGCGGCAAGGTTGTTCTGCGAGGCGCAGCCGAAATTATAATAATTCTGGTTGGTGAAGTCGTCCGAGATGTCTTTCGGCCACTGACCGCATTGCGTTGTGATCGCGGTGGTGCCGGTAAAGCTCAGCCGGATCGGCGCCGCGTCGCCGGCGCCGGCTGCTGCATAGGACGTGTTGACGATCTTCGAGCTTGCAATCCCCCTCGCCGCCAGTTCGGCGCGGACCTGATTGCGCAACTGATAAGCGGCCGCCGAATTGGGCGAGCCTTGCGGTGACAGGACATAAACCGGCCCCGAGGCGCGTGAGATGTAGTTCGCGGCAAAGCCCCGGATCAGGTCGCGCTGGGCGATGGTCAGGCGGCGGTCGGTCGAGGCTACGGGTATATCCACAGTCTGCTCCGCCTCCGTCACGATGATCGGATGGCGGGCGCGATAGTCGTCGGGGATGCCGCCCGTCGTCAGCTGGTCGTGCGGACCGGCGCATCCGGTAAGGGCCGCCGCCGAAATGATGGCCGCGGCAAAAAGCGCCCTGGAGACTCCGAGGCGGGGTGTCGTCGCATTCATATGGGCCATCGCCTGATCTCTGTTTTGTGCCATTTCTGCCGATCGCGCCCCGCTCATTTGTAGATGAACCCGATCGAGCCGTGGAACTGCGCGTCTGCGACCGGCGCCTCGCGGCGGCCGTAGACCTTGTTGACACGGTTGAGGAAGAAGGTTGGACCGTCGTTCTCGGGGCTGAAATTATCGTCCGGCCGGTTGAGCTGGTTGCGCGCCACCGGGCGCACCAGATAGGGCGTGGCGATGATAACAAGCTCGGTTTCCTGCCGCTCGAAACCCTTCTGGCGGAAGAGCGTGCCGAGCAGCGGGATCTTCGAAACGCCAGGCGTACCGCCCATCGTCTGGGAAACGTTGTCGCGGATCAGGCCAGCCAGCGCGATCGAACCGCCCGAGGGCAGTTCCACCGAGGTCTCCGCCGAGCGGCGCTGATAGGTAGCGTTACCGGCGCCAGCCACCGGTTCGGAGACATTGGTCTTGATCTGCAGGCTGATGCGGCCCGATGACAAGACGACCGGCTTGAAGGCGAGGTTGATGCCGTAGTTGAACGGCACCACGGTGACGTTGCCGTTATTGTCGGTCGTCGAATAGAGCTGCTGACCGCCGGAATTGAAGGTCGCGGCCTGGCCCGATATCGCCGTCAGTGTCGGCTCTGCGAGGGTCTTGACGACTTTGGCCTGCTCCAGTGCGTTGAGGTAGGTCGAAATATCGTACTTGCCGATCGAACTCTTGAAGAGCGCCGCCAGGCCCCTCCAACCGTCGATGTGGCGCTGTCGGCGCTTGGAGTACCGAGCTGGGCAACCGTCATGCCGGAGGAATTGGAGACGAGATTGTCGAAGCCAAGCTGCTTCAAGACCTCGCGGCGGACTTCGGCGATCGTCACCTTGAGGGTAACCTGATCCTCGCCTTGGATCTGCAGGAGGTTGACGACCTGCGAGGTCTGACGGCCTTCGGCAAAGAGCGCCACCGAGCTATCGCCGCCGCTGCCGGATGCCGTTTCGGTTCTCGTCGTCGCCTCGCCGCCCTTCAGGAAGACCTGCGCCAGATCGGCTGCCTGGGTGGCGTCCTGCGGGGTGCGCACGGTGCCGGTCAGCACGATATTGTCCGAGACAATCTCGACATTGATGTTGGAGTCGGGGATAAAGCGGCGGAGATTGACTTCGAGGCCGGAGACGTCGCGCTCGATCTCGATGTCGAGATTGACGATCTCCTGCCCATTGCCGCCGAAGACGAAGATGTTCGTCTGGCCGACCTTCTTGCCGAACAGATAGATGCGCCGCGAGGTACGGGTCACGGCATCGGCCATGGTCGGATCGGACACGAGGATATCATGCGCATCCTCCGGCAGGTCGACGACGACAGCCTTGTTGAGCCCGAGCTTCAGCCGGCGATGGGCGTTTGGGCCAATCTGCGAGATGCGGACCAGATTTTCGGAATCGGCGCGTGCCTCGCCTGTGCCGAGAAGCGGCCCCAAAGGCGCCGGCACCATGCCGGAGACGCCGACTGCCAGCGAGAGGCAGCCTGTCAGGAGAATCCCGGCGCGCCGCGTTGAATTGCTCATTTGCACGTCCTTTTACTCCGCCTTCGGCGTTGCGCTGGCATCCGTGACGATGGCGCCCGATTTGATGACCTGGATGATCGCACTGCCGTTGTCGCCGCTCAGAAGATAGTCCGCGGCACTGGTATCCTGCTCCTGCGCGTCCGCGACCGAGCGCAGCGCGAGCGACAGCCGGTCTGCCATCTGCTGGGCGACGGCGAGAACCTTGGTTTGATCGGGGGTGAGCTCGAGTGTCGCCGTCGTGCCGACCACCGACTTCGAGCCGTCATCCTTTTCCTGGATCTGCTGATCGATGGCGAGAACGCGGACATTGCTCAGCACGGTTTCGGTGATGAGCTTGTTGGCTTCGGTGCCCTTGCGGACCATGATGACGTCGACTCGGTCGTTCGGCAGGATGAAGCCGCCCGCACCCGTCGCCACCGAGATCTCGGTCGCGACGGCGCGCTTGCCGGCCGGCAGCAGCGAGGAGAGAATGCGGCTGTTGGAATCGGCAACCTTTTCAGGCCGGATCGGTTCGCCCTCGAAGATCGGAAGACGCACGACCGCACCCTGCAGGTCCTTGATCGCCTCCGGTTTGTCGGCTTCGGTGATGAAGCCCTGGACGACGCCGCCCTTCGGCCAAGCCATCCACTGCACCGACTTCTCGTCCAGCCTCGCGCCGACCGGCAGATTACCGCTGGAGACGAGGATATTGACGGTCGGCTCCTTCTCGATGACCGACTGGACCTCGGTGACGACACCGGGATTGCCCGCCATGCGCATCGCCAGGAGACCGGCGAGGCCCGCCGCCACCACGGCGACACCTAGAATTATAACGCGGGCCGGTTTCATCGATCATTCCTCAGGGCACGATATGTTTGCCCTGCAGAATGCTCAGCAATTGGTATAATTATGGTTAATGGAAAGCTTACATTTTAAGTTAACGGGCAATTAAAATGCCGTTATTTCAGGCCTTCCAGCGCGGCGAGGAACAGCGGCGAGGACGGGAAGGCCATGAAGCCGCCGATCGCGATGGCGATGCCATAGGGGATCTTCTTGGCGAACAGGACCGAGTTGGGCACCGGCAGGCCGATGGCAAGAATGGTATCCGATTGCGCTCTCACCACTAGGATCAGCAAGGTAACAAGGCCGCCGATCATAGCGACGTCGGTCGTCAGGAAAAGCAGGGATTCGTTCAGACCGAACCAGAGGGCAGTCGCGCTCAACAACTTGGCGTCTCCGCCACCCATCACATTGAAGGCGAAAAGGGCGAAGCAGGCGGTAAAGACGATAGCGCCGGCCGCAAGATGCATGCCGACCATCTGCAGGTCAAAGCCTGAAAGCGGCGCGAGAACGAAGAAGGAGACGATGAGGATCAGGGAAATGCGGTTCGGGATCGTCATGGTGAACAGATCCGAGAAGGCCGCCATGGCAAGGCAGAGTGGCAGTATCACGAAAACTGCAGCTGCGATCATGCGTATACCCGATCATAACATGATGCGAAAAGGCTCACGGCCTTTCAGCCTGTGAGCCCACTCGGTAGTTCGGCCGAGGCAAATCCGGCCGGCATTATCCGGCCGATGCCCGACTTAGCCGCCACTCGCGGTAACGGCAGTGTTCATCTTGTTGCTCAGGCCGTTGAACGTGTCGCCGATCTTGCCGCCGAGGGTCGTTGCGCCAGCAATGAGCGCTACGGAAATGAGGGCTGCGATCAGGCCGTATTCGATTGCGGTCGCGCCGGATTCGTCCTTCAGAAAACGGCTAAAAAGCTTGGTCATGGCTACTCCTAACTCCAGTTGATGTTCAGCACGTCCGCCAACTGTTGCCGTTGATCGGATGACTGCAACCTAACGAATGGGCGTTTCCATCGGCTTAAGGAAAAGAGTTAACAAGGTGTGAATGAGACAACAGGCCCTTGTAAGGTAAGTATTTTCTTACCCGCGCTCCTCAATATCGACCGATACTCCAAAGTGAAAGGAATGATGATTGCGACAATCATCCAGAAATGGAACGCACGTTGCTTCATCTCGTGTCAACTGCCGATTGCGGTCGCCTCAAATCGGACCACCATGCCCCATTGCCGAACATACAGCGGCGACCTTAAGGCTTCGTTCACCATTCTTTTCCATTCTATAGGCATATTGCGCTGTGATCGTGAAAGAGGACCAGATGTCATCGAGCGGCAAAACCATTTTCTTTGCCGGCATGATCGCCGTTTTCGGTGTTTCGGGAATTTCCGCGGCCGCAGACGATGAGATGCTGCGCGTCTACATGGATCACGCGCGCGTATTGAAACTCGACCGCCCCGTCAGCAAGGTGATCGTCGGCAATGCCAAGGTTGCCGATGCGACAGTCGCCGACGCCAAGACCATCGTGCTGACAGGACGCAGCTTCGGCACCACCAATCTGGTTCTTCTCGATGCCGACGGCAATGCGATCCTCGACGAGCGCATCCTGGTATCGATCGACGAGGGCAATACCGTACGCGTCTACCGGCAGACGGAGCGCTCGGTGCTGTCCTGCACGCCGAACTGTGAGCAGCATGCCCAGCAGGCGACGGCCACCACCTCGCCCTGATCGGCACAAAGTCAGCTTCTTCGGCCATTCGTTAAAATCGTCGTATCAAGCTGAAACGGAAAATCAACGAACGGTCCCTAGTGTGACGGCAGGAAAATGTCGTTCGGGTCCAGGCAATGACGGTGATTGATCAGAAGACGGATAAGGCGCGCTCTTTCGCGCCGTTCCGTTTTTCACGGCTTCGCGCGCTGGCCCGCTCGCGCGACGGTGCTGCAGCGATCGAATTCGCGATGCTCGCCATCCCTTATTTCATGGTGATCTTCGCAATCCTCGAAACCTTCGTCGCCTTCGCCGCCGAGGAACTGGTCTCCAACGCGGTCGATACGATGAGCCGCCGGATGCGGACCGGGCAGATCACCTATAATCTCGGCCGCACGACCGATATGAACCAGACCCAATTTCGCCAAGCCTTCTGCGACGAGATATCGATCCTGATCAGTTGCTCGGCCGGCGAAGTCACCACACCGAGCAAGCTCTACCTCGATGTGCAGACGTTCACCACGTTCTCGGCGATTCCGACGACGATCCCCAAGCTTTCCACCGACCGATATGCCGACATCAATACGGCGGCCTTCAAATATACACCGGGCGGCGCCGGCACCATCAACATGCTGCGCGCTTACTACCGTTGGGAAATCATCACGGATCTGATCCGGCCTTACATTACGACGATACGGCCCTCCAACGGCTCGATGCCGACGCAATATCTGATCGTCGCGACCACTGCCTTCCAGAATGAGCAGTATCCATAATGACGCTGCGCAACCCGTTCGCAAGACTGGTATTGACGGCGCGGCGGCTGGCGCGGGAGCGCAAGGGCGCCGGAGCGATCGAATTCGCGATCCTCTTTCCCGTGCTCATCATGCTCTATATCGGCGCTTTCGAGATCACGATCGGCCTCAGTGTCAGCAAGCGCGTGACGCGCGCCGCAGGGTCGATCGCCGACATCGTGACCCAGCAGCAATCCGTCACCAAGACGGTGCTTGCGCAGATGCCCTCGGTCGCAACCTCAATCTTCGTGCCTTACAACTCGACGTCGCTGACGTTGAAGATCACCGGGATCACCATCGACGCCGGCGCCAATGCGAAAGTGCTTTGGTCCTGGGCGCAGGATGGGACGGCGCCCTACGCCAAGAACACCGCCGTAAGCGACGTGCCGGCGGATATGAAAACGGCGAACAGCTTCCTGGTGCGCACCGAACTCAGCATTCCCTATACGATGTTCCTGTTCGCGCCGAACTTCATGCCGGATGGCATGCGCACGATCACCATCAGCCGCAGCTATTTCTACCGCCAGCGGCAAGGCGACTCGATCCCCTGCGGCGACTGCTGACGGCTCTTTCTCTCCTCTCGAATTTGCCAAGCCAGCCATGGCATTATATGGCTGGAACCGTGCCGCCTCCGACGTCCTCAGAGGCCGGCGATCGACTGTTTCGGGTGTAAAATGGCGCGTGCGTTTCTTTTCGTTCTGGATTCTTTCGGCGTCGGCGGCGCGCCGGATGCGGCGACCTATGGAGACGAGGGCGCCGATACGCTCGGCCATGTCGCCGAATTCTGCGCGGCCGGAGCCGGAGACCGCGCCGGATTGCGCGAGGGACCGCTTTCTCTGCCGAACATGTCGGAACTCGGACTGATGCACATTGCGCGGTCTGCCTCAGGCCAGTTTCCGGCCGGAATGCCCGTGCCGGAAAGAGTCTACGGCATCTACGGCGCCGCCACGGAAATTTCCCGCGGTAAGGATACGCCGTCAGGCCATTGGGAGATCGCGGGAACACCTGTCAGTTTCGACTGGGGCTATTTCCCGACAGAGGGCGACGCCTTTCCGCCGGAGCTTATTGAAGCGCTCTGCACGGCGGCTGATGTGCCCGGCATTCTCGGCAACTGCCATGCCTCGGGAACCGATATCATCGCCCGACTCGGCGAGGAACATATCCGCACCGGCAAGCCGATCTGCTACACTTCCTCGGATTCGGTCTTCCAGGTCGCAGCGCATGAAGTGCATTTCGGCCTTGAGCGTCTGATCGCCTTCTGCCAGATCGCCCGCGGGCTGCTCGATCGCTACAATATCGGCCGTGTCATCGCCCGGCCCTTCGTCGGTCAGTCTGCCTCTAGCTTCCAGCGCACCGGAAACCGGCGCGACTTCTCCGTGCTGCCGCCGGAGCCGACGCTGCTCGACCGGCTTGTCGAGCATGGGCGGCATGTACATGCGGTGGGAAAGATCGGCGACATCTTCGCGCATCAGGGCGTGTCGCGGGTCATCAAGGCGAACGGCAACAAAGCGCTGATGAATGCCTCGCTCTCGGCCATCGACGAGGCCGGGGACGGCGATCTCGTCTTCACCAATTTCGTCGATTTTGACATGATTTACGGCCATCGCCGCGACGTGCCGGGTTATGCCGCGGCCCTCGAAGCCTTCGATGCCCGCCTGCCCGAGGTCCACAAGAAGCTGAAGCCCGGCGATCTCGTCGTGCTGACCGCCGACCATGGCTGCGATCCGACCTGGCGCGGCACCGACCACACGCGCGAACGGGTGCCGGTCATCGCTTATGGCCCCGGCATCCGGTCGCGATCGATCGGCGTGCGCCGCACCTATGCCGATATCGGCGAGAGCATCGCGCGGCACCTCGGCATTCCGGCCGGTCCGCACGGAAGGAGTTTTTTGTGACATCGCACTTGAAGAAAGTCGAACTGCACTGCCATCTGGAAGGCGCAGCTCCGCCTGCCCTGACGGAAGCTCAAGCGCGGAAATACGGCATCGACATCAGCGGGCAGCTTCGCGACGGCGCCTATGTTTGGCATGATTTCGCAAGCTTCCTCGAATGTTACGACAAGGTTTCCGAGGTCTACAAGACCGAGGAGGACTATGCGCTTCTGACCGAAACCTATCTCGACGAACTCGCCGGGATCAATACGATCTACAGCGAGCTCATCGTCTCGCCCGACCACGGCAAGCGCATCGGGCTCGGCGCCGACGCCTATATATCAGGTGTCTGCGAAGGCATACGGCGGGCTAGGGAAAAGAGCGGCATCGAGGCCCGGCTGATCGTCACGGGCGAACGGCATTTTGGCCCGGAAAGCGTGATCGGCGCGGCCGAATATGCGGCAAAGGCCGACAACCCCCTGATCACCGGCTTCAACCTTGCCGGCGAAGAGCGCATGGGCCGCGTGGCCGATTATATCAGGGCCTTCGATATCGCCCGCGATGCGGGCCTTGGGCTCACCATCCATGCCGGCGAGGTCTGCGGTGCCTTCAGCGTCGCCGATGCGCTCGATGCGGTGCGCCCTTCCCGCATCGGCCATGGCGTGCGCGCCATCGAGGATATCGATCTGGTCAAGCGGCTTGCCGATCTCGGCACTGTGCTCGAAGTCTGCCCTGGCTCCAACATCGCGCTTCGGGTCTTTCCCGATTTCGCTTCCCATCCGCTGCGCCGGCTGAAAGAGGCCGGCGTTCGGGTGACGATCAGCTCGGACGATCCGCCTTTCTTCCATACTTCGCTCAAGCGGGAATATGAGCTGGCCGCCGAGGCTTTTGGCTTCGACGACGCGGAGATCGACGCCATGACGCGCACTTCGATCGAAGCAGCCTTCGTCGACGATAAGACACGGAAGGCCCTGCTCGCCCTGATCTGAAGGCGAGAGGCTGGGGATGATCGGCGCAAATTTGCCGCCACTCTTGCGGTCGGGCCGATTTCCGTGAAAGAAACATTCGACAGAAAGAATGAAAGGCTTCCCCATGGACGGCGTCACGGTCATCGATCATCCGCTTGTGCAGCACAAGCTCACCATCATGCGGCGCAAGGAGACATCGACAGGAAGTTTCCGGCGCCTGCTGCGCGAAATCTCCACGCTGCTCTGCTACGAGGTGACCCGCGATCTCGAGCTGACGATGTCAACGATCGAGACGCCGCTGCAGACCATGGAGTCGCCGATCCTGGAAGGCAAGAAGCTGGTCTTCGCCTCGATCCTGCGCGCCGGCAACGGGTTGCTCGAAGGCATGCTCGACCTCGTGCCCTCCGCCCGCGTCTCGCACATCGGCGTCTATCGCGACCACGAAACGCTGCAGCCGGTCGAATATTACTTCAAGGCGCCGGAGGATGTCGCCGAGCGCCTGATCATCGTCGTCGATCCGATGCTTGCAACCGGCAACTCTTCGATCGCGGCGATCGACAAGCTCAAGGAGCGGGGCGCTCACAATATCCGCTTCCTCTGCCTGCTTGCAGCTCCGGAAGGCATCCGCAATTTCCGGACGGCGCACCCCGATGTTCCCGTCTTCACCGCGGCGATCGACAGCCATCTCAACGAGAAGGGCTATATCATGCCCGGCCTCGGCGATGCCGGCGACCGCATGTACGGCACCAAATAGTTTCAGCTTTCTTTTACCAAATCGAAAGACTTCAAGGCCCGGAGGTTCAATCCGGGCCTTTTTGCTGTGGGTATTAGCAACTTATCAGCACTTGAGGCTTAGCAAGCTTGAGAGATGAGGCCCTGCATGAAGCGGGGTTTATACAGGAAGGATTTCTGTTTCATGCTCGTGCGTACCGTCATATTCGCCAGCATCGCCGCGGTGGTGGCCACACAGGTGCCTTCCTTCTTCGGAAGCGCCAGCCAGCAGCCTGCTGACGCTCTCTCCGCCAACTACGTCTCGACCGACAGCGACAAGCCCACGGCAGCCCCGCCCGTCTATGGCAGCAATACCATCCACCTGCAGGCCGACGCGCAGGGCCACTATACCGGCGGCTTCAAGATCAACGGCAAGCCCGTGCAGGGCCTGATCGACACCGGCGCTACCTATGTCGCGCTCAACGAGACGCTCGCCCGGCGGCTTGGCTATACCGCCAACCAGCTTGATTTCCGCTATGGGGTCAACACGGCGAACGGTCAGACGAAGGCCGCACATGTGATGCTCGACCGTGTGGAAATTGGCGGCATCCGTGTGCGGGATGTCGAAGCCTTCGTTCTCAAGGATGAAGCACTGACGACGACGCTCGTCGGCATGAGCTTCCTGCAGAAGCTCGCCTCCTATTCCGTTGCAGACGGCTCGCTCAGCCTCAAGCAATAAATCGGGTCAGATAAGACCCGCAATGACAGGGCTGAGCGTCGGCTCGTCCTCCGTGATGCGATAGTGCGCGGCAAGTGCTGCGACCGCCCGCTCCGCCGCCGCTTCGTCGGCGGCATGAACGAGGGCGATCGGATCGCCCGCATTGACACGGGAGCCGAGCGGCAGCAATTCGGAGAAGCCGACGCGGTGGTCGATGCGGTCCGCGGGATGGCGTCTTCCGCCGCCGAGATCGATGACGCTGACGCCGATGCCGCGCGCATCGCAGGCGGCAAGCCAACCGGACCGGGGGGCCGGGACAGACTTTGCGACAGGCGCTTTGGCCAGATATCTATCGGGCTTTTCGATGAGATCGGAAGGACCGCCGAGCATGGACACCATGCGTGCGAAGACCTCGGCCGCCTTTCCCGATGACAGGGCCTGGCGCGCCATCCTCTCCCCCTCATCGGGTGATGCTGCAACGCCTGATTTCACCAGCATCTCGGCGGCGAAGGCGAGTACGACGGTATCGAGCCGCGTCTGCTCTTTCCTGCCCGCCAGGAAATCCAGGCAGTTGCGCATCTCGACCGCGTTACCGGCACTATCGGCGAGCGGTTCATTCATGTCGGTAATCAGCGCCGAAGTCTTCACGCCCGCACCATTGGCAACTTCGACCAAGGAGCGCGCCAGGATCTCTGCCTGGTCGCGATCAGCCATGAAGGCGCCGTTGCCGACCTTGACATCAAGCACCAGTGTCTGAAGCCCGGCCGCAAGCTTCTTCGAGAGGATCGAGGCGGTAATGAGAGGAATGGAATCGACGGTGGCCGTCACGTCGCGCACGGCATAGAGCCTGCCGTCGGCGGGTGCCAAGGCGCCGGTCTGGCCGATGATGGCGCATCCCGCCTCCTTTACGACCCTGCGGAAGAGGTCCGCATCCGGGGTGATCGTATAGCCTGGAATGGACTCGAGCTTATCCAGCGTGCCGCCGGTATGGCCGAGGCCGCGTCCCGATATCATCGGAACGGCGAGGCCGCAGGCGGCGGCGATCGGCGCCAGCATCAGCGAAACATTGTCGCCGACGCCTCCGGTCGAATGTTTGTCGGCGATCGGGCGGTCGATATCGGCCCATTCCAGCCTGTCGCCGGAGTTGGCCATCGCCAGCGTCAGGGCCACGATCTCAGCCCGCGACATGCCCTTGAACCAGACAGCCATGGCAAATGCGCCAATCTGGCCTTCCGACAGTCGACCTGCAGCGAGCGCCTCGATGAAGGAGCCGATATCGGCGGCGGCGAGTTCCTCGCCGTCGCGCTTGCGCCGGATGATCTCCTGAGGGATCATTTCAATAGCTCGACGCCGCAGCGGGTGCCGACTGCGCTCCACTCAGAACCACCAGAATATCGTCGAGCAGGCCGGAGGCGCCGAAGCGGAAGGTTGAGGGCATCGCCCAGTCCGGCGTCATGATGGTTTCGGCAAGGCTCAGATAAAGGGCCGCATCGGCCACCGAGCCGATGCCCCCGGCCGGTTTGAAGCCGACCCTGCGGCCGCTCTCGCGGATCGCCCGGATCATGATGTCGGCGGCTTCGAGCGTTGCGTTGACGGCGACCTTGCCGGTGGAAGTCTTGATGAAATCCGCGCCGGCTTCGATGGCGAGCTCGGAGGCCCGGCGGATCAACGCCGCATCCTTCAATTCGCCAGTTTCGATGATGACCTTCAGGAGGACGGGACCAGTGCATTCGGCGCGTACTGCCTTGACCATGTCGGTCACCGCCTTCTCATCGCCGGCCATCAGCTTGCGATAAGGAATAACCAGATCGATCTCGTCGGCGCCGTCGGCGATGGCCTCGCGCGTTTCGGCGGCGACATCGGCCACCTCCATCTCACCGGAGGGGAAGTTGACGACGGTCGCGATACGCACGGTATGGCCGGTGCCGAGAATATTGCGGGCATGGGCAACGAAGCGCGGCCAGATGCAGATCGCGGCACTGTTGCCATAGGGCGTCTGCGCACGGGCGCAGAGCGTATCGATCTGTGCCTCGGTGCAATCGTCTTTCAAATTGGTAAGATCGAGAAGGGAAAGGGCAACGGCCGCCGTTTCCCGGATCGAATGGCTATTCATCTTCATTTCCTCCGGCCGCAATCATGTCTTTCAATATGGCGGCGAGACGGGCGCCGCCGACAGGCGCCATGTCCTTGGTTTCTTCATGGCTGAGCTCATTGCCGGTCATGCCTGCCCCATAGTTGGTGATAACCGAGGCGGCTGCAACCCTCAGGCCCAGCATTCTTGCAATGATGACTTCGGGCACGGTCGACATGCCGACGGCATCGGCGCCAAGGACGCGCGCCATGCGGATTTCGGCCGGCGTTTCGAAACTCGGTCCGGAGAACCACATGTAGACGCCTTGCGCCAGCCCGATCTTGAGCTTTGCCGCCGCCTTCTGCATCGCTGCGGCGAGGCCGGCATCATAGGCATTGGTCATGCCGACGAAGCGATGGTCGCTTTCCTCGCCGATCAGCGGGTTCATGCCGGAATAGTTGATGTGATCGGTAATCTGCATCACCGAACCGGGCGGCATGTCGTTACGCAGCGATCCGGCCGAATTCGTCAGGATCATCGCCTCGACGCCGAGCGCCTTCAAGACCTCTATCGGCAGGCGCATGGCACCGGCATCGCCCTTCTCGTAATAATGCACCCGGCCGGAGAGCATCACCACGGGCACGCCGCCGAGACGGCCGGCAACGACTTCGCCGGCATGGCCGGAGACGGCGCTGACGGGAAAACCCGGCAGATCCTTGTAGGGAACACGGACGGCGCCCTCCAGCTCTCCGACGAGCGAGCCGAGACCGGAGCCAAGCACGATGCCGTGGCGTGGCTTGATGCCGCCGAGCAATGCCGCGAGCAGGCTGACCGTGGCTTTCATCCGAGTTCAGTCTCGAAGCTGAAGGGAAGGAGCTCTTCCATCGTCATGGTCTTCTGCACACCGGCCTCATCGCACAGATAGATCTTCGTGCCCTTGGAGGCGAATTCGGAGATCTTCTGCCGGCAGCCACCACAGGGCGGGCAGAGCGGCAGTTTCTCGGCGATGACCGCCATTTCGACGATCTTCCTCGCTCCGCCCATGATCATGGCGCTGATCGCCGTCGGCTCGGCGCACCATCCTTGCGGGAAGGAGAGGTTCTCGATGTTGGCGCCGGTATAGACCTTACCGTCCTCGGCGCGGATCGCCGCGCCGACGGGAAATTTCGAATAGGGCGCATGAGCAAAGGCCATGGCGCCGCGGGCGGCTTCGAACAGATCGTGAGACATGATCAACGCTCCTTGGTATAGGGCACGCCGCCGGCCTTCGGCGGGATCGCAACGCCGATGAAGCCGGCAAGCAGCACGCAGGTGAGGATATAGGGCAGCGCCTGGAAGACCTGTACCGGCACTTCGCCGACCAGCGGCACCTGCTTGCCCTGCATGAAATTCGCCAGCGCATCGAGGAAGCCGAAAAGCAGGCAGGCGAACATCACGGGCACCGGCTTCCACTTGGCGAAGACGAGGGCGGCGAGCGCGATATAGCCTTTGCCTGCCGACATGTCCTTGATGAAGGCGGCGGACTGGGCGATCGCGAGATAAGTGCCGGAAAAGCCACAGAGGATGCCGGCGCACATGACCGCGCGGTAGCGCAGCCATGCGACCGAGATGCCGGCGGTGTCGACCGCGCCCGGATTTTCGCCGACGGCGCGAAGCCTGAGGCCGAAGCGGGTGCGGTAAAGCACCCACCAGGAGAAGGGCACGGCGAGGAAGGCGAGATAGGTGAGAATGTTGTTGCCCGATATGACGCCCGCATAAAGCGGCCCGATGATCGGCACATCACGGATGGCATCGGCGCCCGGCAGGATGATCGGCGCGAAACGTGCATCCGGCGGCAGCTGCGGCGTTCGCCCGCCCTGGCCGAACCAAGCCTGGCCGAGCACAATGGTGATGCCGGCGATGAAGAAGTTGATCGCCACGCCCGACACGATCTGGTTGCCGCGGTTGGTGATCGAGGCAAAGCCGTGGACCAGGCTGAGCGCCACCGAACAGATAACGCCGGCGCCGAGCCCGAGCCAGGCCGAATCGGTGAGATAGGCGACACAGGCTGCGGCAAAGGCCGAGCCGAGCATCTTGCCCTCGAGACCGATATCGAAAATGCCGGCGCGTTCCGAAAACAGCCCGGCAAGAGCGGTGAAGATCAGCGGGATCGACAGCCGGATGGTGGAGCTCAGAACGCTGATGAAAATTTCATAATATTCCATCGTCCGCTCCTCAGGCCCGCACGAACTGTTGATAGAGGTGCACCATCGCCGGCCGGAACATATATTCCAGCGCGCCGGCGAACAGGATCACCAGACCCTGGATGACGAGGATCATTTCGCGGGTGATGTTCGGCATTTCGAAGGAGATCCAGTCGCCGCCCTGATAAAGAGTGCCGAAAAGGATTGCTGCGAAAATAATGCCGAGCGGATGGTTTCGGCCCATCAGCGAGACGGCGATACCGACGAAGCCGGCGCCGCCGACGAACTCAACCTGCAGACGGGCGGAAGACCCCATGACGGGATTGAGCGCCATCATGCCGGCGAGCGCCCCGGAAAGCAGCATGGCGATGATGACGATCCGCGCATAGGGAATGCCGGCATAGGCGGCTGCCGTCGAGCTTACGCCGAGCGTGCGCATCTCGAAGCCGAGCTTGGTGCGCCAGATAAGGATCCAGACAAACCAAGCTGCAAGAAGGGCGATGATGAAGGAGACGTTGAAGGGTGCGGCACCCAGCTTGGCTCCGAAGATGCTCATGACCCAGCCAAGCTTCGGAAGCTGTCCGCCCTCGAGGAAGGTGCGGGTTTCCGGCGCCATCTTGCCCGGCACGATCAGCACATGCACCAGGAGATAGACCATGAGGGCGGCCGCGATATAGTTGAACATGATCGTCGTGATGACGATGTGGCTGCCGCGCTTGGCCTGAAGGAAAGCGGGTATGAAGGCCCAGGCCGCACCGAAGATGCCTGCCCCGACGATGGCGATCGGCATCGTTACATACCAGGGCATGTAATTGTCGAGCGCGAGCGCTACGAGCGCGCAGCCGAGGCCACCGATATAGGCCTGGCCTTCCGAGCCGATGTTGAAGAGGCCAGCATGGATGGCGACGGCCACGGAGAGACCAGTGAAGATGAAACTCGTCGCATAATAGAGCGTGAAGCCGATACCCTCACCGCTGCCGAAGGCGCCCTCGATCAGCAGCGAGAGGGCGGCAAGCGGGCTTTCGCCGATCAGCCAGACGACGAAGCCTGATATCAGGAAGGCGACGATGAGGTTCAGAAGGGGGATCAGACCGTAGTTGATCCAGTTTGGCAACGGAACGGAAGCAGTGCTCATAAAGGCCTCACGCGGCAATGCCGGCCATCATCAGGCCGAGGGTCTGTTCACCGGCATCGGGCGTCTTCTCGCCGACGACATGGCCGGCGAACATGACAAGGATACGGTCTGAAAGGGCGCGGATTTCATCGAGTTCGACGGAGACGAGCAGGATCGCCTTGCCCGCGTCGCGCATTTCGATGATCCGGCGGTGGATGAATTCGATAGCGCCGATATCGACGCCGCGCGTCGGCTGGCCGATGATCAGCATCTTCGGATCGCGTTCGATCTCACGGGCGACCACGATCTTCTGCTGGTTGCCGCCGGAGAAATTCGCCGTCTTCAGCCGCGGATTCGGCGGGCGGATGTCGTATTTCTCGATCTTCTCCATCGCATCCTTACGGATCGCTTCGAGATCGAGCAGCGGGCCGCGGCTGTAGCCTGGACGGCGGTGATAGCCGAGCACTGAATTTTCATATTCCTCGAATTTCAGGACCAGGCCCATGTGGTGGCGGTCCTCGGGAATATGGGCGAGGCCGAGATCGCGCAGGCGGGCGGGATCGGCCCTGTCGATCGTCTGACCGTCGAGAAGGATCTCGCCGGAGGTAGGCTTGCGGATGCCGGCAATCGCCTCCAGCAATTCGGACTGGCCATTGCCGGCAACGCCGGCAATGCCAACGATCTCGCCGGCGCGCACCTCGAAGGAGACGTTGTCGACCATGGTGACGCCGCGATTGTCCTTGACCGTGAGGTTGCGGACGGAGAGCACAGCGGCGCCCGGGTTTGCCTCGCCCTTTTGCACACGCAGCAGAACGCGGCGGCCGACCATCAGTTCGGCAAGCTCCTCCACCGTCGTTTCGGCTGTCTTGCGGGTTGCGACCATCTCGCCGCGGCGCATGACGGAGACCGTATCGGTGATCGCCATGATCTCGCGCAGCTTGTGGGTGATGAGGATGATCGTCTTGCCCTGATCGCGCAGCACCTTGAGGATGCGGAAGAGATGATCGGCTTCAGCAGGCGTCAGCACGCCCGTGGGCTCGTCGAGGATCAGGATCTCGGCGCCGCGATACATGGCTTTCAGGATTTCGACGCGCTGCTGCAGGCCGACCGGAAGCTCTTCGATCAGTGCATCGGGGTCGACCTCGAGGCCGTATTCCGTTTCGAGCCGCTTGAGCTCGGCGCGGGCCGAGGCGACGCCCCTCGCCAGCAGCATACCGCCTTCAGCGCCGAGCATGATGTTTTCGAGCACCGTGAAATTATCGACCAGCATGAAATGCTGGTGCACCATGCCGATGCCGGCGGCGATCGCCGCCTGGCTGTCCCGGATGGCGACTGGACTGCCGTTGACGCGGATCTCGCCGCTGTCGGCGTGGTAAAAACCGTAAATGATCGACATCAGGGTCGATTTGCCGGCGCCGTTTTCACCGATGATGCCGTGGATCGTCCCCTTGGCAACGGTGAGGTTTATGTCCTTGTTGGCATGGACGGCACCGAATTTCTTATCGATGCCGACAAGCTCGATAGCGGGCTTATCTGTCACTGCAGGCTCCAAATAAGAAAAGGGCGTATGGCGAAAATCCCCTCCGCCATACGCCCGATCTCAATCGTCGATTACATCAGGGCGCGGATCACTTCGGGCAGGCGTTGTCCGAGGTATAATCGTGAACCTTGACGGTCCCGGCAATGATATCGGCCTTGGCCTTGTCGACGGCGGCCTTCATCTCCGGCGTGATCAGCGACTTGTTGTTGTCGTCCATCGCAGCGCCGACACCGTCTTCCTTGACGCCGAGCGCCTGAACGCCAGCGGTGAACTTGTCGTTCTTGGTATCGGTATAGGCGTTGTAGACGGCAAGATCGACGCGCTTGACCATCGAGGTCAGGACCGAGCCCGGATGCAGATGATTCTGGTTGGAGTCGACGCCGATCGAAAGCTTCTTGTTGTCTGCGGCGGTCTGGAGAACGCCGAGCCCGGTAGCGCCAGCTGCCGCGTAGATGACGTCAGCGCCCTGGTCGATCTGGTTCTTGGTGAGTTCGCCGCCGCGAACCGGGTCGTTCCAGGCAGCACCCGTCGTGCCGGTCATGTTCTGGAAGACTTCGACATTGGCCTTGGCAGCGCGCGCGCCCTGCTCGTAGCCGCATTCGAACTTGCGGATCAGCGGAATGTCCATGCCGCCGACGAAGCCGACCTTGCCGGTCTTCGAAGCCATGCCGGCGAGAACGCCGACGAGGTAGGAGCCCTCTTCTTCCTTGTAGACGACGGAGCGGACGTTCGGCTTGTCGACGACGGAGTCGACGATGATGAACTTGGTGTCAGGGAATTCGGCTGCGACCTTTTCGATGGCCGAGGTCCAGGCGAAAGAAACGGCAACCACCGGATTGAAGCCGCGGCTTGCGAAGTTGCGGATGGCCTGTTCGCCCTGGGTGTCGCCGGTGGGCTCGAAATCGCGATAGGCAATGCCGGTCTCGGCCTTGAACTTCTCGGCGCCGTTGTAGGCCGCTTCGTTAAAAGACTTATCGAACTTCCCGCCAGTGCCGTAGACCAGCGCCGGCTTGACATCGGCGGCAAGCGCCGTCGTCGACATCGCAGCCATGGCAAGGAGGGTAAGAAGGGATTTTTTCATTGTGCAGCCCTGTTGTTGCTATTCGTTAGGGGTCCTCCCGCAAGCCCATTTCGGGCATGTCTGCGGAACCACCGACCTCCCCCCGGAGGCCTGGCTGCGCGCATCCTTGCATGGCTCACGGAAAAATTCACCAGAAATTTTTCGACTGGTAAAGATTTGCAGCGATTGCCGAAAATCCGCTCGCCGGGCTGATTTTTTGGACGCTCGCCTTGCCGGAATGCGGATTTTCTAACCAGTCCGCCGGCAAATACTGGCGTCACGGAGGCGGCGACAAGCGCACGAATTCTGATCGGGCCTTGCCGACAAAACCGACTTTCTATGCGGAGAAACGGCCGGCAACCGGCGGCTTCTTGTAGCCGATCATCCAGAGCAGCAGCGCGATCACCAGGAAAACGGCAAAGGCCGGCTGCAGCATCAGCCACTGGAAGATGAAAGCGTAGAAACGCGGATGGACATAATAGGAAAGGGAGGATTGCAACGAGGTCAGCGTCGCCGGGCTCACATCCTGCCAGGCGTCAGAGATCGGCGTCATCACCACGGCGGAGGCGGCAACCGACTGTATCGAATCGATGGTCCCGGCAATAACGGCCGCCGCAAGCGCGACAAGACTCGCCAGACGCAACAGGAAACGCATCAATTCCTCCGACGCTTCGATTTGCCGGACAATTCCGGCAGGCCGCGCCATTCTCCACCTTGAGAACTACATAATCATCGCTGAAGTGAAGCACAATGGGATGGGCCGAGGGGAGTTTTATCGGAAGAAGTCAAAAAACTGTTAGATTTGGGTTGATCGGCAAAAATTCATCGGTATATATCGCGCCGTTCCGACGATTTGCTCCTATCCGGGCGCGAACGCCAAAAAAGGACAGGTGGCCGAGTGGTTTAAGGCGCACGCCTGGAACGCGTGTGTACGTGAAAGCGTACCGTGGGTTCGAATCCCACCCTGTCCGCCATTTCAGTCCGCTTCCGGGCACGGCAATCGCCGCCGAATCGCTTCGTCCGCGACCTCGACGCGCTGCACCAGCGCGCGCAGATGATCCCGCCGATAGCCCCCTTCGCCGCCTCGGATGCGCTCGCGAGCGTGGGGCTTTCGACCGTCCTTACCTTGTGTCGGTCAGCTTTGTGGACAGCAATCCCTCGCAACCATGTTCCTTGAGAGCAACAGTCAGGGCTGCTTCGTAATCGGGTTGCGCGCTTTCGAGGCGTAAACGCCCTTTGTCGGTAAGGACAGTATAGACTCCGCGCTTGTCGTCCGGGCAAAGATCGCGAACGGACAGCCCGCCACGTTCCAAACGCTCGACCATTCGCGAAATTGAACTTTGATTGAGCTGCAGATGCAAGGCCAACTCTTGCATCCGAAGCTCGGAATCCGGGGATCGCGACAATATCTCGAGCGCACGGTAGTCCGACAGTCCAAGCCCGTGCCGCTCTTGCAAAACTTTGCCTAGATCGGCTTCGATATTGGCCACCACATGAATCAGCTTGAGCCATGAATCGCTTCTCTTTGACATGACTGATGCAGACTCCTCTTGAGCAACCGGCGGGACCTTCTCCATATGTATGTCCATACAAGCACTGACTCAAGGGAGACGCACCGCTAGGACGCGCGCAGCCCTGAACGAAATTCCAGAAATGGGCGCAGCCCTTCCGAAACGGCAAGTTTGCTCACGGCAGGCGACCGCCAGGTTTTCGGATCATCGGCAAAGAGTGGATACATGCCGCGATAGTCGAAGCCATGCGCGGCTGCCTCGTTGCGATCAGCGGCAAAGAATATCTGCGAAATGCCCGCATAGACCGCGCTCGTGCCAGCACATCGCACACGGCTCTCCTGACGCTAGCAGCGTCGTTCCCTGCAGATGCGTTGTGCCGTGAGTGCGGCAAGCATCGCGTCTTGCCTCGACCTCGGCATGGGCAGTTGGATCGTGATGCTCCCGAACGCGGTTGACGCCGCGTTCGGGAATAACGCCCTTCTGATCGACGACAAGCGCCGTGAATGGAATACCGCCATCGTGGACATGATCCATGGAGAAGGCGACCCCCTCCTCCATGAGTTGCGTGTAGCGGGTCGAGCGATCAGCGATCATCGCGCTTATCCCTGGAGTTTGGCGCTGTCGGCGAGCTTCAACCAGACGACGCCGACGATAATAACCGCCAGCCAAAATGCCTGGATCAGCGTCAGCGGCTGATCGAGAAGAACGCTCCCGAAGGCCGCGGCTCCGACGGAACCGATACCCGCCCAAACAGCGTAGCCGATCCCCACATCAATCGTCCGCAAGGCTACGCTCAAGAAGTAGAGCGTCAGCAGGAAAAACACCAAGGCAGCGACCGACCAGTTCAGAACCGTAAAGGCGTGGCTGCCTCCGACACTGAGTGCGTAGCCAATTTCAAAAGCGCCAGCGAACATCAACATCGTCCATGCACGCCCGCTGTTTTCCTTCTTCTCATGTGTTGTCGTCATGTCAGGTTCCTTTCGGATCAGAGGGAGAGAATAAGGGCGGCGGTTTTTTATGCCGCGCCGCTAAGACGCAGGCCGACGACGCCGCCAATGACGACAGCGATCCCGAGGACCTTCTTCCAGTTCAGTTGTTGGCCAAAGAACAGCGCGCCTAGGACGACGATCCCGACACCTGCAACGGAGGTCCAGATCGCGTAACCAACGCCAACATCGAAAGTGAGAAGTGCAAGACTAAGGAAGTAGGTGGCGATAGCGCCGCTAACGAGGGTGACGACAGTCCACGCAAAGTTCGTGAATCCCTTTGCTTTGCCTGCGCTGATTGCAACCGTGATCTCGAATATCACGGCAATTCCAAGATAGAGCCAGTTCATCCTACGTCCTTTCATTGCTGGTTGGGCTTGTGAGAGCATGTGCCTGGTGTTCGTGACGTTCTGCGACGATGCCGAAACGTCCGAACTGGTCCATTGCTTGTCGCAAATCGTCCAATGGCGGCGTTCCCCGGAGAAACCGTTCGCCGATGTCGGTCAAGACTTGCTCTGCGAGCAGGCAGAAGGGACAAACATAGTCGGTATAGACGGTTACGGCACTCATCGGCCTCTCTCAAATTACTTGTATGCACATGCAATATCTTGGATGTTTTCGTAAGTCAATATCTTTGCATGTGCAAGCAATTATTTGGGTGGGGTCGCCTCGTGCGCGTAGGGTCATACCAGTCCAACAAACAACTGGAGCCTCTTATGACCGACACCCGACGACAGGGATGCTGACCTGATTGCAGAGATGATGATGTAAACGCGTCGGAACAGCATCCCGATGTCAGGACGAGGTCATGTCGGCGCCTGCCAACGCATCGCAAGATTCCTGAATTTTTACCACGCTGCTTCACCGCGTCTTTGCACGTTTGGGTTTAGGTTCTGCCAAACTAAAAAACAGAGGTAAAACAGGTGGAAGAACTTTCGGTAAAGTCGAAGATCATCAAATCGGTCTATTTCAGCCAGGAAGACGGGCGGCTCAGGATTTGCTTCAAGAACGGCGAGGAGCGTCTGTTCGAAGGTGTGCCGTCCTCGGAAGCGCTCGCTATGACGGCGGCGCAATCTCCGGGCCACTACTATCTCGACCGGATCAGAACGCGGTTTCGCAGGCTGGCTGCCTAAAGCTGAGGATCCTCGCCAGCCTATGCTGGAGATTGTATCGGATTGAGACCAAGCCGGTGGATATTAACCCTCGGCTAACTATCTCGTGCATCACCATTGGATCAGCCCGAGCGGAAAGCGGCAGTTTATCGGGGCTGCCGGCATTCAGAAGATTCGGACAGCCGGGAGGCTCGGTGGCGGACCCCAGCCAGGAAGCCGGGCCTCCCCGTCACGCCGCGTCCGTCAATCGCGACCGGTCGGCCCGAGCCGGTTTCCACTGCCTTCCTCCTTGAAATAACGAATCGGGGCTAATCCTGTGAAAAACCGGAATGCTCACATCCGGACTCGACAATGCTTAATTAGCATGATTGCATAAACCCATGGAACGGGAGGGCCCCGGGGATGACGATGTTCGAGAATCTGCTTGAGATGCAGGAGCGTGGTGTGCGGGATCGCGCGCTTGGCCGCAGCCTGGCCGACAATCCGATGTCGAAACCGGATGTGTTGCCGATCACCGATTTCCAGGAATGGTATTCGATGTTCGACGCCTGGCGCTTCGGCTGGTCGATCGAGGATGCGATGGCGGGGCATGCCGATGCGCCACGGGACGGCCGCGCCGTACCCGGGGATGGCGGCGTCCGGCCTCGGAGTTACACCAGGACGGTCTGATCGATCCTGTCTTCGGCACCAAAGAATTTCAGATAACGCTCGACCTCGGCCGGCTCTCCAGTCGCCTTCTGCGGGTTGTCGGAGAGTTTTACCGCCGGGCGGCCGTTGGCGTCGCTGACCTTGCAGACGACGGAGATCGGGTTGAGGCCCGATATCTCGGTCGGCGCGCAGCCGGAAAAATCGTTCGTCAGGTTCGTGCCCCAGCCGAAGCTCATGCGCACCCGACCCTCGAAATGCCGGTAGGTGTCGATGATGGCATCCACATCGAGACCGTCGGAAAAGATCAAGAGCTTCTGGCGCGGATCGCGGCCCATCTTCTTCCACCAGTCGATGATCTTCTCGCCGCCTTCGATCGGCGGGGCGCTGTCCGGGCGGAAGCCGGTCCAATCGGCGACCCATTCCGGTGCATCGCGCAGGAAGGCGGCGGTGCCGAAGGCGTCCGGCAGGACGATCAGCAGGTTACCGCCGTATAGCTTGTTCCAGTCGCGCAGGATCTTGTAGGGCGCGTTGCGCAGTTGCTCGCCGGTTTCCGCAAGGGCGGCGGCCACCATCGGCAGCTCGTGGGCGTTGGTGCCGACGGCTTCGAGATCGGAATCCATCGCCAGCAATACATTGCTGGTGCCGGTAAAAGCCGGGCCGATGCCTTCCTTCAGCGCCTCGACGCACCAGCGCTGCCAGAGGAAACTGTGACGCCGACGGGTGCCGAAATCGGAGATGCGCAAACCCGGCAGCTCCCTCAGCCGCTCGACCTTAGACCACATCTTCGCCTTGGCGCGGGCATAGAGCACGTCGAGGGTGAACGGACCGAGCGCCCTCATCGCCGAGCGCGAGCGTAGCTCGTTGACGATGGCAAGTGCGGGGATCTCCCACATGGTGGTTTCTTTCCAGGACCCGTGGAAATCCAGGACATATTGCCCGTCCTTCTTCGACAGCTCGTATTCGGGGAGCTGGAAATTGGAAAGCCAGGCCAGGAATTCCGGTTCGAAGATCTGCGCACGGCCATAGAAACTGTTACCCGCAAGCCAGATCATCTCTTTCTTCGAGAGCCGGAGCGTACGGGCATGGTCGAGCTGTTCGCGCAATTCGCCCTCGTCAATCTCCTCGGCGAGATGCACGCGCTTGGTGCGGTTGATGAGCGTGAAGGAAGCGTTGACCTCGGGATAGAGCTTCCAGATCATCTGCAGCATCAGGAGCTTATAGAAGTCGGTATCGATCAGACTGCGGATGATCGGGTCGAGTTTCCAAGCGTGATTGTAGACGCGTCTGGCGATATCAGTCTTGGCCATGATTCCTGCCCCTGTCCACTCCGGTCAGGCGCTGCCAAGTTTTCAGGGGCTCAAAAGCTCCGGCCGGCCGCACGAAACCGGCTCGTGCGCCTTCTTATCGAAAAATCGACAGAGAAAGTCCAGACAAAACAATAAACATCCCGCCGCAGTACGGCGGCGGGATGCGAGAGGTCATTGGCCGAACGCTCATTGGGCCGGTGTTGCCGGCTGGGCTGGTGCTGCAGGGGCGGCCGGCGTCGTGTTCTGGGTCTCCGTCGGAATCGCCTTACCGTTCTGCAGGCTCGGCGCGGTTGAAACGTCAGGCTGCTGCGACTGGAGCTGCTGACCGGGCTGTTGCGGCGCCACTTCATCCGCCTCGCGACTGCCCCAGATCTCGACGGGAATCCAGACCACGAAAGCAAGCACCAGAGCGGCAAGCAGGACCATCAGGATACGATAACCCATCCGCCCCTGCCTCGCCCTCACCGGCGGGATCAGCTCTTCCTTATGAAGCTTGCCATCGGACTTTTCCCAGCGTGTTTCCGTCTGATGTGCCATCACCGTCTCCTTCCGCCGTCATGACCGGTATAACCGGCCCGCGAAGAATCTCAGCAGAGGAAACGGGTGGCTGTCTGGAAGGTTCCCGAGCGTTCAATAGCCGACGGCGCGGTCGACGACGAATTGCAGCGGTTCGCCACGCTCGAAACGGGCAATCTGCGCCTCGACATGACGGAACAGTGCATTCTCTTCGGAAACGGCCGCATCATGCGGCGTGATGAAGACGTTCTCCAGGTCCCATAAGGGGTTGTCTGATGCAAGCGGCTCCACTTCGAAGACATCGAGGGAAGCGCCGCCAAGGGTGCCGTCCCGGATGGCTGACACGATATCGGCCTCGACCTGGCTCTTGCCGCGGCCGGCATTGACGAAGACCGGCTGTCCAAGCGCACCGTTACGGCCGAGCTTTTTGAACAGCCCGCTATCGTAAAAACCCGTCGTCTCCGGCGTCAGCGGCAGCAGGCCGACGAGAATGTCCGTCTTTGCGAGGAAGCTGTCCAGCTCGCTCGCATCGAAAGTTTCGACGCCACCGATCTCTTTGCGGGTGCGCGACCAGCCGATGACATTGAAACCCATCACCTTCAGCTTGGCGACCGCATCCTGGCCGAGAATGCCGAGTCCCATGACACCGACCGTAACCTCTGCTGCCTCAGGCGCGATCAATTTTGCCCATTCACGCCGGCGCTGGTGGATATCATGGGCGTATTGCCCACGCAGATGCATCAGGCACTGCATGACGACCCATTCGCTCATGCGGGTCGTCAGGCTGCGATCGACGAAGCGGACGATCGGGATCTCGGGCAGACCGTCCATGCCGATGATATGGTCGACGCCGGCGCCGCCCGAAAAGATCACCTTGAGGTTCGGCGCCCGCTGGAAGAGGTCTGCATCCGGCTTCCAGAGAAGTGCGTATTCGAGATCGCAGAGATCACGTTCGCGGTTGGCCGGATCGGCGAGATTGACGCTGCCGCGATCGGCAAAGGCCGTCTTCAGCACCCGGACGACGCCTTCGGGATTGAACTTGATATCGACGAGAACGGGAGAGTGCGCGGACATGATCTTCTTTTACTGCTGCACGGCGGGCGTCGGCACCGCCTCGATGTTGAACGCGGCTGCCATGAGCGCCTTGGTGTAATCGTCCTTCGGCGCGCGGAAGATTTCCGCTGATGGTCCCTGCTCCACCACCTTGCCGAATCGCATGACGATGACGTCGTTAGCGAGCGCCTTCACCACCTTCAGGTCATGGCTGATGAAGAGATAGGCGAGATCGTGCTTCTTCTGCAGATCGCGCAGCAGATCCACCACCTGGGCCTGCACGCTCATATCGAGCGCCGAGGTCGGCTCGTCGAGCATGACGAAGCGCGGCTTCAGGACCATGGCGCGGGCAATCGCGATGCGCTGGCGCTGGCCGCCGGAAAATTCATGCGGATAGCGCCAGCGGGTCAGGGGATCGAGGCCCACTTCCTCCAGCGCCCAACAGACGCGCTGGTCGCGCTCTTCAGCGCCCAACGAGCGCTCATGCACCTTCAGCCCTTCGGCGATGATATCGCCGACCGACATGCGGGGGCTGAGCGAGCCATAGGGATCCTGGAAGACGATCTGCAGCTGGTTGCGCAGCGGCCGCATCTCGCCGAACGAATAGCCTGCAATATCCCTTCCGACAAAGGCGATCCGGCCTTGCGAGGAGATCAGCCGGGTGAGCGCCAGGCCGAGCGTGGTCTTGCCGGAACCGGATTCGCCGACGACGCCGAGCGTCTGCCCGGCGCGCAGCGAAAGATCGATGCCGTCGACCGCCTTCACATGATCGACGACGCGGCGCATCAGCCCGGCCTTGATCGGAAACCAGACGCGGATATCGGAGCCTTCCATCACCACCGGTTTCGACGGATCGGCAAGCGGCGGCTCGCCGCGCGGCTCAGAGGCGAGAAGGTGGCGGGTATAGTCGTGCTTCGGTTTGGCGAAGACTTCTTCGACGGTTCCGGTTTCGACGATCCTGCCCTTGGTCATGACGCAGACGCGATCGGCGAATTTGCGCACGATGCCGAGATCATGGGTGATGAACAGCAGTGACATGCCGTGCGCCGCCTTCAACTGCCGCAGCAGCTCAAGAATCTGCGCCTGCACCGTGACGTCGAGTGCGGTGGTCGGCTCGTCGGCAATCAGCAATTCCGGCCGGTTGGCGAGCGCCATGGCGATCATGACACGCTGGCGCTGACCACCTGACAGTTCGTGCGGATAGGCCTTCAACCGCTTCTCCGGCTCGCGGATACCGACCTGGTTCAACAATTCCAGCACGCGCTCACGAGCCGCCTGGCCGGTCAACCCCTGGTGCAGGGCCAGGATCTCGGCGATCTGCTTCTCGATCGTGTGAAGCGGATTGAGCGAGGTCATCGGCTCCTGGAAGATCATGGTGATGTCGTTGCCGCGCACTTCCCGCAAGGCCCGCTCCGACGCCTTCAGGAGATCCTTGCCCTTGAACAGGATTTCGCCGGAAGGATGACTTGCAGAGGGATAGGGCAGAAGGCGCAGGATCGAGTTGGCCGAAACCGATTTTCCGGAGCCGGATTCGCCGACGAGCGCCACGACCTCGCCCTTGGAGATATCGAAGGAGATGCGATCGACGGCGAGCGAGGTCTCGCCGCCCTGGTGAAAGGCAACCGAGAGGTTGCGGACGGAAAGGAGCGGTTCTGTCATGTCACTCATTGAAACGTCTTCCTCGGATCGAAGGCGTCGCGCACGGCTTCGCCGATGAAGATCAGCAGGGAAAGCATGATCGACATGGCGAAGAAGGCCGTCAGTCCCAGCCAGGGCGCCTGCAGGTTGGTCTTGCCCTGGGCGATCATTTCGCCGAGCGAGGGAGAGCCCGGCGGCATGCCGAAGCCGAGGAAATCAAGCGATGTCAGCGTCGTGATCGAGCCGGAGAGGATGAAGGGCAGGAAGGTGAGCGTCGCCACCATGGCGTTCGGCAGCAGGTGACGCCACATGATGGTGCGGTTGTTGACGCCGAGCGCGCGTGCGGCGCGGACATATTCGAAATTACGGGCGCGCAGGAATTCGGCGCGCACGACACCGACGAAGCTGACCCATGAAAAGAGCAGCATGATGCCGAGCAGCACGAAGAAGCCGGGCGGCAGAATGGCGGCGATAATGAGCAAGATGTAAAGCACCGGCATCGACGACCAGATCTCGATGAAGCGCTGCAGCAAGAGATCGGTCAAGCCGCCGAAATAACCCTGCACCGCGCCTGCCGTCACGCCGATGATCGCCGAGCAGATGGTCAGCGCCAGGCCGAAAAGCACCGATATGCGGAAGCCGTAGATGACGCGCGCCAGCACGTCGCGGGCCTGGTCATCGGTGCCAAGCCAGTTGAGATTGCCGAGCGTACAGCCGGGATCGTTCACTCCCTGGGGGTAAGCGGAGCAGCGCTCCTCCTTCGTCATCAGCCAGAAGGGGGCGGTCGGCGCCGAATGCGGGATGTTCGAATTGACCGAGCGATAGGAATAACGGATCGGCGGCCAGATCATCCAGCCATTGGCATTGATCTCATCCGCGATCACCGAAGAGCGGTAGTCGGTTTCGGCAAGGAAGCCGCCGAACTTCTCCTCGGGATAATCGATCAGCACGGGAAACAGGATCTCGCCCTTGTAGGAGGCGACGATCGGCCGGTCGTTGGCGAGGAACTCGGCAAACATGCTGAGCACGAAGAGCAGCAGGAACAGCCACAACGACCAGTAACCGCGGCCGTTCGCCCGGAAATTTTTCCAGCGGCGGATATTGGTCGGCGACAGCAGCCCCTTGCGCGGCGGCTTGACCGGGGTTGTGGTGGCGGGATTTGCGGCGGCGTCCATCAGACATCCCTCCGCTCGAAATCGATGCGCGGATCGATCCAGGTGTAGATCAGGTCGGAAATCAGGCTGACGAAGAGACCAAGCAGCGAGAAGATGTAGAGTGTCGCGAAAACGATCGGATAATCCCGGTTGACGACCGAGAGATAGCCGAGGCGGCCGAGGCCATCGAGCGAGAAGATGTTCTCGATCAGCAGCGAGCCGGTGAAGAAAGCGGAGATGAAGGCGCCGGGAAAACCGGCGATGATGATCAGCATGGCATTGCGGAAGACATGGCCGTAGAGCACCTGGCGCTCATTCAGGCCCTTGGCCCGAGCTGTGACGACATATTGCTTCTTGATCTCCTCGATGAAGGAGTTCTTGGTCAAAAGCGTCGTCGTCGCGAAGGCGGCAAGGGAAAGGGAGATCAGGGGCAGGGTGAGGTGCCAGAAGTAATCGAGCGGCTTCTGCCACCAGGCGAGCTGGTCGAAATTGTCGGAGACGAGGCCGCGCAACGGGAACCAGTCGTAGAAGGAGCCGCCGGCGAAAAGCACGATCAGCAGGATGCCGAAGAGGAAGCTCGGCACGGCGTAGCCGATGACGATGACGCCCGACGTCCAGACGTCGAAGGTCGATCCATCCTTGACCGCCTTGCGGATGCCGAGCGGAATGGAAATGGCGTAAGAGAAGATCAGGATCCAGATGCCGAGCGAGATCGACACCGGCAGCTTTTCCTTGATGAGATCGAGCACCGTGGTGTTGCGGAAGAAGCTCTCGCCGAAATCGAAGCGGATGTAATTCCACATCATCTCACCGAACCGCGTCAGCGGCGGCTTGTCGAAGCCGAACTGCTTTTCAAGCTTGGCGATCAATTCCGGATCGAGCCCCTGGGCACCACGATATTTGGAGCCTTCGTCGCTGCCGCCACCTCCCAAGAGATCGCCGCCGCCGGACAGGCGCTGGTCGGCGCTATCGGCCTGGCCGGTCAATTGGGCGATCACCTGCTCGACAGGGCCACCGGGCGCAAATTGAATGACGATGAAGGAAATCGCCATGATGCCAACGATGGTCGGTATCATCAGAAGCAGGCGGCGAATGACATAGGCGCCCATCAGCCTTCAGCCTCCGGAAATGTTCTTCTTGTCTGCCTGCCGTCCAGTCTTATGCCGCTCAATCCGCCAGCCTTCCCTTGCCGGCCCTGCCGGCTTGTCGTGATTCGCTTGCGCCATTTGGAGCCGAGGCCCCCTGCAATGCAAGCCCGGTCATTTTGCCGCGGCGGACCACCAGGCGTCGGGGAAGCCCAGGCCGTAGGCCGGAAACTCCGCCGGATGCGTGATCGTGTTCCAATAGGCAATGTTGTAAGTATCGCGGTAGAACAGCGGAATGACGTAATGGTTTGCGAGCAATACCCGGTCCATCGCCTTGATCGCCGCAACCTGTTCATCGCGGTTAGGCGCGAAGATGATCATGCGGATGAGCTCATCCACCGCCGGATTGGCGATGCCCGCATAGTTGCGAGAGCCCTGCTGATCAACCGAGCCGGATCCCCAATAATCGGCCTGTTCGTTGCCAGGGTTCATCGTCTGCGCCCAGACATTCCATATCATGTCGTAGTCGAAGCTGCGTTCGCGATTGACAGCTTGCGATGCGTCGACCGTGCGCACCCGCGCATCTATGCCGATTTTCTTTAGATTGTTGGCATAGGGCACCGCCCAGCGCTCCAGTATGGGGCTCGACAGCAGGATCTCGAAACTCATCGGCTGGCCGGTCTTGGTATTGACCATGCGATTGCCCTTGAGATCCCAACCGGCTTCCTTCAGCAGGGCAATCGCCTTGCGGAGGTTGTCGCGGCTTTTCTGCGGGTCGCCGCCGACAGGATTGGTATAGGGCGTCGTGAAGACCTCGGGCGGAACCTTGTCCTTCATGCCCTGCAGTATTTCCAGTTCACGCCCCTGCGGCAGGCCGGATGAAGCGAGCTCGGTATTCCAGAAGTAGCTGTCGATGCGCTTGTAGCTGTTGAAGGCAACCGTGCGATTCAATTCCTCGAAGTCCAAACCGTAGTTCAGTGCCTCGCGGACCCGCTCGTCCTTAAAAAGGTCGCGCCGCATATTGGGCACGAGGGCCTGCATGATACCGGTGGCGCGCAACGGATTTGCAACTTCTTCCTTCTTGAGGCGTCCTTCCTTCACCGCAGGGAAATCATATCCCGTCGCCCAGCGGGAAGCTGTTGTCTCCTGCAAATAGTCGCTATTGCCGGCGCGAAATGCTTCGAATTCGACATCCCGATCGCCGAAATAGGTATAGATGACGTTGCGGAAATTGTTCTGGCCGATATTCACATTGAGGTCTTTGCCCCAATAGTCATCGCGCAGTTCATAACGGATCGTCGCACCGGGCGAAAAGGATGCGATTTTATAAGGTCCAGAACCCATGACAGGCTCAAGCGTCGTCTTTGAGATGTCGCGCGGCTTGCCGTCCGGTCCCTGCCCTTCCCACCAATGTTTCGGCACGACCACCAACTGGCCGAGAATATTCGGGAGCTCCCGATCGTTCTTCTCGTCGAAGGTGAAGGTAACATCGCGGTCGCCGGTCTTTTCGGCCTTTACCACGTGGCGATAATAGTTCGCGTTGACGGGATTGAGTTCCTTGGTCTTATCAAGGCTGAAGATGACGTCCTCGGGCGTTACCGGCTGACCATCCGCCCATTTCGCTTCCTTGCGCAGGCGAAAGGTCGCGCTCGAGACGTCAGCGGGAAAGGACAACCCCTCGGCAAGCAGGCCGTAGGAGACAAGCAGCTCGTCATCGGCCGACTTCATCAAAGTGTCGTATACGCGCGCCAGGCCGACCGCTACCTGGCCTTTGGCAAGCAGCGGGTTGAAGGTATCGAAGGCGCCGCTGGCGGAGAGGCGCAGATCACCGCCCTTTGGAGCATCGGGATTGACATAGTCGAAATGAGCGAAACCCGGCTTGTACTTCATCTCGCTGATGACCGAGCTTCCGATCTGAAACGGCTGCTCCTCAGCCAGCGCCGTCAGCGGCGCCAAAGCACCCGCAAGCGACAGAAACAGACCAATTTTCGACCATAGAACCGGCATTCACGCTTTCCCCTGATTATTAATGGATTCGACAATACGAGAAATACTGGCGAAAAACAGGAGAGAGTAGGTTTTTTGCCAGGCTCGCAAAGTTTTGACTGTCGGCTTTTGCCCGGATTTCACCAATACCCGAGCCGCTGCGGCGATCCGCCACCGTCTGATCCTAAGTTCGCCTGCCAAAACATCGATTCACCAAAATCGCTTTTCACGATAAATTCGACGCAAATCACTTCGGCAGCGATTCAAGGAAATAGCATGGCTTTCGGCTTCGCTCAGGCTTTCAAGACATTCGGCAGACTGGCGCTTGCCGGTGCAATCGGCGCGAGCCTCGCCGCCGGCGACGTCGGCGCGGAGCAGAAGACCCCGAGCCCGGGCAGTGCAAAGGGGCGGTTCGGCGCCGTCGGCCTGCCGACACAGGGACCGGCGCAGCCGATCGGCTTTTACGCAAAGGGCTGCATGACGGGTGCCGTGGCGCTGCCGGCCGACGGGCCGACCTGGCAGGCGATGCGGCTTTCGCGCAATCGCCGCTGGGGCAATCCGGCGATGATCACGTTGCTCGAACGTCTTTCGCAGGACGGGGCCCAATATGCCGGCTGGCCTGGCATTCTCGTCGGCGACATCGCGCAGCCGCGCGGCGGGCCGATGTTCAACGGCCATGCCTCGCACCAGATCGGCCTCGACGCCGACGTCTGGTTTACGCCGATGCCCGCGCGTCGCATGACGGCCGAGGAGCGCGAGGACCTGCCTTTCACGACCATGCTGCAGAAGGATAAATTCCTGACTGTCGATCCCAAGGTTTGGACGCAGTCGCGGGCGCGGCTGTTGATGCTGGCGGCAAGCTATCCCGAGGTGGAGCGCATCTTCGTCAACCCGGCGATCAAGAAGAAGATGTGCGACACTTGGACGGGCGACCGCACCAATCTCGGCAAGCTTCGGCCGGAATACGGCCACGACTCGCATTTCCATATCCGCATCAAATGCCCGCCGGGTGCCGCGGGATGCACGCCGCAGGCGCCCGTCGCCGCCGGCGACGGCTGCGACAAGTCGCTCGCCTGGTGGTTCACACCGGCGCCCTGGGCGCCGCCGAAACCGCCCAAACCCGGTGCCAAGCCGCCGAAGCCGCCGCGCGAGATGATGGTCTCCGACCTGCCGAAGGCCTGCGCCGCCGTGCTCGACGCCGCTCCCGCCGCCTCGATGCAGGCCGCCACCTATGGCGGGCCTTCCGCCGCAAGCGCCCTCACCGCCGCTCCCGCCGCAGAACCGGCCGCCGATGCCGAAGGCGCTCTGCCCAATCTCGGCCCGGTTCCGAACGACAAACCGGCGATGCAGTGACGAAGGCCCTGGATTTGCGCTGTCTTTCAAATCGCAAATTCTTGGTATAGAAGCGGTCAAATCGATTGAATTGTTGGGGCGGAGATTGGGTTCATGGCCGGCGGTAAATGCCTTGCATTGATTGCGCATGACCAGAAAAAGGACGACATGGCGGAATTCGCCCGCGCCAACAGGGACATTCTTTCCCGTTGGAAGATCGTCGCCACCGGAACGACCGGCGGGCGGGTGCTCGACGCCGCTCCCGATCTCGACGTCACCAGGCTGAAAAGCGGGCCGCTCGGCGGCGACCAGCAGATCGGCGCGCTGATCTCGACCGGTGAGGTCGACGCCCTGATTTTCTTTGTCGACCCGCTGACGCCGATGCCGCATGATGTCGACGTGAAGGCGCTGATGCGGCTGGCGATCGTC
Organism: Rhizobium sp. Pop5; assembly: GCF_024721175.1. Taxonomy (NCBI): domain Bacteria; kingdom Pseudomonadati; phylum Pseudomonadota; class Alphaproteobacteria; order Hyphomicrobiales; family Rhizobiaceae; genus Rhizobium; species Rhizobium sp. Pop5. Next base: position 4,199,103 of record NZ_CP099399.1, on the reverse strand, counting down.
TACGACATTCCGATGGCGCTCAACCACGCGACCGCCATAAAGCTCCTTCCCACACTCGAAGCCTGATCAGCACGGAACCGGCCATGCCAAAACTCAACCACAGCTCCGCGCCGCTGCCCTTCCCGATCCTGATCGGCGATATCGGCGGCACCAATGCCCGCTTTTCCATCCTGTCTGATGCCTATGCCGAGCCGAAGCAGTTTCCGAACGTACGCACGGCGGATTTCGCCACGATCGACGAAGCGATCCAAAAGGGCGTGCTCGACAAAACCGCGGTGCAGCCGCGCTCGGCGATCCTTGCCGTCGCCGGTCCGATCAACGACGACGAGATTCCGCTGACCAATTGCGATTGGGTGGTGCGACCAAAGACGATGATCGAAGGCCTCGGCATGGAGGATGTGCTCGTCGTCAATGATTTCGAGGCGCAGGCGCTGGCAATCGCCGCCCTTTCGGATGAAAATCGCGAACGCATCGGCGACGCCGCCGGCGACATGATCGCTTCCCGCGTCGTGCTCGGACCCGGCACCGGCCTCGGCGTCGGCGGGCTCGTGCATGCGCAGCATAGCTGGATCCCCGTTCCCGGCGAAGGCGGCCATATCGATCTCGGGCCGCGCAGCAAGCGCGACTATGACATCTTCCCGCATATCGAGACGATCGAAGGCCGCGTCTCGGCCGAACAGATCCTCTGCGGACGCGGCCTCGTCAACCTCTACAACGCCATCTGCGTCGTCGACGGCATTCAGCCGACGATGAAGGACCCGGCCGACATCACCTCGCATGCGCTTGCCGGCAGCGACAAGGCGGCTGTCGAAACCGTCTCGCTGTTTGCCACCTATCTCGGCCGTGTGGCCGGCGATTTGGCGATGGTGTTCATGGCGCGCGGCGGCGTCTATCTCTCCGGCGGCATCTCGCAGAAGATCATCCCGGCGCTGAAGAAGCCGGAATTCCGTCTGGCCTTCGAGGACAAGGCGCCGCATAGCGCGCTGCTACGCACCATACCGACCTATGTGGTGACGCATCCGCTCGCAGCCCTTGCCGGGCTTTCCTCCTATGCGCGCATGCCGGCGAATTTCGGCGTCTCGACGGAGGGCCGGCGCTGGCGGCGCTGAGCCCAGCGCGCGTCCCACCCGGACGCGCGCGCTCTAGCCAAACCGGTCCCGACTCTTTATAGACCCCGGCAAAAGCGCGCGTCGCCTTCGCGGTGCGCCTGGTCCGAGACAGGAAGCCTCATTTTTGGAAGCTGCGGAAAGCAAAAAGCAGAGCGTCAACAGCGATACCGTGACCGGCATCCTGAAGCGCATCATCGCTGAAAACGGCCGCGACCACCTCTGGGGCTACGTCTTCGCGATCGCCTGCCTCGTGATCGTGGCGCTTTCGACGGCGTTCACGGCCTGGATCATGCGGTCGATCATCGACGAGGCTTTCGCCAACCGGCGCGCCGATGTCGTCTGGATCATCTGTCTTTCGATCTTTATCGCTTTCGTGCTGCGCGGTTTTGCGAGTTACGGCCAGGCGGTGGCGCTTTCCAGGGTCGGCAACGACATCGTCGCCCGATATCAGCGCCGCCTCTATGCGCATCTGATGACGCTTTCCGTCGGTTTCTTCAGCGAGGCCCGCTCGGCCCATATCGCCGCGCAGGTGAGCCAGAACGTCAGCGGCGTCCGAGACGTGCTCAACCTGACGATCACCTCGACCGTGCGCGATCTCCTGACCTTCGTTTCGCTGATCGGGGTGATGGTCCTCCAGGACCCGCTGCTCAGCCTTGCGGTTTTCATCATGGCGCCGCCGCTGCTCTATGCGCTGCGTTACGTTTCCAAGCGGTTGCGCTCGGCAACACGCGAGGCCGTGCATCTGAACAGCCACGTGCTGGGCGCCATGCAGGAAACGATCCAGGGTATTGCCATCGTGAAGGCCTTCACGATGGAAGAAGAGCTGGAGCGCAAGGTCAACAAGCTCATCAAGGCCGCCGAAAGCCGCGCGAACCGGATTGCCCGCCTTTCCGAACGGACTTCTCCGCTGACGGAGAGCTTCGCGGGGTTTGCCGTCGCCAGCGTGCTTGCCTATGCGGCTTACCGCTCGATCTACTACAATGTGCCGCCGGGCGCCTTCTTCTCCTTCGTGACCGCGCTGCTGCTCGCCTATGATCCGGCCCGCCGGCTTGCCCGCCTGCAGGTGCAGATGGAGCGCGCCGTCGTCAATGCCCGGATGATCTACGAACTGCTCGACATGGAGCCGCGCCAGCGCGACCTGCCGGATGCCCGGCCGCTTGTTGTGACGCAGGCACGGATCGAATTCCGCAACGTTTCCTTCGCCTATGGCAACGACAGCGTGCTGAGCGGCGTCAGTTTCGTTGCCGAGGGCGGGGCGACCACGGCGCTGGTCGGTCCCTCGGGTGCGGGCAAATCCACGGTCATCAGCCTTATCCCGCGCTTCTACGATCCGCGCGAAGGCGAAATCCTGATCGACGGCCAGGATATCGCCCACATTACCAAGAAGTCGCTGCGCCAGCAGCTCGCCTATGTCTCACAGCAGCCTTACCTGTTCGAAGGCACGATCCGCGACAATATCCGCTATGGCCGGCCGGAAGCGACCGATGCCGAGGTGGAAGAGGCGGCCCGACTTGCCTATGCGCATGATTTCATCTCAGCGCAGCCGCAGGGTTACGATACGCCGGTCGGCGAAAACGGCGTGACGCTTTCGGGCGGCCAGCGCCAGCGACTGTCGATCGCGCGCGCTTTGGTGCGCAACGCGCCGATCCTGCTTCTCGACGAGGCGACCTCCGCCCTCGACACCGAATCCGAAGCCGCCGTGCAGAAGGCATTGGACGAGGCGATGACCGGACGCACCGTCGTCGTGATCGCCCATCGGCTTTCGACCGTGGTGCGCGCCGACAAGATCGTTGTCATGCAGCAGGGCCGGGTCGTCGAGGAAGGCAATCACGAGACGCTTGCGAAGGTCAGCGACGGTCTTTACGCTCGCCTCAACAATCTGCAGAGGCCTTCGGCCTCCGATTCAAACTGACCGGATCAAGAGACCGACATGAGCGATGCTGCGATGAAACTGGTGGTGGTCGGCGCAGCAGGGCGCATGGGGCAGACGCTGATCCGGCTGATCCATTCCATCGAGGGCGCCACACTTCATGCCGCGGTCGAGCGTCCCGGCTCGTCCTTCCTGGGCAAGGATGCCGGCGAGATCGCCGGTCTCGGGCCGAACGGCATCATCATCGGCGACGATCCGCTCCAGGCCTTCCTGCATGCCGAGGGCGTGCTCGACTTCACCTCGCCCGTCGCAACAGTGGAATTCTCCGGCCTTGCCGCACAGGCCCGCATCGTCCATGTCATCGGGACGACCGGCTGCTCTGCAGACGACGATGCTAAGATCGCCGCGGCGGCCCGTCATGCCCGCATCGTCAAGTCGGGCAATATGAGCCTCGGCGTCAATCTGCTCAGCGTGCTGACCCAGCAGGCAGCGCGAGCGCTTGAGCCTGTTGATTGGGATATCGAGATCCTGGAAATGCACCACAAACACAAGGTGGACGCACCGTCCGGCACAGCGCTTCTCCTCGGCGAGGCCGCAGCCAAGGGCCGCAATATCGATCTCGCCTCGAAATCGGTCAGGGTCCGCGACGGCCATACCGGTGCCCGCGAAGCCGGTACGATCGGTTTTGCGACGTTGCGCGGCGGCTCCGTCATCGGCGAACATTCCGTGCTTTTTGCCGGCGAAGGTGAAATCGTCACTTTGTCGCACAGTGCTGCCGACCGCTCGATCTTCGCGCGCGGCGCCATCAAGGCGGCGCTTTGGGCGCGCGACAAGAAGCCGGGTCTCTATTCCATGCTCGACGTGCTCGGGCTTTCTTCCCAATAAGGATATTACGGAGGCATATTCATGAGCGGTACCCTCGTCCTCGTTCGCCACGGCCAGAGCGATTGGAACCTGAAGAATCTCTTCACCGGCTGGAAGGATCCCGATCTGACCGAGCTCGGCATCCAGGAAGCCAATGCCGGCGGCACCGCACTTGCCGAATACGGGATCAAATTCGACGTCGCCTATACCTCGGCGCTGGTGCGCGCGCAGCACACGCTAAAACTCATCCTCGACAAGGTCGGCCAGCCTGATCTCGAGACGATCCGCGACCAGGCGCTGAACGAACGCGACTACGGCGACCTTTCCGGCCTCAACAAGGACGATGCGCGCGCAAAATGGGGCGAGGAACAGGTGCATATCTGGCGCCGTTCCTATGACGTGCCGCCTCCGGGTGGTGAAAGCCTGCGCGACACCGGCGCCCGCGTCTGGCCCTACTATCTCACCGAGATCCTGCCGCGCGTGCTGCGTGGCGAAAAGGTGCTGGTCGCCGCCCACGGCAATTCGCTGCGCTCGCTGGTCATGGTGCTCGACAAGCTGAGCAAAGAAGGCATCCTCGCCCTCAACCTCGCGACCGGCGTTCCGATGGTCTACAAGCTGAACGCGGATTCGACTGTAGCTTCCAAGGAAGTGCTCGGCGATATGTCGGGCGCACACTGAGTCCGGTGAGGCGTGTCGCCGGACCGGTCGGCACGCCCTGCCTCAATTCCGAGCCTCAGCTCTCGATGGTGAACTGCACTCGGTCGGCGGCAAAGCGGCTGATCGAATATTGCACCGGCATGCCGTCGAGATCGGTATTCATCGCCTTGGCGATCAGCAGGATCGCGCCGGGGGTGAGTCCCAGATCAGCGAGATCTGATGTGCCCGCATGGGCGGCCGTCACCTCGGTCGTGGCCCTGACATAGTCCGACAGGCCGAGTTCTGCGAAAGCCTTGGTGATCGATTCGTGCTTGCGGTAGGCCTCGCCGATCCCAGTGAATCGTGCAGCGGGAAACCAGCTTGTCGCTTTTGAAACCGGCCGTCTGTCGGCATGGCGCAAGGTTTCCAACCTGATCACCTGCTCGCCCTGTTTCAGGCCCAGCCAGCGGGCAACCTCGGCGCTCGCCTCCTCCTCTGTCTCGTCGAGCAGAAGGCTTCGCATCTCGCGCGCCTGATCGCCGATGCCGGCGGTGAAGCGCGTGCGCCGGGTGATCGGGAAATTCAGCCGCTCCTTGCGCTCGATCAGCGTGCCGCGACCTTGTACCGCACGCACGATGCCTTCCTGGGCCAGCGCTGCGAGCGCGCTGCGCACCGTATGCCTGTTGACGCCGAACTGCAGCGCCAGAACCGTTTCCGGCGGCACCATTCCCGTTTCGTCATAGGCTCCCGCGCTGATCCCCTCGCGAATCCGGTCGGCGATCTGGCGCCAGAGCGCCACGCCGGTTTGCCTCTGCACCTGCTTCAGTCCTGCCATTCCGCCCCTGCCCTGCGCACGACGTCACACGCTTGTCACGACACCGATTTAAGAGTAAGTATAGCTTGTATAATTGTCTATATCAATAGACATTTAAAGGAAAGCGGCGATGATATCAGCGGACAGGAATGACGCTGCGTCACAGACGGAATCCGGGCGCAAACGCGCCGCCGATCTGCTGGCGCGGGCGGAACGGAGCGAACTCTCGGCGGTCTGGGATGCATTGCCGGAAAAGCCCGCGGCACATCCGGTCCGCGGGCCGGAGACCGGTCTGGTGATGGTGCGCGGCCGCATCGGCGGTGGTGGGGCTCCCTTCAATCTCGGAGAAGTGACGGTGACGCGCGCCACGGTGCGGCTCGAGTCAGGCTCCATCGGCCATGCGCAGGCGCTCGGTACGGATCGTGAGAAGGCGCGGCTCGCGGCGATCTTCGATGCGCTCTGGCAGGAGGAAGCGACGAAGGACTTCGTCGAGCAGGCGCTGCTTTCGCCAATCGCCCAACGCATCGCCGCCGCCGACCGCCGCAAGGCGGACGAGACGGCCGCGACGCGGGTCGATTTCTTCACCATGGTGCGGGGAGACAACTGATGGGTCTCAGGACAGAAGCCCTGACCGGCGGCTTTGCGGAGCCGGTCTTCCATGCCCAGAGCGTCTTCAAGATGCTGATGGACGGCATGGCCCGTCCCGGTACAATCCAGACCGTTCAGCCCGATGTCGCGCCGCCAGTGCCGCTCGGCATTGCCGCCGGCGCGATCGCGCTCACACTTTGCGACCACGACACGCCAGTCTGGCTTTCCCAGGGGCTGACAAAATCCGCCGTGCCGGAGTGGCTCGGCTTCCACACCGGCGCGCCGCTGACCACGGAGAAGGCCGAGGCGCGCTTCGCCTTTACGGAAACCGGCACTGCGCTTTGCCCCTTCGGCCTCTTTGCCTCAGGCACGCAGGAATATCCCGACCGCTCGACGACGCTCATCATCGAACTCGCCGAGCTCGACGGCGGGCGCGGGCTGGCGCTGATCGGTCCCGGCATCCAGAGCGTGACCGAGATCGCGCCGGTCGGCCTGCCGGAGACCTTCCTGCGGCTCTGGACCGAGAACCGCGCGCTGTTTCCGCGTGGCATCGACATCGTGCTGACATCGGGCGAACGTTTCCTCTGCCTGCCGCGCACCACCAAGATCACAGCAACGGAGATCTGAGCTCATGTATGTTGCCGTCAAGGGTGGCGAAGCCGCCATCGCCAATGCTCATCGCCTGCTTGCAGACCGCCGCCGCGGCGACCGTTCGCTGCCGGCGATCGGCATCGACCAGATCGTGGCGCAGCTGGCGCTCGCCGTCGACCGCGTCATGGCCGAGGCCTCGCTTTTCGACCGTGCGCTCGCAGCGCTGGCCATCCGCCAGTCGCGCGGCGATATGATCGAGGCGATTTTCCTGCTGCGCGCCTATCGCACGACGCTGCCGCGCTTCGGCTATTCCAAGCCGCTAGACACGGCTGATATGACGATCGAACGCCGCATCTCGGCAACCTACAAGGACCTGCCGGGCGGCCAGCTGCTTGGACCGACCTTCGACTATACCCACCGGCTGCTCGATCCCTCGTTGCTTCAGGATGAGGCGGTCGATGCGCCGGCTCAGCGTCCGGCCGAGACCGGCCGCGTCATGCGCGTCTCCGAGATCCTCGGCGAGGAAGGCCTGATCGAGGCCGACGGCGACATGCCCGAAGATCACGAGATCGGCGATCTCACCCGCGAGCCGATGGAATTCCCGATGACCCGGGATCTGCGCCTGCAGGCGCTTGCCCGCGGCGACGAGGGTTTCCTGCTGGCGCTCGGCTATTCCACCCAGCGCGGCTACGGCCGCAACCACCCCTTCACCGGTGAAATCCGCATCGGCGATGTCGAGGTGGAATTCGACGTGCCGGAGCTCGGTTTCGCCATCTCGCTCGGCACCATCCAGATCACCGAATGCCAGATGGTCAACCAGTTCAAAGGCTCCGCCAAGGCGCCGCCGCAATTCACCCGCGGCTACGGCTTGGTCTTCGGCCAGAGCGAGCGCAAGGCGATGGCGATGTCGCTGGTCGATCGCGCGCTTCGCGCCGAAGAGCTCGGCGAGGACATCACCGCGCCGGCACAGGACGAGGAATTCGTCATTTCCCATTCCGACAACGTCCAGGCGACAGGCTTCGTCGAGCACCTGAAGCTTCCGCATTATGTGGACTTCCAGGCCGAGCTCGATCTCGTCCGCCGCATGCGCCGCGAATTCGAAGCCGCCCGCAACGGCAGCGAAGACATGAAGGAAGCCGCCGAATGACCGATCTCGCCAGCTACAACTTCGCCTATCTCGACGAACAGACCAAGCGGATGATCCGCCGCGCCATACTGAAGGCGATCGCCATTCCCGGCTACCAGGTGCCCTTCGCCTCGCGTGAAATGCCGATGCCCTATGGCTGGGGCACCGGCGGCGTGCAGGTGACGGCTTCGATCATCGGGCCTGATGACGTGCTGAAGGTCATTGACCAGGGCGCCGATGACACGACCAACGCCGTTTCCATCCGCGCCTTCTTCCAGAAGGTCGCCCAGGTCGCGGTGACGACGCATACAAAAGAGGCGACGATCATCCAGACGCGCCACCGCATTCCGGAAGAGAAGCTCGGGCCAGGCCAGGTGCTCGTCTATCAGGTGCCGATCCCGGAGCCGCTGCGCTTCCTCGAGCCGCGCGAGACCGAGACGCGCAAGATGCATGCGCTTGAGGAATACGGCCTCATGCATGTGAAGCTCTACGAAGATATCGCCCGCAACGGCCGCATCGCCACGACCTACGCCTATCCGGTCAAGGTGCATGGTCGCTACGTCATGGATCCCTCGCCGACGCCGAAATTCGACAATCCGAAGATGCACAAGTCGGAAGCGCTGCAGCTCTTCGGCGCCGGACGCGAAAAGCGCATCTATGCCGTGCCGCCCCATACCGACGTCGTCAGCCTGGATTTTGAAGATCATCCCTTCGAGATCCAGCGCTTCGGCAAGCCCTGCGCGCTCTGCAGCGCAGAGGACGTCTACCTTGATGAGGTCATTCTCGACGACAAGGGCGGGCGCATGTTCGTCTGCTCCGACACCGATCATTGCGAAGACCGCCGGGCGCAAGGGCATGCCGGCGAAATGCTGGCCCGGGAGGCTGCAGAATGACCGATATACCGCTTCTCAAGGTCAACGACCTCTCGAAATTCTACGGCAACCGCATCGGCTGCAGGAACGTCTCCTTTGAGCTCTGGCCCGGTGAAGTGCTCGCCATCGTCGGCGAATCCGGCTCGGGCAAGACGACGCTGCTGAACTGCATCTCCACCCGGCTGATGCCGACCACCGGCAGCGTCGAATATCACATGCGCGACGGCAACTACCGCGACCTCTACCATATGAACGAGGCCGAGCGGCGCTTCCTGATGCGCACCGACTGGGGCTTCGTCCACCAGAACCCGGCTGACGGGCTGCGCATGACGGTATCGGCGGGCGCCAATGTCGGCGAACGGCTGATGGCGATCGGTGACCGGCATTACGGCAAGATCCGCGGTTCGGCGATCGATTGGCTCGAGCGCGTCGAAATCGACGCCGACCGCATCGACGACCAGCCGCGCGCCTTTTCCGGCGGCATGCGCCAGCGCCTGCAGATCGCCCGCAATCTCGTCACCGGCCCGCGCCTCGTCTTCATGGACGAGCCGACCGGCGGTCTCGACGTCTCGGTGCAGGCCCGTCTGCTCGACCTCGTGCGCGGCCTCGTCAACGATCTTGGCCTCTCGGTCATCATCGTCACCCACGATCTCGCCGTCGCCCGCCTGCTCTCGCACCGCATGATGGTGATGAAGGACGGCTACGTCATCGAACAGGGGCTCACCGACCGCGTGCTCGACGATCCCAGAGAGCCTTACACGCAGCTGCTCGTCTCCTCGATCCTGCAGGTCTGAGGTCCGGAACAAGGAAGAATAATCATGCCAACGCCCCTCGTCGTTTCCGAAGTCTCGAAGAGCTTCACCATGCACCTGCGCGACGGCATCAGGCTGCCTGTCGTTTCCGATGTCGCCTTCTCGGTTGCGTCAGGCGAATGTGTCGTGCTCGGCGGTCCCTCGGGCATAGGGAAGAGTTCGCTGCTCAAGATGATCTACGGCAATTATGCCGTCGACACGGGCCAGATCCTCATCCGCCATGACGGGCGCATTGTCGATCTTGCCTCCGCCGATCCGCGCACAGTGCTCAACGTGCGGCGCAATACGCTCGGCTATGTCAGCCAGTTCCTGCGCACCGTACCGCGCGTGGCGGCGATCGACGTCGTTGCCGAGCCGCTTGTGGCGCGCGGCGAGGAAGCCGCCGTTGCGCGGGAAAAGGCGGGCGCACTGCTCGCCAAGCTCAACCTGCCGGAGGCGCTCTGGCAGCTTCCACCCGCCACCTTCTCCGGCGGCGAACAGCAGCGCGTCAATATCGCCCGCGGCTTCATCACCGATCACACGATCCTGCTCCTCGATGAACCCACAGCCTCGCTCGACGCCAGGAACCGCGCCGTCGTCGTCGACATGATCGCGGAGAAGAAGAGCGCCGGCGTCGCCCTTCTCGGCATCTTCCACGACGACGAAGTGCGCGAGGCGGTCGCCGACCGCATCCTCGACGTCCAGCAATTCTCGCCTCGAAAGATCGCCGCATGAGCCGCAAGCTGGGCATCGAGCCCGACATCCACGAGACGGCATCCGTCAGCGAAACCACCTTCGGGCGTTATACGGAGGTCTCGGAACGTTGCCGGATCAGCGAAGCCACGGTCGGCGACTATTCTTACATCATGCAGGATGGCTCCGTCTGGTGCGCGACGATCGGCAAGTTCGTCAATATCGCCGCCGCCGTGCGCATCAATGCCACCAACCATCCGACCTGGCGCGCGACGCTGCATCACTTCACCTATCGCGCCGCCGATTACTGGCCGGATGCCGACATGGAGACGGACTTCTTTGCCTGGCGGCGCGCAAACCGCGTGACCATCGGCAACGATGTCTGGATCGGCCACGGCGCGACCATCCTGCCGGGCGTCACCGTCGGCAACGGCGCGGTCATCGGGGCCGGCGCCGTCGTGTCGAAGGACGTCGCGCCCTATACGATCGTCGGCGGCGTACCGGCCAAGCTCATTCGCGAGCGCTTTCCGAAAGAGATCGGCGAGCGCATGGACAAGCTTGCCTGGTGGGATTGGGAGCACGACCGTTTGCGCCTGGCTTTGCAGGATTTCCGCAACCTGAGCGCGGAAGATTTCCTGGCCCGATACGGTGGTTAAACCTGCGATATAGGCCGGGAGAATTGTGACACCACTTACACAAATATGACATTGGAGGTTCATGAAGCAGGACTAATGCGATGCTGACCACGGCCTGGAATGCAAGGAAAGAGCATGATGTTCGAGCTGAAGGATGTCACACGTCGTTTCGCAAAAAAGCTCGCCGTCGATGCCGTTTCGCTCTCCATTCCCCAGGGCCAGATGGTCGGCATCATCGGCCGCTCCGGCGCCGGCAAGTCGACGCTCCTGCGCATGATCAACCGCCTTCAGGAGCCGAGTTCCGGCTCCATTCATTTTGCCGGCGTCGAGGTTTCCGGGCTTCGCGGCCGGGCGCTGCGCAACTGGCAGCGCGATTGCGCGATGATCTTCCAGCAGTTCAACTTGGTACCGCGCCTCGACGTTTTGACCAATGTCATGCTTGGCCGCCTCAACCACCGCTCGACGCTTCTGAGCCTGCTCAACATCTTCACGCGCGAAGAGCGCGTGCATGCGATCGCCGCACTCGAACGCCTCGGCATCGAGCAGACGGCACTGCAGCCGGCGGGTACGCTTTCCGGCGGCCAGCAGCAGCGCGTGGCGATCGCCCGCGCACTGATGCAGAACCCCAAGATGGTGCTTGCCGACGAGCCGATCGCCTCGCTCGACCCGCTGAACGCCAAGATCGTCATGGATGCGCTGCGCGATATCAACGAGCGCGAGGGCATCACCGTCATCACCAACCTCCACACGCTCGATACCGCCCGTAATTATTGCGAGCGCATCGTCGGCATGGCCGGCGGCCGTGTCGTCTTCGACGGCAAGCCCTCGGAGCTGACGGCCGAAGCGGTGAAGGAAATCTACGGCACGGGCAAGGACGGCGCCGGCATCGACGAAACGATGACCTCGACCTCAATCAATATCGCTCCCGAGAGCGCCGACAATCAATCCGCCGGCGTCCAACCGCTGGCATTGGCCGGTCTCTGACAGAGGCGGCCGCGATCGAACGCCCGCGTCAAGGGCACACTTCTTCGTAACGGAAAGCCGGGGACACCGGTCAACAGGAGAGAACGCATGTTGAAGAAAGCACTCTTTGCGGCAACGGCGCTGTTCGCGCTCGCCGGCGCCGCCAATGCTGCAGACCTCAAGGAATTCCGCATCGGCATCCTCGGCGGCGAGAACGAAACCGACCGCCTGCGCAACTATGCCTGCCTCGCCGACCATCTGAAGCAGGAATTCGGCTTCGAGAAGGTTTCGCTATTCCCGGCCGCCGACTATGACGGCGTCATCCAGGGCCTGCTCGGCGGAACGCTCGATTTCGCCGAACTCGGCGCTTCCGGCTACGCAGCCGTCTACATCAAGGATCCGAAGGCCGTTACGCCGATCCTGACGACGCAGCAGAAGGACGGCTCGACGGGCTACCACTCGATCGGCCTCGCTCTCAAGTCTTCCGGCATCAAGACCATCCAGGACGCCAAGGGCAAGAAGCTCGGCTACGCCGATCCGGACTCCACCTCGGGCTATCTCGTTCCGCTGACGCAGATCCCGAAGGACACGGGCATGCCGAACGACAAGTTCTTCGCCTCGACCCAGTTCAACGGCGGCCATGAGAACAACCTTCTTGCCGCTTACGACGGCAAGGTCGATGTCGCCGTCGACGATTCCTCGGGCATCGGCGATTTCAAGGACGGCTACACCTCCGGTACCTTCCGCAAGGAAGTCGACAAGGGCGCCGTCGATCCGAACAAGCTGGTCGAAGTCTGGCGTTCGCCGCTGATCCCGAACGGCCCGCTCGTTGTTCGCAACGCTCTCGGCCAGGACTGGCAGACGAAGCTCGCAGCCTTCTTCACGGCCCTGCCGGAAAAGGATCACAAGTGCTTCGCAGCCATCGAAGGCGGCGATTACAAGGGCTACGCTCCCGTCAAGCACGACTTCTACAACACCGTCGTCGAAGTCCGTAAGGCTGCCATCGGCGGCTGATCGGCCTTTGGAATGCGGGGGGCGGCCGGAAAACGGCCGCCCTTTCTTTGTAACCGGGCGGGGCGTCCATGACTATTGCCGATACACAGCCGCACATGCAGAGCACTGAGGAGATCGGCACCGCCTGGGGCCGGATGGTCGCCAAGCGCCGCTTCTATACCGTGCTCGGCCTGGTTATCCTCATTGCGGCTTTCGTGAGCTCCGTCCGCTTCGCCGACGAGAGCAATGCCGGCCATTTCTTCGAGCGCCTGCCGCATCTCTTCGATTTCCTGAGCTGGCTCATTCCCAAGGATTGGAACGACGTCTGGCGCGCGCTGTTCGACATGGCGAGCGTCAACGACAAGGGCGGAGAGGAATTCAATTTCGACAAGGGCCGTGTCTATATCTGGGGCGCCTTCTACATTCCCGAATATTTCGAGCTGATGATCGTCACGATCAACGTGGCGCTGATCTCGACGATCATCGCCTTCGTCTTTGCCGTTCCCCTGAGCTTCTTTGCCGCCCGCAACCTGACGAATTCATGGCCGCTGCGCGTCTTGACCAAGCGCCTGATGGAATTCCTGCGCGCCTTCCCCGAGATCGTCATCGCCGGCCTGTTTTCGGCGATCCTGTCGATCGGGCCGGTCGCCGCGATCATCGCCATCACCCTGCATACGATCGGCGCGCTCGGCAAACTCTTCTACGAAGTGGCCGAGAATATCGACATGAAGCCGCATGAGGGCATGAAAGCCGTCGGCGCCAACTGGTGGGAGCGTGTGCGTTTCGCCGCCCTGCCGCAGGTGCTGCCGAATTTCACCTCCTATGCGCTGTTGCGGCTCGAGATCAATGTGCGCGCTTCGACCATCATCGGCGCCGTCGGCGGCGGCGGCATCGGCGAGGAGCTGAAGCTTTCGATCTCGCGCGGCTTCGGCGCCAAGACGATGGCGCTCGTTCTCCTGCTCTTCGTGACGATCGTCGCCGTCGACCAGTTCTCCGCATGGCTGCGCCGCCGCCTGGTCGGCGAGCAGGCCTTCCTTCTGCAACATTGAGGCTGCCATGACGGTGATCGACGCAAACCGCATGAACGAGATCGAAGCGCGCTATCCGGAATATTTCCACCGGTCGTTCCGCCAGCGTTTCGGCGGGTTGATGATCCTCATCGCGACGCTGCTCTACGGCCTCTATGCCGTCTGGTTCTTCGACCTGCCCAAGCTCTTCGCCGAAGCTCATTGGGAGCGCGTCGGCATCTATCTCAGCCAATGGGTGAGCTACGACGTTAAGCCGGATTTCCGCATCCAGGACGACGGCTCGATCGAGGTGCGCTATCCCCGTTTCTCGCCGCTCGGCGACAATCCGCACCCGGACTGGGTGGTCAACAATCCCGATGGCAGCATCACCGTCTCCATCAGCGGCACCGGCCGCAGCGTCACCGTTTCGAAAAGCGAAACGATCGTGACCGCGCACGGCCTCAGCGTTCCCGTCGAAGTTTCAGGCGGCGCGCCGAAAGTCGTCGGCCCGGTGCCGAGCTGGATGACGGTCTACGATGACAACGTGCTCGCCGATCTCGGCTTTGCCGGCGACGTCAGCATTTCCGTCGACCGCGTGAAGGTCCGCAAGCGTTTCCTCGGCTGGGCAAATTTCGTCTTCGACACGCAATCGTCCTTCTTCGACAAGCCGGCAAGCGAAGTCCTCAGCCTCATCGTTTCCGGCCCGCGCATCAAGCCCGACCAGTCCAACCTGTCGCTCGCCTTCGACGACATCTGGAACAACAGCGAATGGCAGCATGGCGACGTCTGGACCAAGCTTTTCCAGACGATCGTCATGGCTTTCCTCGGCACGCTGCTTGGCTCGCTCGCCGCCTTCCCACTTGCCTTCATGGCAGCGCGCAACATCACGCCGAACCGCTTCCTGAACCAGGTTCTGAAGCGCTTCTTCGATTTCCTGCGCTCGGTCGACATGCTGATCTGGGCGCTGTTCCTGACGCGCGCCTTCGGTCCCGGCCCGCTTGCCGGCAGCGGTGCGATCTTCCTGACCGAGACGGGCACGCTCGGCAAGCTCTATTCCGAAGGGCTTGAAAACATCGACAACAAGCCGCGGGAAGGCATCAAATCGACCGGCGCTGAGACCGTACTCGTCCATCGTTACGGCATTATGCCGCAGATCGTTCCCGTCATCGTCAGCCAGACGCTCTACCAATGGGAATCGAACGTGCGCGGCGCTACCATCATCGGCGCCGTCGGCGCGGGCGGCATCGGCCTCAAACTCTGGGAGGCGATGCGCACCAATGCCAACTGGGAAAACGTCGCCTACATGGTCATTCTGATCCTGATCGTCGTCTTCCTTTTCGACGCCGCCTCGAATGCGCTGCGCCATCGGCTGATGGGCACAAAAGCGCACTGATCCGCCCGCCAAAAGGCGATGGCGGCGCTGCCGTCATCATCATTCTGTCACGGAAATCTTTTAGCCGGGAACCTGCTTGCGGTACGCCGCCAAATCACTGCACATTGCGCTCCCCGTCTCGACGATCCCCAGGATAAAAGCCTTGCGCTACGCTCTCTATTTTTCGCCGCCGCAGGATGATCCCCTGGTCGGCGCGGCCTCGCTTTGGCTCGGCCGCGACGCTTTCACCGGCGAGACTTATCCCGCGCCGGAACACGAGAAGCTCGGCGCGGCGGAGCAGTTCGAACTGACCGCCGACCCTCGCCGTTACGGTTTTCACGCCACGATCAAGGCGCCATTTTCGCTCGCAGCTTCCGTCACCGAGAAAGATCTCATGACCGTTGCCGAGGATTTTGCCGCCCGTACGCCGGCCTTCGAGATCCCTAAGCTGGTGCTCGGCCAGCTCGGCCGTTTTTTTGCCCTTGTTCCCGGTTCTCTTCATCAACCTCTTCAGGATTTCGCCGCGAAGGTGGTAAAGTCCTTCGAGCCGTTCCGTGCAGCGCTTTCCGAGGCCGATTTAGCGCGGCGCAACCCGGAGAAGCTTAGCGACAGCCAGCGCGCCAATCTGCTGCGCTGGGGTTATCCTTACGTCATGGGGGATTTCGGCTTTCACATGACGCTGAGCGGCCAGGTGCCCGAGACGCGCGCCGAGGTGATGAGAGAAATTCTGGCCAAGCGTTTTGCCGATTTCACCGGCCGGCCACTTTCGATTTCCGGCCTTGCCGTCTTCACCGAGGAGGCGCGCGGCGCCCCATTCAAAGTTCATTCCTGGCTGCCGCTTGCCGGCGCCAAACGCTGAAAGACCTTACGCTATGAGCAAAGAGACCGTGTTTTCCAACGCCCGCATCGTTCTTGAGGATGACATCCTGTCAGGATCGATCCTCATTCGCGACGGCAAGATTGCCGACATCTCGGAGGGCAATTCGGTAGCCGGCGAAGATTTCGAGGGCGATTACATCATTCCCGGCCTCGTGGAATTGCATACCGACCATCTCGAAGGCCATTACCAGCCGCGTCCGGGCATCCGCTGGAACAAGACCGCCGCAGTCCAGGCGCACGACGCTCAGATCGTGACCTCAGGCATTACCACGGTCTTCGACTGCCTGCGCATGGGCGCAGACGAGGACGGCGGCTTCGAACATGGCGAGATGCGCGAGATGGCGGACGCCATCCAGGCGGCGGAGAAGGAAGGCAGGCTGCGCGCCGAACACCTGCTCCATCTGCGCTGCGAGGTTTCGGCGGATAATGTGCTCGAACATTTCGCCGATTTCGAAAACGACCGGCATGTGCGGCTCGTCTCGCTGATGGATCATGCGCCCGGCCAGCGGCAATTCCAGACGATGGATCAATATATCTTCTATTACCAGAAGAAGCGGGGCTTGAGCGACGAGGTGTTTGCCCGTTTCGTCGCCAAACGCCAGGCGGAATCGGCGCGCAATTCGACGCCGCATCGCAATGCCATCGCCAAGGTCTGCGCCGAGCGCGGCATCACGGTCGCAAGCCATGACGACGCGACGCTGTCGCATGTCGACGAGGCGATCGAAAACGGCGTGCGCCTTGCCGAATTCCCGACCAGCTTCGACGCCGCCCGGGCCTCACACGAGCACGGCATGAGCGTGCTGATGGGCGCGCCGAACATCGTGCGCGGCAAATCCCACTCCGGCAACATCGCCGCCCGCGACTTGGCCGAAATGGGCGTGCTCGACGTGCTTTCCTCAGACTACGTGCCGCTCAGCCTGTTACATGCACCGTTCATCCTCGCCGACGAGGTGGAAAGCATCACGCTGCCGAAGGCGATCGCCATGGTGACGTCGACGCCCGCGCGCACCGTCAGCCTCGACGATCGCGGCCGGATCGCAACCGGCCTGCGCGCCGATCTCGTCCGCGTTCATCGCTCGCATGGCGTGCCGGTAACACGCTCCGTCTGGCGCCAGGGACGCCGTGTCGCATGATGCCGTACGAACCCCATCCCGGAGCAGGAGCCGAACGTGGCATCATGGTCGTCGTCGTCGGGCCGAGCGGCGCCGGCAAGGACACGCTGATGAACCTTGCCGCTCGGCATTTCGCCGGCCGCGCCGACGTTCATTTCACCCGCCGCGTCATCACTCGTCACCGGGACGCCGGCGGCGAGGATCATCTCTCCGTCTCCCTCGAAGGCTTTGCGGCCATGGAGCAATCAGGCTCCTTCGCCGTCTGGTGGGAAGCGCACGGCCTGAAATACGGCATTCCGGCCGAAGTCTCGGTGGCGCTGTCGCGAGGCCATGTCGTCGTCGCCAACGGTTCGCGTTCCGCGCTTCACCGTTTCCAGGCGGCCTTCCCACGACTCAAGGTCATCAATGTCACTGCAAGCGCAGAGGTGCTGGCCGGCCGGCTGGAGGCGCGCGGACGTGAAACGCATGAGGACATCATGGCACGGCTTGCCCGCGGTCCGCTGACGGTGCGTGGCGACTACGATGTGACGGAGCTCGACAATAGCGGCTCGCTCGAAGAGGCCGAGAAGAAGATGGTCGCGATCCTCGACGGACTGCTGGCCGAGGTGCACTGACCAAGAGGAAGCAAATGCGCGCCATCAAAGTGGTCGACTATGATCCCTCCTGGCCGCGGCTCTTTGCCCAAATCAGTACCGAGGTCGCTGCCTTGCTCGGCAGCTTCGTGCTTTCCATCGACCACATCGGCAGCACGTCGGTCCCCGGCCTCGCCGCCAAGCCGAAGATCGACCTCGATGTCGTCGCGATCTCCGATGAGGTTCTGCCGATGGCGATCGACGCGGTCAGCGCTACCGATTTCGTCTTCCATGGCGATATGGGGGAGAAACGCTGGGCCTTTACTCGAAATCACGACGCTTATGGCCTCAGGCTCTATCTTTGCGGCCCCAATAATCGCGCCCATGGGGAGCGGATCGTGTTTCGCGACTATCTCCGGGATCACCCCGAAAGGGCCACAGCCTACGCCGAGCTGAAACGCCGGCTGGCTGCGGAAGCAGGCGGCGATTGGGATTCCTACACGGGCGGCAAAACCGCATTCGTCAGCGAGACGCTGCGATTGGCAAGCTTGAGGACGTGAGATCAGCGCCGCTTATCGACCCGGATTACCGCTTTCATGAGAGGCGTGACCTCCGGTGGTTTCGGCGATCGACTGCTGCAGCCATGCTCGGAAACGGGCCGACGTCACCTCATTCCAGCGCTCACGCGGCCCGACCAAATAATAGCCGCCGAGCCGGACGTCGGTTTCCAGCAGTTCGACGAGACGGCCGGCACGCAGGTCATCCGCGGCGATCAGGCGGGTGGCCAGTGCTATGCCTTGGCCTGCCACCGCCGCGTCGACCGTCAGGTTGGCCG
Organism: Rhizobium sp. Pop5; assembly: GCF_024721175.1. Lineage (NCBI taxonomy): Bacteria > Pseudomonadati > Pseudomonadota > Alphaproteobacteria > Hyphomicrobiales > Rhizobiaceae > Rhizobium > Rhizobium sp. Pop5. The sequence continues at coordinate 4,180,781 of NZ_CP099399.1, read as the reverse complement.
ACCATAGCCGCGGGCCATTCAGGGTCACTTCATGCTCGAAGCCGGCCTTGCGAAACCATTGCCGCCATTGATCGCGGCTTTCCTCGTGGATCAGCGGCTGGCGCACCAGATCATCGAGGGTCCGTATCGGAGCGTTTCTGCTGATCCATTCGGGGCTGGTGACCGGGAACATGCGCGGCCTTTCCAACAGGATCCAGCGGACATTTCCCCTCGGCTCCTCGGAATAGCGGATGTCGACATCGGCCTCATAACGGCTGAAATCCGGTTCGAGATCGGTCGCGCGCATCACGAAATCGATGCCGGGCAAGGCAAGCTGGAGTTGATTGAAGCGCGGCGTCAGCCAACGTGTCGCGAAACCGGGCACGCACCAGATGCGCAAGACCGTGCGGTTGACTGCCGGGCGCAGTTCCGCTGTCGATTTGGCGATGAGGTCGAAAGCCGCTCCCACCGTTTCGGCAAAAACTCTGCCTTCCGCCGTCAGCCTGATGCCGCGCGGTCCGGCATCGACAAGCCGCGTGCCAAACCAGGCTTCGAGATTGCGGACGTGGCGGGATATGACGGTGTGACTAAGATTGAGATCGTCCGCAGCTCTGCGCATCGAGCCCAGGCGGCTGACCGCCTCGAAGGCGCGCACCATGGAAAGCGGCGGTAAACGTCCGCGTTTTTGAACACCTTCCTGTTCATCTGACGATGATTTCCCTCTGCGCAATCCTGTCTCCCAGAACGGAAATTGGTTCCGCCGAACCAAGATCGGAATGCTGTTTTCCCTTCATATGCCATGGAATTGGCGATTTCGGCGTAACGAAGAGTGGTGCACGGTGGTGCATATGATGCACCACTCATCTACCGGCTGACAATCGGGTTTTTCGCCTTTCGCAAGCGAAACCATTAAATTTGCGGGGTAGTGGGACCACCTGCCTGGAAAGACTGGTCGGGAGCGGTGCATCCATGTGTCCACCGCGGTCAACAAAAAGCGCCTTCCCGCCCTACCGGACATCCGCCAGCATTGCCCGCAACACGCCGCTCGGCCTTTTGGAGATGACGGCAAAGTTCGCTGCACAGGCCGGCTTTGCCCATCTCTTGCAAGCGGCCGCGATTGCCAACGATCCCAAGGATCGTGGCTGTCACCGGCGTCAGACGGACGCTCAACAAACAGGGGAAAGCGAATGAAATTCAAGAACACTTCGACGATTACGGCTCTCGGGCTGCTATCGCTGGCGCTTGCTGCGGTGCCGGGCGCGGCCCGGGATCTCACCATAGCGTCCTGGGGCGGGAATTTTCAGGATGCGCAGCGGGAGATCTATTTCAAGCCATTCTCCAAGGTTGCCGGCAAGCCCCTGCTCGACGAAGGCTGGGACGGAGGCATCGGCGTCCTTCAGGCAAAGGTCAAGGCGGGTAATCCCTCCTGGGATGCCGTGGAGGTCGAAGCCGATGAACTCTCGCTCGGCTGCGCCGACGGGCTTTTTGAGAAGGTGGACTGGAGCAAGCTTGGCGGCAAGGATGCGTTTCTGCCTTCCGCGGTGAGCGATTGCGGCGTCGGCGCCATCGTCTGGTCGACCGCCATCGCCTATGACGGCGCCAAGATTGCCGATGGCCCCAAGTCCTGGGCCGATTTCTGGGACGTGAAGAAATTCCCCGGCAAGCGCGCCCTGCGCAAGGGACCGAAATATACGCTCGAATTCGCGCTGATGGCCGACGGCGTGCCGGCGGACAAAGTTTATGAAGTCCTGGCGACGCCGGAAGGCATCGACCGCGCCTTCGCCAAGCTTGATGCGTTGAAACCGAACCTTGTCTGGTGGACCTCGGGCGCGCAGCCGCTGCAACTGCTTGCTTCCGGCGAAGTGGCCATGACCAGTGCCTATAATGGCCGCATCACCGGCATCAACCGATCGGAAGGCCGCCAGTTCAAAGTTGTCTGGCCGGGCAGCATCTATGCCGTCGACAGTTGGGTCGTTCTGAAGGGCGCTGAAAACAAGGATACGGCCTTTGATTTCATCGCCTTCGCCAGCAAAGCGGAAAACCAGGCAAAACTGCCGCAATATATCGCCTACGGCCTCCCGAACAAGGAAGCCGGCAAGAGCCTGCCGCCGGACCAGCTGGCCGACTTGCCCACCACCCAGGCCAATATGCAGGAAGCAGTCAGCCTTGATACGGACTTCTGGATCGACAATTCGGAAGCGCTGACCAAAAGGTTTGACGCCTGGCTGGCACAATAACCTAAGGAATATCGCCCCCGCGGATCGCTTCTGCCGATCGACCCGTGGGGGCTTCCGCACATCTTCGTCACTTCGTCTGCCCAAGAGCCGACTATCCGAACGGAGGGCCGCCATGGCTGCGCCGCGCATACGCTTTGAAAAAATCTCCAAATCCTTTGGCCTGCATCAGGTCGTCAAAGACCTGTCGCTCGACATCGAGAGGGGCGAATTCGTCAGCCTTCTGGGACCGTCGGGTTCAGGCAAGACGACTTTGCTGATGATGCTGGCGGGTTTCGAAAACCCGACCGCCGGCGGCATTTTTCTCGACGGCCGCCGCATCGACCGCCTGCCTCCGCATCGGCGCGAAATGGGCGTCGTCTTCCAGAACTATGCGCTCTTTCCGCATATGTCGATCGCCGACAACATCGCCTTTCCTCTCAGGATGCGCGGTGTCGGTCGCGGCGAGATCGAAGAACGCGTGAAGCGCGCCCTCGAGATGGTGCAGCTGTCGGCCATGAGCGGCCGCAAGCCCGCCCAGCTTTCCGGCGGTCAGCAGCAGCGCGTGGCGCTTGCCCGCTCCCTGGTGTTCGAGCCGACAGTGGTGCTGATGGACGAGCCGCTCGGGGCACTGGACAAACAGTTGCGCGAACAGATGCAACTCGACATCCGCGCCCTTCACAAGCGCCTGGAACTGACTGTGGTGTTCGTGACCCATGATCAATCCGAGGCGCTGACCATGTCGGACCGAATTGCGGTCTTCAACCGCGGCAACATCGAGCAGATCGGTACGCCGCGCGATATCTACGACCGCCCGCAGACACGGGCGGTCGCCGAATTCATCGGCGAAACCAATCTGATAGAGGGAACGGTCAAGATGACGGGCGCGGACGGTACCTCGGTCGAGATCGCCGACGGACGGCATGTGATCGTGCCTGGCAGTAACTCCCTCGCTGTCGGCAGCCGTGTCCATATCTCCGTTCGCCCCGAGCGCATTTGCTTGGCGGCTCGCGGCATCAGCGCGGCGGCGAACGCCCTGCCGGGAAAAATACTCGATAGCGTCTATCAGGGCGACCATTTGCGGGTGCAGCTCGATGAGGATGCCTTTCGCTTCGTGGTCCGGACCGACATGCGATCGGCGGAGTGGCCGGTCGGAGCCGATGTGGTGGCGCACTTCACGCCGGACGATTGCTGGGTGATCGCGGCATGAATGCTTTCCGTCGACATACCGGCACCTTTGCCCTCATCCTTCCCCTGACCCTGTTCCTGGGTGTGTTCTTCATCTGGCCGCTTCTGACCGTCCTGCAACAGGCGGTGTCCGATCCAGTCGTCAGCAAAAACCTGCCGCGGACGACGGCTGCAATTTCAGCCTGGAACCCTGTTTCCGAACCCTCCGACGTCATGCGGACCGCCCTTGTCGACGACCTGAAATCGCTCGACGACGACCAGAATCTGGGAGAGGTGGTGCGAAGACTGAACAGCGCCCAGCCGGGTTTCCGCACATTGATGCGAAAGACCGTCGCAGCCGTGAGAGATAGCACCGGGCCGATAAGCCTCCCGGAGATCGACACCCGGTGGAACGACGCTGCCTTCTGGCGGGCGATCGCCGAAGCCACCGAGCCCTACACCGATCGCAACCTGCTTGCCGCAGTCGATCTTCAGCATGACGCGTCGGGCAGGATCGTGGCGATGCCGGCCGGAGAGTCGGCCAATCAGGCGATTCTTCTGAGAACATTCGCCGTGGCCGCCGTCGTCACGCTGGCGACCTGTCTCATCGGCCTGCCTTACGCGATGCTGGCCGCCGCCGCGAGCGGCTGGCGGCGGCAGCTCCTCCTTGCTGCGGTGCTCCTGCCATTGTGGACATCGCTGCTGGTGCGCACCGCGGCCTGGTACGTCCTCCTTCAGGACAAGGGGCTCATCAACTCCCTTCTCGTGTCGCTCGGCCTCCTCAACGCTCCCTTGCCGCTTCTTTTCAACCGGACGGGTGTCGTTATCGCCATGACCCATGTGCTGCTGCCGTTCATGGTTCTGCCGATCTACAGCGTCCTCATCGCGATCCCGCGAAATCTCATGCCGGCAGCCGCCTCTCTCGGCGCGAGGCCGATCCGGGCCTTTCTGCATATCCTGCTGCCCCTGGCCCTGCGTGGCATCGCCTCGGGCGGACTGCTCGTGTTCATGGCAGCGCTCGGTTACTACATCACGCCGGCGCTCATCGGCGGGCCGAAGGACCAGATGATCAGTTCGGTGATCGCCTTCTACGCCACGGGCTCCGCCAATTGGGGCATGGCCGGTGCGCTCGGCATGGTGCTGCTCGCCGTGACGATCGTGCTCTACGGCATTTACGGCCGGCTTTCCATGAAGACGACGGGGGCATGACATGACAATTCGGTTGCTAAAATTTCTGTTCGGCGCGGCAACGGTGATTTTTCTGCTGGCTCCGCTTTTGGCGATCCTTCCGATCGCATTTACCTCCAGCAGTTTCCTGGCCTACCCCATTCCGTCTTTTTCGACTCGCTGGTTTGCGGAGCTGGCTACCGAGGACGCCTGGCGGCGGTCCATCGTCAACAGCTTGCAGATCGGGGCGGGAACCACCTTGCTGTCAACCGTGCTCGGCATTCTGGCCGCACTGGCTTTGCGCCGGCGCGTTGTTTTTGCCGCGGCGCTGAGGACGATATTCCTCCTGCCGATGGTCGTTCCCGCCGTGGTGCTCGGCGTCGGGCTGCAGATCCTGTTTGCCGGCCTCGGATTTCCAAACACATTTGCAGCCGTCATTGTGGCGCATACGGTTGTCGCCGTGCCCTTTGTCCTGGTCAGCATCACCGCCTCGCTCGAGGGCATCGACTATCGGACCGAGCGTGCGGCCGCGAGCCTGGGGGGCTTCTCCGGCGAAGGTCTTCTGGAAAGTGACGCTGCCGCTCGCCATGCCCGGCGTCCTTTCCGGCGCCGTGCTTGCTTTTGCCACATCGCTGGATGAAGTCGTCCTGACCCTGTTCGTCGCCGGACCAAACCAGCTGACGCTCGCCCGCCAGATGTTCTCGTCGATTCGCGAGAACATCAGCCCGGCCATCGTGGCGGCGGCGTTTCTATTTATCGTGGGGACGATCCTTCTCGGAGGCCTGCTCGCGGTGGTGCACAAACGCGCCGCCCGTTCCACAATCGCGGGATGATGTCCGAGGCTATGAGTGCAGCGCCTCACGTCGAGCCGTGACGGCGCTGCTCATGCCGATCAATCGCCGTCGCCCCGCCCCGATACGATCTCGCGCTTGCCGACGTGATTGGCCGGACCGACCAGGCCTTCCTTCTCCATCCGTTCGACCAATGAGGCGGCTCTGTTGTAACCGATGCCGAGGCGGCGCTGGATGTAGGAGGTCGAGCACTTCTTGTCGCGCATGACGACCTTGACCGCCTGCTCGTAGAGTTCATTACCGTCTTCCGAGGCCATGGCGCTCTTGTCGAAGACGGCGCCGGCTTCTTCCTCTTCCGCCTCTTCCTCTTCATCGGCCGTGACGGTGTCGAGATATTCGGGGCGCCCTTGCGTTTTCAGATGGGCAACGACCTTTTCGACCTCGAGATCGGAAACGAAGGGACCGTGGACGCGGGCAATGCGCCCGCCGCCCTGCATATGCAGCATGTCGCCCTGGCCAAGCAGTTGTTCAGCGCCCTGTTCGCCGAGGATCGTGCGGCTATCGATCTTCGATGTCACCTGGAAGGAGATGCGGGTCGGGAAGTTCGCCTTGATCGTGCCGGTGATGACGTCGACCGAAGGACGCTGTGTCGCCATGATCAGATGGATGCCGGCGGCGCGCGCCATTTGCGCCAAACGCTGGATTGCGCCTTCGATTTCCTTGCCGGCGACCATCATCAGGTCGGCCATCTCGTCGACGATGACGACGATATAGGGCATCGGCGCAAGATCCAGCTCCTGGCTCTCCTCGATCGGCGCGCCGGTCTGCCGGTCGAAGCCGACCTGGACCATGATATGGATGGTCTCGCCCTTTTCACGGGCCTGGGAGACGCGGCCGTTGTAACCGTCGATATTTCGCACGCCGAGGCGCGACATCTTGCGATAGCGCTCCTCCATTTCGCGCACCGCCCATTTCAGCGCCATGACGGCTTTCTTCGGATCGGTGACGACGGGTGTCAGGAGATGTGGAATGCCGTCATAGACGGACAGTTCGAGCATCTTGGGATCGACCATGATGAGACGGCACTGTTCCGGTGTCATCCGGTAGAGCAGCGACAGGATCATCGTGTTGATGGCGACCGATTTACCCGAGCCGGTGGTGCCGGCGACGAGCAGATGCGGCATCTTGGCAAGCTCGGCGATGACGGGCTCGCCGCCGATCGTCTTGCCGAGGCCAAGCGCCAGCTTGTAGCCGCTCTTTTCGAAATCGTCGCTTTCGATCATCTCGCGGAAATAGACGGTTTCACGGGTGACATTCGGCAACTCGATGCCGATGACGTTGCGTCCGGGCACGACGGCAACGCGGGCCGAAAGCGCCGACATCGAACGGGCGATGTCATCTGCGAGGCCGATGACACGGGACGATTTCACGCCCGGGGCCGGCTCGAATTCATAAAGGGTGACGACAGGGCCGGGACGGACATGGATGATCTCGCCCTTGATGCCGAAATCCTCGAGCACGCTTTCCAGAAGGCCGGCATTCTGTTCCAGCGTCTCCTGCGACATGATCTCCCCGAGACGCTCCGGCGGCTCCTGCAAGAGCGCGCGCGGCGGGAATTCATAGCCCGACGGATCGACCTTTTCCGGCCTCGCCAAGCGCGGCGACGGCAGCACCGCGGCGACAGGCGGCGTCGGCCTCGGCGCAGGTGGGGGCGGAGGCTCGATGGCCGCCGGTGGCACGACTACGGCGTCAGGCACGACTACGGCCCGAGGTGCTGGGGCGACGGCCGCTTCCGGAACAGCCTCGGGCCTCGTCCTGGATATCGCAGCCGGAGGACGAACGGCAGGCCGGGCAGGCGCTGCAACGGCCGGCTGAACCGGGCGTGATGCGGCGGGGGCATGCTTCGGTGCGCCCGGACGCCATTCCATGACGCGGAACAGCGAAGTGATCGATTCGGGCGTGGTTTCGATCTTCGGCAGGACGATCGCAGGCGTGCGGATCGGCTCGCCTTCCTCGAAGGCCATGACTTCCCAAAAGGCGAAATCCGAAATCGAAGACAGTTCGGATGCGGCGCGCAGGCTCGGCGCAACAGTCCGATCGGCAAGAGGCAACTGCTGCGGCTCGACCATCTGGACAGAGGCTGCGGGAATCTCGTCCGCCTCGGGCAGGTAGATGTCGAATGGCACGTCGACGGCGACCGGCTCTATCCGTATCGCCTGCTGTGCAATCTGCGAATCGTCGCGCGCAGGCTCGTTCGGGGCGCGGCGCTTGCTGATCAGCGTTTCCGGCGTGCGGGTGAAGCGAACGTTCGGCGCGAGGGAAAAGTTGCTCTGCCAGATAGGCGCAGCCGGCTTTTCGCCCACAATTTCCTCCTGAATTTCCGTTTCAAGCCCGCTGGAAAAATCCGCGGCATCCGTCAAATTGGTTCTGGGAAAACGCATGCGTCCGATACTCACTCATGCTTGGCAAACTACGACCCTACCGGGATAGAAAAGGAAGGTTAATAAGTTCCTTCCGCCCGTATCGTTGCGATACGGGCTTGGGAGTTAAATCGGTTGGATTTCAGAGACTTGCGTAAAGCGGAAAAATCTTCGCTTTTTTAAGGACGCGGCTAGTGCGCCTCGTCCCAATTGGTGGCGGCGCGCGCGTCGACCTTGAGCGGGACGCGCATTTCGAGCGCCGGCATGGTGGCGTTTTCCATGACCGAGACGATGATGGGCATCGCCTTTTCGACATCCTCGTCCTCGACCTCGAAGATGAGTTCGTCATGCACCTGCAGCAGCATGCGGACGCGCTCGGCAAGACCCGCTTCAGCGAGCGCCGGCTCCATCTTGATCATCGCCCGGCGGATGACGTCGGCAGCCGAGCCCTGAATCGGCGCGTTGATCGCGGCGCGTTCGTTGAAGGCGCGCACCGACGGGTTGGAAGAACGGATTTCCGGATAGTTGATTCGCCTACCGAAGATCGTCTCGACATAACCCTTGTCGCGCGCCATCGCCTTGCGGCTTTCCATATAGTCGCGGATGCCGGGGAAACGCTCGAAATATTTCTTGATGTAGTCGCCCGCCTCCGAGCGCTCGATCGAAAGCTGATTGGCAAGGCCGAAGGCCGAGATGCCGTAGATGATACCGAAATTGATCGCCTTGGCGCGGCGGCGCACTTCACTCGGCATGCCTTCAACAGGCACGCCGAACATTTCCGAGGCGGTCATCGCATGAATGTCGACGCCTTCCTCGAAGGCTCTGGTGAGCTGCGGGATCTCGGCGACATGGGCAAGCACCCGCAGCTCGATCTGGCTGTAGTCGGCCGAGATCAGCTTGTGGCCCTGTGTCGAGATGAAGGCCGTGCGGATCTTGCGGCCTTCGGCGGTGCGCACGGGAATATTCTGCAGGTTCGGCTCGGAGGAGGACAGGCGTCCCGTCGTCGTCGATGCCAGTGAATAGGAGGTGTGGACGCGCCTGGTCTCCGGGTGGACATAGCCGGGAAGCGCGTCGGTATAGGTGGATTTCAGCTTGGTGAGCTGGCGCCAGTCGACGATCTTGCGCGGCAGCTCGAAGCCGGCCGCGGCGAGATCCTCGAGCACCTGCGCGGAGGTCGACCATTGTCCGGTCTTCGTCTTGCTGCCGCCGGCAAGGCCCATCTTGCCGAACAGGATATCGCCGAGCTGCTTCGGTGAGCCGATATTGAAGCGCTCGCCGGCCAGCCGGTAGATTTCGTCTTCCAGGCCAGCGGCACCCTGAGCCAGTTCGCCGGAGAGGCGCGACAGGATCTGCCGGTCGACGGTGATGCCGCGCGATTCCATGCGCGCCAGCACCGGCAGCAGCGGCCGCTCCAGACGTTCGTAGACACTGGTCAACCCTGCCGCAGCGAGCCGGGGCTTCAGCACCAGCCAGAGGCGTAGCGTAACGTCTGCATCCTCGGCCGCATAATGGGTGGCGCGATCGATATCGACCAGATCAAAGGTAACGTTTGCTTTGCCGCTGCCGGCCACGTCCTTATAGGGGATGGGCGTATGGCTGAGGAATTTTTCCGAGAGCGGGTCCATTCCGTGCGCGCCGGTGCCGGCGTCGAGCACGTAGGAAATCAGCATCGTGTCGTCGAAACTTCTGGTCTCGACGCCATAGCGCTTCATCAGGAGATAATCATATTTCAGGTTCTGCGCGACCTTCAGAACCGATTCGTCCTCCAGCAGCGCTTTGAGCCGCGGAAGAGCATCGCGCATCGGGATCTGGTTTTCGGCAAGGCCGCCGCCGAGCAGATCGCCGACACCGTTCTTGTGGGCCAGCGGCACATAGGCGGCGCGGATCTTCGTGCCCGTGGGATCGGCCACGTTGTCGGCGATCGCCATCGAGAAGCCGACAAGCTCGGCCTGCATCGCATCGAGCGAGGTCGTCTCGGTATCGAAGGCAACGAGGCCGGTATCGCGGGCATCAGCAATCCAGCGGTCGAGTGTGGCGAGGTCACGGATCGTGACATAGGCCGAATGATCGAAGGGCAAGTTCACGAAGGCCTCGGCCCGCGCCTTGGCAAGATCAACAGGCGAAAAGGCGCCTTCGACGGCTGCCTTCGGCTTCGCGCGCGGCGGCACGGGCACGGCATCGCCCGAAACGTCGGGAATGCCGCCGGCGACCGGCTCCGGCTGCGCCGCATCGAGATCGGGGCCGTGGGCGGCCTCGCCCCATTCGATGCGGATGACTGCCGGCTCGATGGCGCTCGCGTCGCAATCGCAGACTTCGGCGACACGGCGCGTCAGCGTTGTGAATTCCATCGCCTTGAGGAAGCCGATCAGTTTCGGCCCGTTCTGCGGCTCCAGCACCAGCGCATCGAGATCGAGGTCGAGCGGCACATCGGTGCGCAGCCGCACGAGCTCGCGCGAAAGCTTTGCCATGTCGATATTGGCAAGGATCGTCTCGCGGCGCTTGACCTGCTTGATCTCGGTGGCACGCTCGAGCAGCGTGTCGAGGTCCCCATATTCCTCAAGAAGTTGAGCAGCGGTTTTCGGGCCGATGCCGGGAATGCCGGGAACGTTGTCGACGGAATCGCCGGTCATCGCCTGCAGGTCGATCATCTTTTCCGGCGGCACGCCCCATTTCTCGATGACATCGGGAATGCCGATCTGCTTGTCCTTCATGCTGTCGTACATGTGGACATTGGAGGTGACGAGCTGCATCAGATCCTTGTCGGAGGAGACGACGGTGACGTCGGCGCCAATCGCCTCGGCCTTACGAGCATACGTCGCGATGATGTCGTCGGCTTCGAAGCCTTCGGTCTCGATGCAGGGCAGATTGAAGGCGCGGGTCGCCTCTCTGATAAGGCCGAACTGCGGAACGAGCTCTTCGGGCGGGGCCGAGCGGTTCGCCTTGTAGGCGTCGTAGAGATCCTTGCGAAAGGTCTTGGCGGAATAGTCGAAAATGACGGCGAGATGCGTCGGCGTGACGCCGACATCGGTGTTGCGCGCATCCCTCAACAGCTTCCACAGCATGTTGCAGAAACCGGAGACGGCGCCGACCGGCAGGCCGTCAGTCTTGCGCGTCAGCGGCGGCAGCGCATGAAATGCCCGGAAGATGAATCCCGAACCATCGACTAGGAAGAGGTGATCGCCTTTTTTCATGCGTGCATGGATAGCGCGGGCACGGGGCGAGGTCCATACAAAGTTCGGCACGCGAACGGATTATGGCGGGCGCAGCGCTGGGAGTCCGGCTCACCAAACTGTTACCGATTTGTAACGTGCCTTCTCCCTTGAAAAACCACATTCGCAGCCACAAATCTTTCTCACCGGCGCTTGATCGCGCCGCGGGTCTGATTACCGGCTTGTCCCCCGCCGCATCAGGCTTGGACAAAGGCCTTATCCCCCTCTCCGGGCCTTTGTCCCCATTTTAAGGTCGCCATGGCCAACCTCCAGGCCATGGCGACTTTGTTTTCTCGTAATACTCGAAATTCGATCGCCGCCTGTATGTTTTGGAGCATGGTCTGCGATTGCTGCATTGTCTCCGTCATGCTTTTGAGCCAACTTGCAATCATGGGATTTAACCGCATGGATTCGGGAGCCTACCTTGCCAGCCAGTTGGCGAAGGGTTTTGCCCGCTCGCTGCATCAGCGCGCGGTCGGACTCGGTTTTTCTCCGGGCCAGTTTCCCATTCTGCTGGAACTCTGGGCCGAGGACGGGCTGACCCAGAAACAGCTTCTCGAGCGAGTCGATATCGAGCAGGCGACCATGGCCAATACGCTTTCGCGTATGGTCCGCGACGGGCTGATCGAACGCCGGCCGCATCCATCGGACAAACGGGCGCAACTGATCTTCCTGACACCCAAGGCCCGCGCCATGGAGGCCGAGGCGATCGAAACCGCGCGCGAGGCCGATCTTGCGCTGTTCAAGGGTTTTCGGGTTTTCGAGCGCGAACTGACGCTCGAATATATTCGCCGGCTTCTGGAAAACGCCAAGGCGCTCTGACCGCTGCATAATTCCTTAAATCGGAATCGATATAAGGATAAAATTATCCAGCAATTCAAAGTGTTACAGCGTCCTTGGCGCGTCTGAAAAGACGCGCGGCGCTGTAAGATCACTCGCCGGCTTCGAACTGAGCGGTCAGGATCTTTGCGTGAGTGGCAAGCTTGGCGCTCGGCTCGATATCCGGCCTGCCGAGTAAAAGACCCTGCACTTGCGTGCAGCCTTCCTCGACGACGATCCGGCGCTGCATCTCGGTTTCGACACCCTCGGTCACGACGGGCATGCCGAGGCTGTGGCCAAGGCCGATGATGGCCCGCACGATCGAGCGTGCCGCCGCGTCATGTTCCAGCACACCGGTGAAACTGCGATCGACCTTGATCTTGTCGAAGGGAAATGAACGCAGGTTGGAAAGCGAGGAAAAGCCGGTGCCGAAGTCATCCATGACGATGTGCGCGCCGAGCCTGTGCAGCCGCAGCAGCGTCGTCATCACCCGGTCGCGATCGCGGATGAGGGCCGCTTCGGTGATCTCGAGCTCCAGCCGGCCGGGCGCAAGCCCGGTTTCAGCGAGGATGGCCTCGATCCGCTCGCAGAGGTTCGGCAGCATGAATTGCACCGGCGAAAGATTGACGGCAATCCTCAACGGGAGCGGCCAGCGCACCGCCTCCATGCAGGCCTGCCGCAACACCCATTCGCCGAGTTGGACGATCGAGCCGCTTTCCTCGGCGATCGGGATGAAGATTTCGGGCTCGGTCAAGCCGTGACCCGGCCGGTTCCAGCGCATCAGGGCCTCGTAGCCGCCGATCTCGCCGCTCAGCGCATCGAGGATCGGCTGATAGCTGACATGGATCTGGTTACGGGTGATCGCATGGCGCAATTCGCTTTCGATCTGGCGGCGGTTCCGTGCTGCCTTGTCCATTTCCGCGTCGAAGAAACAGACCTTGCCGCGACCGTCATGCTTGACGCGGTAAAGCGCAGTATCGGCATTGTTGCAGAGTTCTTCGGCGGCAGCCCCATCCGTGGGATAGAGCGCAATGCCGACGCTGACGCCGACGGCTGTGGGGTCACGCGCGGTGTCCATTTCGGCGGCGAATTCGTCGAGGATCGCCGCGGCAAGCCTTTGCGCTGCTGCCGGCTGCTGCCCGGCGGGCTGGATGACGGCGAATTCATCACCGCCGAGGCGGGCGATCGTGTCGCTGTCATCGACCACGTGGCGCAGGATCGAGGCGACCTTGCCAAGAATGCGGTCGCCTTCGGCATGGCCGAAGATATCGTTGACGGCCTTGAAGCGATCGAGGTCGAGATAGAAGAGGGCGACCTGGCTGTTCTTTCGTTCGGCCATCTGCAGGGCTTGCCGGATGCGGGTATCGAACAGCGACCTGTTCGGCAGATCGGTGAGCACGTCATGATGGGCGAGATGTTCGATCATCTCCTCAGCCTGCCTGCGCTCGGTGAGATCACGCACCGCCAGCACCTCGCAATTGTGCCCGCGATAGACGATCCTGCTCACGGTCACTTCGACGGCGATCTCCCGGCCGGTCCTGGTGTTGAGCAGCGTCTCGCCGGGCCTGTTCTGTCCGGTCGCCTGAATAGCGGTCAAGACAACCGAGGGCGCCTTGCCCGAGAGATCGGCAAGCTTCCAGCCGGAAAGCCCCTGGAAGCGTTCATTGGCATCGATGACCCGGCCTTCGCGCAGGATCAACAGCCCTTCCTGCGAGGCGTTCGCCAGTCCCTTCAGGTCCGTCAGGTGGCTTTCGATAAAGGCCACCGCCAGCGCAATCAGAATGAGCGTCGTCGCCGCCACCACGACGATCGCCGCAAGCAGCCTGGTGTCGAGCACCGTTGCCGGTACCTGTTTGCCGGGATCCGGCACGAGCGTGATACTGGCCATCGAGATGAAGTGGAGAGCACAGATCGCCAGGACGAAGGTGATTGACGAGACGAGGAGCCGCCTTGGTCCCTTCAATTGGAAAAAGGCGTGGAATGCGGTGCTCGACAGCAGCGCTCCGGCGAGAAGCGCGCTCAGCGTCATGAGGGGGTTATAAAGGATTACCGCCTGTGCTTCGATCGCCTGCATGCCGGTCAGGTGCATGGAGGCGATGCCGAGCGCCATCAGCACGCCGCCGCGGATGTGGGAAAACCTGCCGCGGCGTTCCGAAGCGACGAGGATCGCCGCCCACGAACCGACAACCGACAGGAGGAAGGAAAGCGCTGTCAGGCCGAGCTCGTAGCCGATCGGCATGCCGCCGTCATAGGCGAGCATCGCGATGAAGTGCGTTGCCCATACGCCGGTGCCGAAAGCGAAAGCCGAGGCGCCGATCCAGAGTTTGCGCCGCCCGGCATCGCATTCCTGGGCTCGGGAAAGCGGCAACATCGCCGCCATCGCGCCGACCAGGCAGACCGCGGCCGCCGCAAGCACTAGCCGCCAGTCGTGGTTGTCCCGAATACATGCAATGACCGAAAACATTTGCCCCTCCTGCAGCTGAATTCGGTCAGGCTATTTAGGTTGTACTAAATAACTGTAAATTGAATTAGGATTCTCTTCTATATTATCCAGCAAATCTTCTTGATATTGTTCAGCGCCCCGCCGCTCTTTCGCGCCGCCGATTTTTGCTTTTTCCGCCTCGCCTGCCTTTCTGGTTTGGTCTATCGTCCGGCCGAATTTCAAAAGGAGTCGAAAATGACCGATATCAATCAGGTGCTTGCGCGCGCGGACCAGAATCTTCCATCGAGCCTGGACAAGTTATTCGAACTTCTGCGCATCCGGTCGATTTCCACCGATCCCGCCTATAAGGCCGAATGCCGAAAGGCCGCAGAATGGCTCGTCGCCTATCTTGAAGGGCTAGGCTTCACAGCCTCGGTGCGCGACACACCAGGCCATCCGATGGTGGTCGCCCATCACGCCGGCGCTTCTGCCGATGCGCCGCATGTCCTCTTCTACGGCCACTACGACGTTCAGCCGGTCGATCCGCTCGAACTCTGGGAAAATGACCCCTTCGAGCCGTCGATCAAGGATGTCGGCGAAGGCCGCAAGATCCTGACCGGCCGCGGCACCTCCGACGACAAGGGCCAGTTGATGACCTTTGTCGAGGCCTGCCGCGCCTATAAGGAGATCAACGGCGCGCTTCCCTGCCGCATCACCATCCTCTTCGAGGGCGAAGAGGAATCCGGTTCCCCGTCGCTGAAGCCCTTCCTCGAAGCCAATGCCGCCGAACTCAAGGCCGATTATGCGCTCGTCTGCGATACCGGCATGTGGGACCGCGATACGCCGGCGATCGCCGCAGCGCTGCGCGGTCTCGTCGGCGAGGAAGTCGTTGTGACGGCCGCTGATCGCGACCTGCATTCCGGTCTCTTCGGTGGTGCTGCGGCAAATCCGATTCACATCCTCGTCGAGGCCCTTGCCGGCCTGCACGACGAGACCGGCCGCATCACGCTCGACGGTTTCTACGATGGTGTCGAGGAAACGCCTGACAACATCAAGGCATCCTGGGAGACGCTCGGCAAGACCGCAGAAAGCTTCCTCGGCGAAGTTGGCCTTTCCATTCCGTCCGGCGAAAAGGGCCGCTCGGTGCTGGAGCTCACCTGGGCGCGACCGACCGCCGAAATCAACGGCATCTGGGGCGGGTATACCGGCGAAGGCTTCAAGACGGTGATCGCCGCCAAGGCTTCGGCAAAGGTTTCGTTCCGCCTTGTCGGTACCCAGGACCCGGCCGCCATCCGCGAGGCCTTCCGCAGCTATATAAGCTCGAAGATTCCGGCCGACTGCTCGGTCGAGTTCCATCCGCATGGCGGCTCGCCAGCGATCCATCTTTCCTATGATTCACCTGTCCTGACCAAGGCGAAGACGGCGCTTTCCGACGAGTGGCCAAAACCTGCCATCGTCATCGGGATGGGCGGCTCGATCCCGATTGTCGGGGACTTCCAGAAGATGCTCGGCATGGAATCGCTGCTCGTCGGCTTCGGCCTCAGCGACGACCGCATCCATTCGCCGAACGAGAAATACGAACTCGTCTCCTACCACAAGGGCATCCGCTCGTGGGTGCGGATCCTTCAGGCGCTCGCTGCCTGACGGGTATGGCGCATCCCGCAATCGAAGACGCGCGCCAGCGACATCGCAGATAACAAAAAGGCCGGTTCAACCCGGCCTTTCGTCATCCGCTCGCCTCAGTGCCAGTTCATCCGTGGTCAAGGAGAAAGCGGGTATTTGCAGCCAGACTGGCCTCGAAACGTTAACAAGCCGTTAACCTTGCCGCAGATGGCCTGTCTTCCCCGTTCAAGCTGCGTTCATCGCCGCCGACATATAAGCCATTGAAAGACAAGGCGAATAATAACGCCCGAGCGAGTACAGCCGGCGCTGCCGAAAAGCGTTTATCAGGAGTGAGAAAAGCGTGAAAAATCTGTTTTCCAAGATCGTTGTGGCCGGTCTGCTCATGCTGGCTCCCGTCGTCGCGCAAGCGGCCGAGGGTTATTCGACGGCGAACGTCAACATGCGTGCGGGTCCGAGCACCCGGTATCCTGCCGTTGCCGTCATACCCGCCGGCTCTTCCGTCGAAATCCGTGGATGCCTTTCCGATGTCAACTGGTGCGACGTCGAATTCTACGGCGGCCGCGGCTGGGTTGCCGGCCAATATGTGCAGGCTCTCTACCAGCAACGCCGCGTCTATGTCGGCCCGCAATATTATCGTCCGCTCGGCATTCCGATGATTCGATTCAGCGTCGACAATTACTGGGACCGCTATTATCGCAACCGCGATTTTTATCGCGAGCGTGATCGCTGGAGCCGCGGACCGGACTACTACTACCGCGATCGGGACAACCGGGATCGGGACCGTGACTGGCGCGACCGGGACGGTGACAGGAATTGGCGCGGCGACGACCAAAGAAGCGATTGGAGAGATGGTGAGCGCAGATCGGACCGCAGAGAACGGTCTTTCGATTGCCGCCCCGGTGATCCCTCCTGCGACGAAGAATGAAACCGGATCAGGGACGGCGACGACGCCGTCCCCTTTTCAATGTTGCTCCGCCAGGCTTGAAAGAAAAAAGCCCGGCGCTCCCGTGAAGGGATGCACCGAGCCTGATGTCGATCGGCGCGTGTTGAGGGGAGACGGCCGATCATTCGCGGGACGTGAGGGGTTGTCCCGCTTCTCCATAAACAATCGCGAAGCCTATTGGTTCCACCGACCAGACAGAAGATATGCGGCGAGCACCGAAATTGCAGCAGGCACATTTCAGTGCTCCGCCTGTAAAACATCTTCAGACGGCGTTTCTCCATCCGGTCGAGCCCAGATTATGTTCGTTAATACCCCGTTAAATCGCCGCAATTACAGTTCAAGCGGATGATCGCGTCGCCTGCGGTAGAAGAGCGCCGTTATGCGAAGTCGGCTTCGCGATCGAACATTAGGATACGACCGGTCCGCGATGGCAGGCAGAGGCAGATCAGGCGACAGAATCGAACCGTCCTTCAGCGGCCGCCCGGCACGCGACGATGACGCGTTTTCGCTGGATGCGGACGATCGCGTCGTCACAAACAGATCGGCCCGGCGCGGCAGCTCCAGACCTCCGCCATCCCAGCGTCCTGCCCCCCGGCGGCGGCGCGAGCCGCGCGAGCGCGAAGGCGGCGGCTTTTTCCGATTTATGCGCCGCGTGGTTTACTGGTGCCTCGTGCTTTTCATCTGGGCCGGCATCGGCGTTGCCGGGCTCGTGCTCTATTACGGCTCTCGCATGCCGAGCGCCAGCACATGGGCGATCCCGGAACGGCCGCCGAACGTCAAGATCACAGCCGTCGACGGCAGCGTCATCGCCAATCGTGGCGCCACCGGCGGCGAGGCGCTGTCGCTCGAAAACATGTCGCCCTACATTCCGGAAGCCGTCATCGCCATCGAGGACCGCCGCTTCTATTCGCATTTCGGCGTCGACCCGCTTGGCCTCGGCCGGGCGATCGTGACCAACTTCACGGCCGGCCACATGGTGCAGGGTGGCTCGACGCTGACGCAGCAGCTTGCCAAGAACCTCTTCCTCTCCCCCGAGAGGACACTGGAACGTAAGGTACAGGAGGTTCTGCTCGCGCTCTGGCTGGAGCAGAAATACACCAAGGACCAGATCCTTGCGATGTATCTCAACCGCGTATTCTTCGGGTCTAACGCCTATGGCGTCGAGGCGGCTTCTCGCCGCTACTTCAACAAATCGGCGCGCGACGTGAATCTCGGCGAGGCAGCGGTGCTGGCGGGCCTGCTCAAGGCGCCGTCGCGGCTTTCGCCGGCCCGCGACGCGGAGGCAGCGAATGCGCGCGCCCAGCTCGTGCTCGCGGCGATGCGCGAGCAGGGCTTCATCACCGATTCCGAAGTCAAGACCGCGATGTCACAGACGCCGGCGTCGGCCAAGAGCTATTGGACGGGCGCCGGGCACTATGTCGCCGACATGGTGATGGATGAATTGCCGGGCCTGATCGGCGACGTCAAGGAGGACGTCATCGTCGATACCACCATTGACAAGTCGCTGGAAAAGAAGGCCGAGCAATCGCTGGTCGACGTGCTCGACAAGGAGGGCGACAAGCTTGATGCCTCGCAGGCGGCGCTCGTCTCGATCGACGGCACCGGCGCGATCCGCGCGCTCGTCGGCGGCAGGGATTATGCGGCGAGCCAATTCAATCGCGCCGTCAAGGCGAAGCGCCAGCCGGGGTCTTCGTTCAAGCCCTTCGTCTATGCCGCGGCACTGGAAAAGGGGCTGACCCCCTTTTCGGTGTTCAACGACGCGCCGATCCGCATCGGCGACTGGACGCCTGAGAATTACGAAAAGAAATACAACGGCGAAGTGACGCTTGCGACCGCGCTTGCCAAATCGCTGAACACGGTCGCCGCGCAATTGGTGATGTATGACGGGCCGGATCAGGTGATCAAGCTCGCCCACCGGCTCGGCATCGAAAGCGAGCTGCAGCCCAACGCCTCGATCGCGCTCGGCACCTCCGAAGTCTCGCTGATGGAACTGACCGCCTCTTATGCCGCCTTCATGAACGGCGGCTACAAGGCGACGCCGCACGTCATCCGCCGGGTGACGACCGCGGAGGGCAAGGTTCTCTACGAAAACACCTATGACAGTCCGCCGCGGGTGCTCTCCGAGCAGATCGCCGCCCAGATGGATGCGATGATGATGGGCGTCATCGACAACGGCACCGGCAAGAGCGCCAAGATCCCCGGCTGGCAGGCAGCGGGAAAGACCGGCACGACGCAGAATTCGCGCGATGCGCTCTTCGTCGGCTTTACCAGCAACCTCACCACCGGCGTCTGGTTCGGCAATGACGACGGCAAGCCAATGAAGAAGGTGACCGGGGGCGGCTTGCCCGCAAAGGCCTGGAAGGAATTCATGATCGCCGCCCATAAGGGGCTTTCGCCGGCGCCGCTCTTCGGCAACGGCCAGTTGATCGACAATCCGAACAGCAGCCAGCCGATGGCGCAGGCCGCGCCCGACGGTGGGCAGCCGGTGACGGCCGAAGTGCCGCCATCGACGACGATCGGCGGCATCATTTCCGGCGTCTTCGGCGGCGACGCCAACGCCAACCGCTATCCGCAGGCACCTGTCCGGCAGCAAACCGCAACGTCAGGAAACGGCCCTGTCCCGCCTGCTGACGTTGCCGAAGGCGGCGGGGCGGGTTATGGAAACGTCGTGCCGCCCGGCGATGTCGGAACGCCGCAGACGACCTCTTCCGTGCAGCCGAGGCGCACGACGCTGCTCGATCTGATCATGGGCCAATGAGATCATTGCTGCGCCCCCTGCGACAAGCTGAGGAGACTCTTTTCCGGCTGCCGTCAAAATTGAATGCAACACATTCGTTTTGCTGGATTCCGGGGCATTTCTCGCCTTGCAGTCCAGAAAACCGCTCCTTATATACGCCGCATCACCGCAATCACGATTGCGTAATCTCAAGTAGACCCATCCCGTAAGGGGCTGTCAGGGAAATGCCTTCTCGGGGTTCCGACAGCTTGCTTCAAGGAGAGAATGACATGGCAAAAGTAATTGGTATCGACCTTGGAACGACGAATTCCTGCGTCGCAGTCATGGACGGCAAGGACGCGAAGGTCATCGAGAATGCGGAAGGTGCGCGCACGACCCCTTCCATGGTGGCATTTTCCGATGATGGCGAACGCCTCGTCGGCCAGCCGGCCAAGCGCCAGGCAGTCACCAACCCGACGAACACGCTCTTTGCGGTCAAGCGCCTGATCGGCCGCCGCTACGAAGATCCGACCGTCGAGAAGGACAAGCATCTCGTTCCCTTCACCATCGTCAAGGGCGACAATGGCGACGCCTGGGTCGAAGCCAATGGCAAGGGCTACTCGCCCGCACAGATCTCCGCGATGATCCTTCAGAAGATGAAGGAAACCGCCGAATCCTATCTCGGCGAAAAGGTCGAGAAAGCCGTCATCACCGTTCCCGCATACTTCAACGACGCTCAGCGCCAGGCAACCAAGGATGCCGGTAGGATCGCCGGTCTTGAAGTGCTCCGCATCATCAACGAGCCGACCGCTGCTGCTCTCGCCTACGGCCTCGACAAGAAGGACGGCAAGACGATCGCCGTCTACGACCTTGGCGGCGGCACGTTCGATATTTCGATCCTCGAAATCGGCGACGGCGTCTTCGAAGTGAAGTCGACCAACGGCGATACCTTCCTCGGCGGTGAAGACTTCGACATGCGTCTCGTCGAATATCTCGTTGCCGAGTTCAAGAAGGACAACGGCATCGACCTGAAGAACGACAAGCTCGCCCTGCAGCGCCTCAAGGAAGCCGCTGAAAAGGCCAAGATCGAGCTGTCCTCTTCGCAGCAGACCGAAATCAACCTGCCGTTCATCACGGCTGATGCTTCCGGTCCGAAGCACCTGACGCTGAAGCTGACCCGCGCCAAGCTCGAAAGCCTGGTCGATGATCTCGTTCAGCGCACGATCGCGCCTTGCAAGGCGGCCCTCAAGGATGCCGGCGTCACCGCTGCAGAAATCGACGAAGTCGTTCTGGTCGGCGGCATGAGCCGCATGCCGAAGGTCCAGGAAGTCGTCAAGCAGCTGTTCGGCAAGGAGCCGCACAAGGGCGTCAACCCGGATGAAGTCGTCGCTCTCGGCGCCGCCATCCAGGCCGGCGTTCTCCAGGGCGACGTCAAGGACGTCCTGCTCCTCGACGTCACCCCGCTGTCGCTCGGCATCGAGACCCTCGGCGGTGTCTTCACCCGTCTGATCGAGCGCAACACGACGATCCCGACGAAGAAGAGCCAGACCTTCTCGACCGCGGAAGACAACCAGCAGGCCGTCACCATCCGCGTGTCGCAGGGCGAACGCGAAATGGCTGCCGACAACAAGCTGCTCGGCCAGTTCGACCTCGTCGGCCTGCCGCCATCGCCGCGCGGCGTTCCGCAGATCGAAGTCACTTTCGATATCGACGCAAACGGCATTGTCCAGGTTTCGGCCAAGGACAAGGGCACCGGCAAGGAACAGCAGATCCGCATCCAGGCTTCCGGCGGCCTTTCCGACGCCGACATCGAAAAGATGGTCAAGGATGCTGAGTCGCATGCTGCCGAAGACAAGAAGCGCCGCGAGGCTGTGGAAGCCAAGAACCAGGCCGAAAGCCTGATCCACTCCACGGAAAAGTCGCTGAAGGATTACGGCGACAAGGTCTCTGAAGCCGACCGCACCGCGATCTCGGATGCGATTGCTGCGCTGAAGTCCGCGACCGAGGCAACCGAAGCCGACGCCGAAGACATCAAGGCCAAGACCCAGACGCTCATGGAAGTTTCCATGAAGCTCGGCCAGGCGATCTATGAAGCACAGCAGGCCGAAGGCGGCGCTGCTGCCGATGCCTCCGCGGAAGGCGGCGACAATGTCGTCGATGCCGACTACGAGGAAATCAAGGACGACGATCGTAAGAAGTCCGCGTAATCCGCGGCGGCGTGGTTATGCTTCAACACTTGATCCGGCTGCTCACCATGGCAGCCGGAAATCCATTTCCGGGGTTTAATCCTTAATGGCAAAAGCGGACTTTTACGAAACTCTGGGTGTAGCCAAGTCGGCGGACGAGAAAGAGCTGAAGAGCGCCTTCCGCAAACTGGCGATGAAATACCATCCGGACAAGAACCCGGATGACAAGGACGCCGAACGGAAGTTCAAGGAAATCAACGAAGCCTACGAGATGCTCAAGGACCCGCAGAAGCGGGCAGCCTATGATCGTTATGGCCATGCGGCCTTCGAGCAGGGCGGCATGGGCGGCGGTGGCGGCGGATTTGCCGGCGGTGGCTTCTCCGATATCTTCGAGGATATCTTCGGCGAGATGATGGGTGGCGGCCGCGCCCGCCAACGCTCATCGGGCGGCCGCGAACGCGGCGCCGATCTCCGCTACAACATGGAAATAACGCTGGAAGAGGCTTTTTCCGGCAAGACGGCGCAGATCCGCGTTCCCACGTCGATCACCTGCGACGTCTGCTCGGGCTCGGGCGCCAAGCCCGGCACGCAGCCAAAGAACTGCGGCACCTGCCAGGGAACGGGGCGCGTACGCGCCGCACAGGGCTTCTTCTCGATCGAGCGGACCTGTCCGACCTGCCATGGTCGCGGCCAGATCATTCCCGATCCCTGCCCGAAATGCCATGGCCAGGGCCGGGTGACGGAAGAGCGCTCGCTTTCGGTCAACATTCCCTCGGGCATCGAGGACGGTACGCGCATCCGCCTGCAGGGCGAAGGCGAAGCCGGCGCCCGCGGCGGGCCGGCCGGCGATCTCTATATCTTCCTGTCGGTGAAGCCGCATGAATTCTACCAGCGTGACGGGGCCGACCTCTATTGCGCCGTTCCGATCTCGATGACGACGGCCGCTCTCGGCGGAACCTTCGACGTCGCGACGCTCGACGGCACCAAGTCGCGCGTGAGCGTGCCCGAAGGCACGCAGGCCGGCAAACAGTTCCGTCTCAAGGGCAAGGGCATGCCGGTACTGCGTTCGGCGCAGACAGGCGACCTTTACATCCAGATCCAGATCGAGACGCCGCAAAAGCTCACCAAGCGCCAGCGCGAGCTGCTGCAGGAGTTCGAACAGCTCTCGTCCAAGGAGAACAATCCGGAATCGACGGGCTTCTTCGCCAGGATGAAGGAATTCTTCGAAGGCTGAACCGCCGGTCGACAGATCAATCTCGAAAGCCGGGGGCGGAAACGTCTCCGGTTTTTTTGTTCCGCGAATCCCGATTTGCTACACCCCCCACCCGCTTCGGACGACCTGTTCCAGATCGATACGGCGGCGGACGGAAGACGACTTGCGTTAACGCAGCCACATGATGCCGCTTGCAAGTTTTCCAAATGAATTCAGTCTCTGCCGTCAGCGCTTAATCTCGAAAACCGGAATCGATACCGGGACTATGCGTCAATCCAAAGGGACAGAGTGCCCGTAGCGCGTCGCATTGGATGCGCAGCGCTCTGGCGGAAACAACCAAAACAGGGGTATCTATCATGGCGCCAGCCTTTTCTTCCCAGTCCGAAGATGTCGACGTTCTTGCCGGCGCCATCTACACATGGTGTGCCGAGCGCAACATCAAGCTTCGCAGCCAGCAGGGCCTTTCCATCGCCAGTATCGCGATCGACCTCTATCATGCCGGCCACCAGACGCAGGACGATCTGCTAACCGCGCTGCACCAGAGCGAGATTCACTGAAGCCTGTGGCGATCCTTCAGATTGCCTGGGCTGTGCGACAGGCCCGATGGCGGTTCCCCAATTTTCGATTCCGAAAACGCATCCTCCTCTGCGGATATGCAGATATTCAAGGTCCGGACATTGTCCATGCCTTGAGGGCGCCGCGCTTTTTCTGAAATAGGCTAGGCCGTTCCGGCGGAATCAAGCCGCGCTTTCGACCGCTTCGCCGCTCATGAGAGTGAGGATGGTCTTGACCGCTTCCTTGCCGGCGGTCGAATTCAGCTTGTCATAGCTCACCGCAAGCGCATAGGCGTCGGGGCTGAGTTCGATACGGCTGCCGAATTGCGATATGCTGGTTCCTTCGAAAAGAGCAGAGATCTCAACATCGAGAAAAACCGCGATCTGATGCAGCTTGCTCGCGGAAACGCGGTTCGTTCCCTTTTCGTATTTCTGGACCTGCTGAAAGGTCAGTCCGAGTGCTTCACCGAGCTCGAGCTGGGAAACACGACGAAGGGCGCGCAGCTGTCTTACATTGCGACCAACGATAATATCAACCGGATCTGGCACTTCACTACTCTCTTGTACATAAACACTTTATTCACCATATCGTTTTCGGCGAATAACTCAACTCTAAAGTTGCAAAATTCAACCGACTTTTTTTGGACTTTACGTAACGTCAGGAATCTTGAGGAAACGTGCCAAAACCTCTGATATCCGGGCTTCGCGGGCAGCAAGTCATGATGTCCGCAATATCGGCCGGCAGCATCGAGCCATGGTCTCCGAGGTTGTATTTTTTCAGGGATCAAACCGCGGCCGGCATGCCTCACGACGGATTTCCGGCAGTGCGGGTGACACGTGATCCACGACAGGCAAGCAGCGTGCTTGCCATCAGGGCTGCTTCGGCTTAGCTGTCACGCTTAACGATTCCGGACATCCGATGCCGCACAAGGTTTCCCTTTCCCGCCTGAAGCTGACCGACTTCCGCAATTATGCAGCGGCGGTGCTTGCGCTTGACGGCCGGCACGTCGTGCTGACGGGCGACAACGGCGCGGGCAAGACCAATCTCATGGAGGCGGTTTCGCTGCTTTCGCCCGGCCGCGGCCTGCGCCGCGCGGCCTATGGCGATATTACCCGCGTCGGTGCGCCGGGTGGCTTTTCGATCTTCGCCGTGCTCGACGGCATAGAGGGTGAAGTCGAGATCGGCACGGGTATCGAAACGGACGAAGAAACCACCGCCCGCAGGCTGCGCATCAACGGCACGCCAGCCAAGACCGCCGACGAGTTGACGGATCACCTGCGTCTTCTCTGGCTGACGCCGGCGATGGACGGCCTGTTTACCGGTACCTCTTCCGACCGGCGCCGCTTTCTCGACCGGCTGGTTCTGTCGCTCGATCCTGCCCATGGCCGCCGCGCCAGCGATTTCGAGCGCGCCATGCGCAGCCGCAACAAATTGCTGGACGAAGGCCGCTTCGACCCCTCCTGGCTTGCCGGCATCGAAGAGCAGATGGCAAGCCTCGGCATCGCCATGGCGCTCGCGCGCCAGGAGATGCTTGGCCTTCTGACCCGGCTGATCGATGAAACACGGGAGAGTTCGCCCTTCCCTTCGGCATCGCTGCAGCTTGCGGGTTTCATGGATGGCCAGTTTTCGCGCCCCTCGGTCGATCTAGAGGATGAATATGCCGCGATGCTTGCCGAGAGCCGTTACCGCGATGCCGGAGCCGGACGCACGCTCGAGGGGCCGCACCGGGCCGATCTCATCGTCCATCACCGCGAGAAAGCGATGGAGGCGGAGCGTTGTTCGACCGGCGAGCAGAAAGCGCTGCTCGTCGGACTGGTGCTCGCGCATGCACGGCTCGTCGGCAATCTCACCGGCCATGCGCCGATCCTGCTGCTCGACGAGATCGCGGCGCATCTCGACGAGAACAGGCGCGCGGCGCTGTTCGACCTCATCGACGGGCTCGGCGGTCAGGCCTTCATGACCGGAACGGACCGTTCAATGTTTTCGGCGCTCGGCGACAGGGCACAGGTCTTCACGGTGGCTGACGGAAGGGTGTTCGAATGACCGGAATGTCTTTTCCCGGCGTCGGCCGCCATGATAAAGTCGGCGCCATGGAACCGCTCAGCCCTGATGAAATCGCGCGCTATCACCGCCACATCCTGCTCCCCGAAATCGGCGGCGCAGGCCAGCAGAAACTGAAAGCTGCCAGGGTGCTGGTGATCGGCGCCGGCGGCCTCGGCGCGCCGATCCTGCAATATCTGGCCGCAGCCGGCGTCGGCACGCTCGGAATCGTCGACGACGACCGGGTATCGCTCTCGAACCTGCAGCGCCAGGTCATCCACGATTCCGGCACGATCGGGGAGCTGAAGACAGAGAGCGCTGCCCTCGCCATTGCAAGACTCAACCCACATGTCCGGCTCATTCGCTTCGAGGAACGCTTTTCCCCGGAGGCTGCCCAACGGCAACTGTCCGGCTTCGATTTGCTGATCGACGGCTCCGACAATTTCGATACGCGCTATGCCGCCGCCGATGCGGCGGAAGATGCCCGCATTCCGCTCGTCACCGGCGCCGTCGGGCGCTTTGATGGTTCGCTGACGGTTCTCAAACCCTATGAGACGGCCGAGGACGGGACACCCAACCCTCGATATCGCGACCTGTTTCCGGAAGCGCCGCCGGCGGGGCTCATTCCCTCCTGCGCCGAGGCCGGCATCATCGGCGCGCTGACCGGCGTCATCGGCACGATGATGGCGATGGAGGCGATCAAGCTCGTCACCGGCAGCGGCGAGGCGCTGATCGGGCGGCTGCTGCTCTACGACGCGCTGTCGGCCCGATTCGAAACGGTCCGCTATAAACGCCGCCGCGCAAGGCAGGCGGGATGACGATCATCCCCCTCGACCGAAGCTTCACGCGCTGGGACGAACTGCTCGCACTCATCCTGACCGCCTTCGCCTCGATGAACGGCAGGATCGACCCGCCGTCCTCGGCGCTCCGCCTGACGGCGCAGGCGCTGGCCGAGAAGGCCGAAGCCGAGATCGGCCACGTCGCAATCGAGCAGGGAAAGCTGACCGCCTGCCTGTTTCTACGGCCGGAGGCCGATTGTCTCTATGTCGGAAAGCTCGCCGTTCTCCCGGCTGCGCAAGGCAAAGGCCTCGGCAGACGGCTGCTAGCGGTTGCCGAAGAGACGGCCGCAGCGCTTGGCCTTGCCGCCCTGCGGCTGGAAACACGCATCGAACTGACGGACAATCACGCCGTCTTCGCCGCCTGGGGATTTGAAAGAACCGCCGAGAAGGCGCATCCCGGTTTTACCAGGACGACCTTCATCGAGATGCGGAAGATCCTTGCTCGCTGACGAACCTGGACCGCTTCGATCCGGGCTCCTCAACGGCCGGGCAGCACCCGGTTCGGCGGCCTGTGGCCGTCGATGAAGGTGCGGATGTTGATGATGACCTTGTCGCCCATGTCGATCCGGCCCTCGATCGTTGCGGAACTCATATGCGGCAGCAGCACGACTTTGCCCTCATTGGCGAGCTTGACGAGCCTCGGATTGACGGCCGGCTCGTTTTCGAAGACGTCGAGGCCGGCGCCGGCGATCTTGCCCTCCCTCAGGCACTTGATCAGCGCGGCTTCGTCGACCACGTCGCCGCGCGCAGTGTTGACGAGATAGGCCGTCGGCTGCAGCAGCGCCAGGCGGCGCGCCGAGATCAAGTGAAAGGTCGCAGGCGTCGAAGGGCAATTGATCGAGACGATGTCGACGCGGGCGAGCATCTGGTCGAGGCTTTCCCAATAGGTTGCCTCCAGCTCGTCCTCGACAGCCGGATTGACGCGCTTGCGGTTATGGTAGTGGATCGAAAGTCCGAAAGCCTTGGCGCGGCGGGCCACCGCCGTGCCGATGCGGCCCATGCCGACGATGCCGACGCGTTTGCCGTGAATGCGCCGGCCAAGCATCCAGGTCGGAGACCAACCGGCCCATTCGCCCGGCTTGTCGGTCAGCACGCGCGCACCTTCGCCGAGCCTTCTCGGCACCGCGAGAATCAGTGCCATCGTCATGTCGGCGGTGTCCTCGGTCAGGACGTTCGGCGTGTTGGTGACGGTGATGCCCTTGCGCGCAGCCGCCTCGACGTCGATATGGTCGGTGCCGTTGGAGAAGCTCGCAATCAGCTTCATCTGCGGCCCCGCCTCATCGATCAACGCCGCATCGATGCGATCGGTGACGGTGGGTACCAGCACATCGGCGGTCCTGACGGCGGCGATCAGTTCGGGAACGGAGCGCGGCGTATCGTCGATGTTCAACTCGGCGTCGAACAGCTCGCGCATGCGGGTTTCGACGGCATCCGGCAATTTCCGGGTGATGTAGACCTTCGGTTTTTTCTTCGCTGTCATGGCTGCCTGTGGTGCCTTGTTCAGAGGTCTTTAACCAAGATGGGTGATAATTTTCCCATTCCGGGCATTTTCTACCAGACCCGCACGCGAAGACAAACAAAACTCGTGGTGCAGCCGGGGTATGTCAGTGCCCGGACAGCGAGCAGGCCGGGCCTGCCCGCCGATTCGAGCAAACGGAAGCTTCCATGCGCAGCAAAGTCCTGAAGTCCTGCCTCGCCGTCGCGATCGCTCTGGCCGCATCCCTCGGCGCTGTCGAATTTGCCCATGCTCAGGCGGCCAAAGGGCCGAGCGGACTGCCGCTGCCGCGTTTCGTCACACTGAAATCCAAGCGCGTCAACCTGCGCATCGGCCCAGGAACGGATTACGCCGTTTCATGGATGTACCTGAAATCCGGCCTGCCGGTGGAGATCATCCAGGAATACGACAACTGGCGCCGCATCCGCGACGCGGACGGCACCGAGGGCTGGGTCAACCAGTCGCTGCTATCAGGTCAGCGCGCAGCGATCGCTGCCCCGTGGATGAAGACAAAGGGCAAAGGGATCTTCGTCAATCTGCGCCGCGAAGCGCAGCCCTCCGCCTCGATCGTCGCCAAGCTGGAACCGGGCGTGATGCTGACGATCGGCGAATGCAATGGCGACTGGTGCCGCGCCGAAACCGACGGCGCCAAGGGTTGGGTGGCGCAGTCGGAGATCTGGGGCGCCTATCCCGGCGAAGCCTTCAAATAAGCCCTGCTTCCCTGGCGGCCTCGGAAAGCGAGGTCATCGGGCGCGGACCGATCTGCTGGATGACGATGCCGGCGGCGAGGCAGCCGAGCTTGCCGCAATCCTCAAGCGACCGTCCCTGCGTGTAGCCATAGAGGAAGCCGGAGGCGAAGAGATCGCCGGCGCCCGTCGTATCCACAACTTCCCTAATCTTGATCGCGTCGACGTAATAACGCTCCCGCCCCTTCAAGATGACGGCGCCATCCTCGCTCATCGTCACGGCGGCGATCTTGCAGTCGGCGGCGATCTTGTTCAGCGCCTCTTCGAAATCGTCCGTTTCGTAGAGCGACAGCGCTTCCTGGCGATTGGCGAAGACGATATCGACCTTGCCGGAACGCATCAGATCGAGGAATTCGCCGCGATAGCGGCCAACGCAGAAACTGTCGGACAGCGTCATCGACATTTCGCGGCCGTTTTCATGGGCGATGCGGGCGCAATCGAGAATCGCTTCCTTGGCGCGTGGTGGATCCCAGAGATAGCCTTCGAAATAGGTGACCTTGGCGTCGGCCACGACATCGACCTCGACATCCTCGGGGCCGAGTTCGACGCAAGCGCCGAGATAGGTGTTCATCGAGCGTTCGCCGTCCTCGGTGACGAAGATCATCGAACGCGCCGTCGGCGGGAAAGTGCCCTTCGGCTTCGTCTGGTAGTGAACGCCCTGGGCGCGGATATCATGCGTGAAGATTTCGCCGAGCTGATCTGCGGCGACATTGCCGAAATAGGCGGCCTTGCCGCCGAGGTTCGCCACACCAGCCGCCGTATTGCCGGCGCTGCCGCCCGAGGCTTCGAGCGCCGGTCCCATGCGCGAATACAGGAGTTCGGCGCGTTCGGCATCGATGAGGTTCATCGCCGCCTTGGTGATCTGGTTGTCAATGAGGAACTGGTCGTCGCAACGGGCAATAATATCCACGATTGCGTTGCCGACTGTCAGAACATCGAATTTTGTCATGAAATGGGGAGCCCCGGATTTTGTGATAGCCGGGGTTCGGTCTTAGCGAAATTTCTGCGGTTTGGAAGTTAAATGGTGAATGGCGCGGCTATTTCTTCGTAAAAGTGCCGCTTATTCGTCATGGCGCTGTCACTTTCCGAATCTAGAAATACTCGCAACAAGACCGGCATGAGCAGCTTTCAGTTGCAGCCGGATGCGTGAGGGATGATCCCTTCGATCTTGCCGGCGCGATGCTGACCACGGATGAACTGGCAGCTTCGTGATCCGGATATCCGGCGGAGCCGGAGCGGAAAGGCGGGCCGTGCCCGCTTTTTTTGCATTGCGGATGCCCGAGCAGCCGGAGCAGGTTGCGTTTATCTTTTCAATCCAGGCGATTTGCTGTTAGAGATCGGACACTCCCTCCGCGCAAAGCAGCCTCCCCCATGTCAGCCATCATTCTCGATGTCCTCCCCATTTTCATCCTGATTCTCATCGGCTGGGTGATCGTTCGCAGCGGCTTGATGGCGTCGAATGTCGGCGACGGGCTCAGCGAATTCGTCTTCAAGATCGCCGTGCCGCTTCTGCTTTTCCGCACCATCGCCGAGGCGGATTTCCACGGCGCTTCGCCTTTCCGTCTCTGGATCGTCTATTTCTCCGGCGTCGCCATCACCTGGACGGCCGGGCATATCGCCGCCACCCGCTTGTTCGGCCGCGACGAACGGATCGGCGTGCTGGCCGGCGTTTCCTCGGCCTTCGCCAACAATGTCTTCATCGGTCTGCCGCTCGTCCAGCGCACCGTCGGCGACGAAGGGCTGGTGGCGTTGTCGATCCTGCTCGCCGTGCATCTGCCTGTCATGATGGTCGCCGGCACGGTGCTGATGGAGCACGCGGAGCGAAAGATCGCAGGCAAGAGCGACCGCAGCATGGTGTTCGTGCTTCGCCAGATCGCCATCAATCTCATCCGCAATCCGCTGGTGATCGGCCTTGCTGCCGGCATGGCCATGCATCTTTCCGGCCTGACAATGCCGACAGCGGTCAAGACGGTCGTCGGGCAGATCGCCGGCATTGCCGGACCGGCAGCGCTGATCTCTCTCGGCATGGCATTGGAGAGATACGGCGTCTCCGGCAATCTTGGCATCGCCAGCGTGACCTCGAGCCTCAAGCTGCTGCTGTTGCCCGGCTGCGTCTGGACGGCGAGCCGTCTCCTCGGCCTGAGCCCCGAATGGACGGCGGCGATCGTGCTGACCTCTTCGGTGCCGACGGGCGTCAACGCCTGGCTGATCGCCAATCGCTTCGGCGTCGGCCACAGCCTCGCCGCCTCGACGATCTCGGTGACGACGGCGCTCGGCGCCATCACGGTTTCACTCTGGGCCTACTTCCTCGGCGCGTGAACCTGCGCCATGAACAGCAAAAAGCCCGGCTTGCGGCCGGGCTTCCATCGCATGTGATGATGCTGTCGCCTTATTGCGTTGCCGTCTTCGGATCCGGTAGCGGCACCGGCGAATCAGCGAGCGTGTGCAGATAGAGGATGACGTTGGCGCGATCCTGATCCTTCGGCAGGCCTGCAAAGCCCATGGCGGTGCCGGGAACGTCCTTCTTCGGCGCCGTCAGGAACTTGTTGAGATTTTCGAAGGTCCACTTTTCCGAGCTGCCCTTGGAGAAATCCTTTATGGCGGCAGAATAGGCGAAGCCTTCATGCGAGGCGATCGGGCGATCTACGACACCAAAGAGGTTGGGACCGACCTTGTTCGGTCCCCCTTTGGTGCCGTCATGACAGGCCTGACACTTCTTGAAAACCGTTTCACCAGCCTTGGCATCTGCAGAAGCGAGCAATTGCGCGATCGGAACGGCAGCAGCGGCAGGCGCAGCTTCACCGCCAGCGGCAGGCGCCTCTTCGGCAACGATCGCAAAACCTTCCTTCTCCGGCGCTTCGGAATGGAAGATCCCTTCGGACGCGATAGAGACCGACATCAGAACGAAAATCGTTCCGAGCAGTGCCCCCACGGCCGTATTGACGTATGAATTCATCTGCAATGCTCCCCTTGCAGCCGGCAGACCATAAACCGGACCATCTTGAAATCGCGCGGAACCTATGTCTTTTGACGGATCGTTGCAACTGTCTAAATGGTCTTGTGCGTGAGACTTTTTGACACTTTTCAGCCCGGAATAGAAGGCCCGAACAATGAGTGACTCAAATTTAGACGGCGTGCTCGTATTGATCCCGGCACGGATGGCCTCCACGCGGCTTCCGGGCAAACCGCTCGCCGATATTTGCGGCCTGCCGATGATCGTCCAGGTGGCATTGCGCGCCAGGGAGGCGGCCATCGGCCGCGTCGTCGTCGCCGTCGACGATGCCCAAGTGTTCGATACGGTGGCCGCTGCCGGCTTCGAGGTCGTTATGACCAGCAAGGATCATCAATCGGGTTCGGATCGGATCTTCGAAGCGCTGACGAAAGTCGATCCCGACGGAAAGGCGAAAATCATCGTCAATGTCCAGGGCGATCTGCCCACGATCGATCCGGATACCGTGCGGGCAGCGCTGCGCCCTCTTGAGAACGAGGCTGTCGATATCGGCACGCTGACGACCGAGATCGACAATGAAGAGGACAAGACCGCGCCGCACATCGTCAAGATCGTCGGTTCGCCGGTCTCCGAGACCCGCCTTCACGCACTCTACTTCACACGCGCGACGGCACCCTACGGCCACGGGCCGCTCTATCATCATATCGGCCTTTATGCCTATCGGCGCGCGGCATTGGAGCGGTTCGTCACGCTCGGCCCTTCGACACTCGAAAAGCGCGAAGCGCTGGAGCAGCTCAGGGCGTTGGAAGCCGGCATGCGCATCGACGCCGAGATCGTTGACACCATTCCGCTCGGTGTCGATACTCCCGCTGACCTCGAAAAAGCGCGGCATATTCTCACCGCAAAGTCGAACTGACGGAATCACCATGAACATCAAGACCAACAGGATCGCCTTCCAAGGTGAATTCGGCGCCAATTCCGACATGGCCTGCCGCGACATGTTTCCGACCATGGAACCGCTGCCCTGCCAGACCTTCGAGGATGCCTTCACGGCGGTCGACAACGGCGATGCCGATATCGCGATGATCCCGATCGAGAACACGATTGCCGGACGCGTCGCCGATATCCACCATCTGCTGCCAGAATCGCGGCTGCACATTATCGGCGAATATTTCATGCCGATCCGCTTCCAGCTGATGGTGCTGCCGGGTGTTACCAAGGACGAGATCCGCACGGTGCACAGCCATATTCACGCGCTCGGCCAGTGCCGCAAGATCGTTCGCGCTCACGGCTGGAAGCCTGTTATCGCCGGCGATACGGCGGGGGCGGCAAAACTCGTGAAGGAAACCGGCGACCGCTCGATGGCGGCACTCGCGCCGCGCCTTGCCGCCGATCTCTACGGGCTGGAGATCGTCGCCGAAAATGTCGAGGATACGGAAAACAACGTCACCCGTTTCGTGATCCTGTCCCGCGACGAGGAATGGGCGCAACGCATTTCGGCTGAGGAAAAGGTCGTCACCACCTTCGTCTTCAACGTCCGCAACATTCCGGCAGCGCTCTACAAAGCACTCGGCGGATTCGCCACCAACAACATCAATATGACGAAGCTCGAAAGCTACCAGCTCGGCGGAAAATTCGTCGCAACACAGTTCTACGCCGATATCGAGGGCCATCCGAACGATCCGAACGTTCGCCGGGCCTTGGAGGAACTGCGTTTCTTCTCCGAGAAGGTGCGCATCCTCGGCGTCTACAAGGGGCATGCGATGCGAGGCCTGCTTTAGCAGACCTCGCGCTTAGGCATTATTTATCCGGCTCACAAACGCGCAGCCGATGCCCATCGGGATCGAGCACGACGAAGGTCGGACCGAAATCGAGTTCGGTCAGTTCCTGGGCGATCGGCAGGCCGCGCTGCCGCCAGTCCTCATATTGCCTGGCGACGGCATTTTCCCCCGCCACCATGAAGGCCACTTCGCCTCGGTTGCCGATTGCGGAGGGCTGCGGTTCGACCTTGCTGCGCCGCCAGAGACCGAGCGTGAAGCCGCCGTCGAGCGGGAAGGCGACGAAATTTGGCGCTTCCACGGCCGGCTCGCGGTTCAGGAGGTTGCGGTAGAAGCTGGCGCTTTCGGCCGGATCCTTGACGTAGAGGATTATCAGGTTGGGGCTGGTCATTTCGGTTCTCCCGTTGCTGTCAGTTGGGTCTGCGAGAGATCTACTGCTGCCAATTTGTGGCAGCAGGAAACAAAAGGCGCTGCGAAAGCAACGCCTGTTCTCGTCAGGGGGATGAGTTGGACAATCAGATGGCTTAGAGCGGGCACCGGTTCTGGTGGCGCGGGTTGCGCCCGTCCATGAAGCCGAGGTCGCGCTTCATGTAGTCGGGTGCCGCTTCAACATCGAGTTTCGAGTGGCTTTGCCCGGAGATCCGGAAAAGGCTCATGGCCAGGCGCAGCAGGCCGGAGTGCGCCGACTGCCGGACGTCTGCAAAGGTTTCGGCCGAAATAATATCTGCAAAACTATCGGAGGCGAAGCGATCGCCGGCCTGTTGAATGACTGGAGGCGTTACCATGATCAGTGCTCCTTCCTGGTGGATTGAGACTGATAATAGCGCTACCTGCTGACAGTTTATGGCAGCAGCGTTCAGGTCTCCAGCTGCACGTCCTGCGTCTCGCGCCATTCCTTGAGAAGCGCGGTGCGGCGGCGCGGATAGCGCATCTCATGGACCGCCATATCGATGATGCGATCGGTGCGGAAATGGCGGAAATCCTGGCGCAGCTCGCACCACGCCATGATGATGCGCACATGCTCGAAATAACCGAGCGCGAAAGGCCAGACGCGGCGGCGGGAGATCTTGCCTTGCTCGTCGCCATAATGCAGTTCGAGCACTCGTTCCAGGCGGATCGCCTTGCGGATAGCCGAAACATCAGCCTTGTCCTCGTCCTGGCGCTTGCGGCCAACGAAGAGTGTCGCCGAATCGACCATTTCACGCATGTCGGACGGAAGCACGGCGACGATCTTGGCGAGCGCATCGGCGCCGGCGCCGGCAAGGCGCGGCTCGGCGGCGCGGGCCACCCAGCGCGAGCCGAGCACCAAGGCTTCCAGCTCTTCCTCGGAAAACATCATCGGCGGCAGCATGAAGCCGGGCTTCAGCACATAACCGATGCCAGCTTCGCCCTCGATCATCGCGCCCTGGGCCTGCAGGCTGGCGATATCGCGATAAAGCGTACGCAGGCTGACGCCGGTCTCCTGGGCAAGCACATTGCCGGTCACCGGTCGCCGGTAACGCCGAAGCGTCTGAAGCAGCGTCAGCAGCCGTTCGGAGCGGGCGACCGGCATGGCACTAGCGCTTCCACTCCACCCAGTCGCGCATCAGGCGGTGGGCGATCGCCCCTTTCGGCGGCGGGGCCTTGCCGGTTGCGCCGGGGCGCTCCAGCATCTCGAGCGTCTCTTCGCGGGTAAACCAGCGGCAATCCTCCAGTTCCGCCTCGTCACGGTTGATTTCGGTGGATTTCGCCTCGGCGTAACAGCCGATCATCAGCGAATGCGGCATCGGCCAGGGCTGAGAGGCGTGATAGCGGATGCGGCCGGTGCGGATACCCGATTCCTCCAGCGTTTCGCGGCGCACGGCGTTCTCGATGGTTTCGCCAGGTTCGAGGAAGCCGGCGAGACAGGAATACATACCGGGCGCGAAATGCGGGCTGCGGCCGAGCAGGCAGAGGTCGCGCGTCTCGTCGATCGTCAGCATAATGACGACGGGATCGGTGCGCGGGAAAATCATGTGCTCGCAGGCTGTGCAGACACGCTTGTAGCCGCCGATATGGATCTCCATCGCCGAGCCGCAGCGGCCGCAGAAGCGGTTGTCGCCATTCCAGCGGATGAGGCTTGCGGCCTGGGCGAATTCGCCGAGCAGCACCTCGTCGATCAGCATTTCGCGGAATAGGGTGCGACCGTCGGCGGGCTTGTACTGGCTGGCGAGGTCCTCGACGTCGACGCCGACGGGAACCGCAAGACGCGGCTCCCCCGTCTTGCGGTAGCCGAGAAGCACCGTCTCGTCCCAATCCGGCTGCAATTCCTTGAGTTCGTAACGGGCAAAGAGCGGATCGAGCACTTGGCCGTCATGCTTCAGCACCAGCTTGTCTTTAGCAAAGGCGAAGATATGCGTGCCTTCCCTCGCCAGCGCCTTTTCCACGGATTGCTCGTCGCGATGTTCGGAATCGCGATTAAGATCGTTGGCTGCAAAGGCAGTGAGGTTGCTGGGTTCCGGATGCGGCACATCCGAATCGAAAAGCGAATGACTCATGATGAAAGGGCTTCCCGCAGCTTCGCCGTGAACTCGTCTCTCTTTCCGTCCTCGTAAGGCTCCGCGCGGCCGAAGCCCCAGACGGGACCCGGCCAGTTGGCATCGCCTTCGAAGCGGGCAATGACATGAACATGAAGCTGGCGGACGATATTGCCAAGAGCCCCGATATTGATTTTTGTCGCTCCGGTGATCTCCTTCAGAGCGCTGGCGACCATCTCCGTCTCGAAGGTGAGTAGGACCTGGTCGAGCGGTGTCAGCTCGAAGATTTCGGTGATATCAGCCCTGCGCGGCACGAGAATGAGCCAGGGCCAGCGGGCGTCCTTGGACAATCTCAGGTCACACAAGCCGGTCACCATAATGCTGACGCTGTCGTTTTCCAGCCGGGGGTCGAGCTCGAAGGCTTGCAAGGGTATTCCTCCTGTCTTTTCCTACGACTAGCAGTTTTTTATCATGTTGGCTTGCTTTTGATGACGATATTGCCGATATGTGCATCCGGGAGGTTGGTGGTGGACGAGCCACTCGCCAACCGGGTCAGGTCCGGAAGGAAGCAGCCCTAACGAGCCCGGCACGGGTCATCGTGCCAGCCTCCCACCTTCTCTCCACGAAATGCCCGACGATCCCGGGCGACAAGCAGGGCGATGAGCGACACCGAGCGACAGTCAAAAGATGCCGCCTCGACGGGCACCGGATACCGGGTGCTGGCTCGCAAATACCGCCCCAAGGATTTTACGGACCTGATGGTCGGCCAGGAGCCGATGGTCCGCACGCTGACCAACGCTTTCGAGACCGGCCGCATCGCCCAAGCCTATATGCTGACCGGCGTGCGCGGCGTCGGCAAGACGACGACGGCGCGCATCCTGGCGCGAGCGCTGAACTACAAGACGGCTGACGTAGACAAGCCGACGATCGACCTTCGCGTGCCCGGCGAACACTGCCAGGCAATCATGGAGGGCCGGCATGTCGACGTGATCGAGATGGACGCCGCCTCCCATACCGGCATCGACGATATAAGAGAGATCATCGAGCAGGTGCGCTACCGGCCGGTATCGGCGCGCTACAAGGTCTATATCATCGACGAAGTGCACATGCTGTCGACGCAGGCCTTCAATGGCCTGTTGAAGACGCTCGAAGAGCCGCCGGAGCATGTGAAGTTCATCTTCGCCACCACCGAAATCCGCAAAGTGCCGATCACGGTGCTGTCGCGCTGCCAGCGCTTCGACCTGCGCCGCATCAGCGCCTCCGATCTCGTCGGGCTGTTCTCGACGATCGCAGCCAAGGAAGGCATCGATGCGGAACCCGATGCGCTGGCGATGATCGCGCGCGCCGCCGAGGGCTCGGCGCGCGACGGCCTGTCGCTGCTCGACCAGGCGATCGCCCATGGCGCAGGCGCCGTGCAGGCGGAAGCCGTGCGCGGCATGCTCGGCCTTGCCGACCGCGCCCGGATCGTCGATCTCTTCCAGCATGTCGTCAAAGGCGATGTGGCCGCTGCACTCGGCGAATTCCAGAGCCAGTACGAGGCGGGCGCCAATCCGGTAGTGGTGCTGACCGATCTTGCCGATTTCACTCATCTGGTCACACGGCTGAAATATGTGCCGGATGCCGCTAACGATCCGTCGCTCAGCGAAATCGAGCGCACCAAGGCAGCGGAGTTTGCCAAGGGCGTTGCGGTGACGACGCTGTCGCGCATCTGGCAGATGCTGCTGAAAGGCATCCCGGAAACGGAAGGCTCGTCGCGGACGGCAGGTGCTGCCGAAATGGTGCTCATCCGGCTTGCGCACGCGGCGCATCTGCCTGCGCCCGAGGATGCGGCGCGGCGGCTTGCCGAATTCTCCGGCGACAGTGCCGGCCAGCGCCCCTCTTCCCCTTCCGGCAATGGCGGCGGCAACGGAACGCGGGTCCCCTATCAGAGCAGCGTTACGGCGCGCGCGGTCGAGCCCACACCACGGCCGCAGCCCTCGGGACCGACTGCGATGCTGCGCGCCGTGCCCAATCCGGAGCCGCAGAACATCGGCCGTATCGAGGCCAAGCCCGCAGAGGCTCCGAAGCCGCTCGTGCGTGTCAATTCCATCGCCGATATCGTCGACCTTGCCGGCGAGAAGCGCGACGTCAAGTTGAAGGCACTGGTGCGCAACTTCGTGCGGCCGGTCCGTCTTGAGCCCGGCCGACTGGACGTGAACCTCACGGAAGGCGCTCCGAACACGCTGCTCAACGAACTTGCCGTCAAGCTCAAGGAATGGACTGGAATCCATTGGATCGTCAGCACCAGCCGCGAAGAAGGCGGGCCGACGATGGTGGAAGCAGAGGCCAGGACCCGCGAACAGCACGTGATCGACGCGCGGCAGGATCCTGACGTCGCGGCGATCCTGGCGCATTTTCCGGGCGCGAAGATCATCGACGTGCGGGTGCGGGCGCCCGAACCGGAGGAGGAAGGCGAGGCAAAGCCCCCGGCTGCCGCCGAATCCGAGGAAGGTGACATCCTGCCCGGCGACGACATAGAATTCTGACGTTTCAAGAAGGAGCGAGACGATGCGCGACATCATGGGCATGATGGGCAAAGTCAAGGAAATGCAGGCCAAGATGGAGCAGATGCAGGCGGAAATCGCCGAGCTGACCGCCGAAGGCAAGGCAGGCGGCGGCCTCGTCACCGTCATCATCTCTGGCAAGGGCGAGCTCAAGAGCCTAAAGATCGATCCGTCGCTCTTCAAGGAAGACGATGTCGAGATCCTCGAGGACCTGATCGTCGCCGCTCACAAGGACGCCAAGGACAAGGCCGAAGCCCTCGCTGCCGAAAAGACCAAGGCGCTCACCGCCGGCCTGCCGATCCCGCCCGGCTTCAAGCTGCCGTTTTAATAGCAGGCAATCGATCTTCTTTTAACCACGCTCGATAGCCTATGCGACTATCGAGCCGCGATGCATACTAGACATCGCTCTTAAGGCTGCGCTTCCAGCATCCCACGCAGCTTGTAGTGAATAGGGGCGGCGAGATATCGCGACCGGTCCGCCTCCGAAAGCTGCCGGCCGAATGTTTTCATCAGCTCTGGCATTGTCACTTTTTCTCCTGGAAAAGGCTGGTGTTCGATTGCCATTCCGACCCTGGCCACGCCTCCGCGAATAACGCGACAGTAAATGCCGGGACGCGCGGCCACGGTATAGCGTTTAACGAATCTAGGATCGTTCATCCTGGCGGCAAAGGTCGCGCAGGGGATGCGGCACGCGGTGACTTCGAGGATGAGATCTTCGGCGACGAAGCGGTCGCCGACGGCGACGGCGCGGTTGTCGAGGTTTGAGATCACCATGTTTTCGCCGAAGGTGCCTGGCTCGAGCGTCCGGCGCAATTCCTGCGCCCACCAGTCGAGCGTCAGCGATCCTTCAATATAAACCGCCTGATCGACACCACCATGGTGTTTGCGGTTGCAGATCGCGTCGCCGACCAGTCCTTCGGCATCGATCATCACCACGCCATTGACGGCATGCTTGAAGATGCCGGACTTGTAACTCTTGCCGGCCAGCCTTTCCGGATTGCCGATGCAGAGGGCCAGGATTTTCATGGGACAGCCAATCCTTCCGCGATTCCGTTTTCGCTGCATATCAGCTAAGAACGGCGCATGGCAAAACGAGTCACCGGCCCCGAAATCGAAAAACTCATCCAGCTTCTGGCGAAGGTGCCGGGCCTCGGGCCGCGCTCGGCCCGCCGGGCCGCACTGCATCTGATCAAGAAGAAAGACCAACTGCTCGGCCCGCTGTCGAATGCGATGGGCGAAGCCTATGACAAGGTGAAGATCTGCTCACGCTGCGGCAATGTCGATACGGTCGACCCCTGCACCGTCTGCACCGACACACAGCGAGATCAATCCGTCATCATCGTCGTCGAGGACGTCTCCGATCTCTGGGCGCTGGAGCGCGCCGGCGCGCTGAACGCCGCCTATCACGTGCTCGGCGGCACGCTGTCGCCGCTCGATGGGGTCGGACCCGACGATCTCAATATCCGCGGGCTGATCGACCGGGTCGGCGAAGGCGGCATCCGGGAACTGATCATCGCGGTCAACGCCACCGTCGAGGGACAGACGACGGCGCACTACATCACCGACCAGTTGCAGGGGCTTGACGTGAAGATCACGCGGCTGGCGCATGGCGTGCCGGTCGGTGGCGAACTCGACTATCTCGACGAGGGCACGCTTGCCGCGGCGCTCCGGGCACGGACGGTGATATGAGAGGGTTTTTTATTCTGCGGATACTCGCGCTCGCGACGACGGCCGCTCTCCTGCCCCTCCCCTCATATGCTGTCCCTTCGAAAGCCGATGTCGAGGCGCAGTTCGAGACGTGGGTGCAGAAGGATCTCTGGCCGGAGGCAAAGGCGAACGGTATTTCGGAGAAGACCTTCCAGGCAGCCTTCTCCGGCGTCACGTTGAACTGGAACCTGCCCGATCTCGCCCCGCCCGGCTTCCCGCCGCCGAAGGAGCAGAAGCAGACGCAGGCCGAATTTTCCTCGCCCGGTCCCTATTTCAACGAGGACCGGCTGAAGAAGCTCGCCGCGACAGGGCGAAGTTTTGCCGCGCAATACGGCTCGACGTTGAAGCGGATCGAGAAGACCTATGGCGTGCCGGGCTCGATCGTGCTTGCCATCTGGGGCCGGGAGACGGGCTTCGGCGTGGCGAAGATCCCGAATTCGGCGATCGAGGTGCTGGCGACCAAAGCCTTCATGTCGACGCGCAAGGAGATGTTCCGCACCGAACTGGTGGCGGCGCTGCATATTCTCGACGGCGGCGACGTCACGCCTGCCGATTTCAAGGGTTCGTCGGCGGGCGCGCTGGGACAGCCGCAATTCATGCCGACGAGCTATCTGAAATATGCCGTCGATTTCGACGGCGACGGCCACCGCAACATCTGGGCCTCGGTGCCGGATTCACTCGCCTCGATCGCCAATTTCCTGGTCAAGAAGGGCTGGCAGCGCGATCGCGACTGGGGCTTCGAAGTGTCGATACCGGAAGCGGTTTCCTGCGCCCAGGAGGGACCTGATCTCGCAAAGCCGCTTTCGCACTGGGCCTCGCTCGGCATCGCGCGCATCTCCGGCAAGGGTTTTCCCACAGGCGAGATGAAGGCCGAAAGCATGATGCTGGTGCCGGCCGGCCGCGACGGGCCTGAGTTCATCGTCACGCCGAATTTCTACACCATCAAGGAATATAATAATTCCGATCTCTATGCGCTCTATATCGGCAACCTCGCCGATCGGATCGCCTATAATGGCGGCGCCTTCGAAGGCAGATGGGGCGATGTCGGCAAGATGCTGCGCTCGGATGTCTCGGCCATGCAGAAGGCGCTGGAGCGGCAAGGCTACGATGTCGGCGGTTCCGACGGTCTGCCGGGCTACAAAACACGGCGTTCGATCGGCCAGTGGCAGGTAAAGAACGGCATGAAGCCAACCTGCTTTCCCGAGGCCACGATGAAGGCCAAGCTGAAGTAACCGCTTCAGAGAGGGCGCTTCAGCCCTTCATGGCTCGCGACGAAGCCGAGCTTCTCGTAAAAGCGGATCGAATCTCCCCGCATCTTGTCGGACGTCAGCTGCACGAGGCCGCAACCGCGCTCGACGCATTGGGCGATCGCCCATTCGATGAATTGCGTTCCGAGAGCCGAGCCGCGAAGATCGCGGGCGATACGCACACTTTCAATCTGCCCGCGCCACATGCCGGCCCGGGAAAGGCCGGGAAGAAAACTCAGCTGCAGGCAGCCGACGACCTCGTCGGCCGCATCGACGGCGACGGCCAGAAGCTGATTGGCATCTGCTTCGATCGAGGCGAAAGCCGAGAGATAACGCGCATCGACCGGATCGGAGACGATTTCTCTGGTGGCGCCGAGGTCGTCGTCGGCTAGAAGCCGGACGATGGCGGCAAGATCGGAAAGGCGGGCGAGCCTGAAATTATGCATCCCTATCCTCAATGATGCAGATCGATCGGCGCCTTGTGAAAGACGTCGTCGCCGGGCGGAATGGCCTGGCGCTCGATCATGCGGTGAACATGAGGCAGGCCTTCGCCGCGGTGAAGCGCGCGAAGCCTGTCGATGTTTTCGGCATCGGCCTGCGTGCGCCGCTGGTTGTGCCTTATATATTCGACCCAGGTCGGCGTATGGTAGCTTTCCGTCCAGAGTCCGGGATTTTCGAGATCGCGCATCAGCGCCCAATGGCGGGCGCCATCGCGGATGCGGATGCGGCGGCGCTCCACCATCAGCGTCATGAATTCGGCCAGGTCGGCATCGGCGATCTC
Source organism: Rhizobium sp. Pop5 (assembly GCF_024721175.1). NCBI lineage: Bacteria > Pseudomonadati > Pseudomonadota > Alphaproteobacteria > Hyphomicrobiales > Rhizobiaceae > Rhizobium > Rhizobium sp. Pop5. The sequence continues at coordinate 4,138,737 of NZ_CP099399.1, read as the reverse complement.
GTAATCGACCTGGATGACGATCGGGCCGCTGCGCGGCGTGATGTCGAGGCTCAAGGCCGGCGCGGTGAAGCGGTTCAGCGGATCGAGATTGAGCGAGGCGAAAGCCGGCATAGAAAAACGCAGGCCGATCACGATGCCGACCAACAGGACGACTGACGACATCAGCAGCGCATTTGAGACGCCATAACGATCGGCGGCAACACCCCAGAGCCAGCTGCCGCCGGCAATGCCGCCGAAGGTGACGGTCTGATAAAGCGACAGCGCGCGGCCGACCACCCAGCGCGGCGTAGAAAGCTGGACGATGGTGTTGAAAAGCGAGAGCGCCGAAACCCAGCAGGCGCCGGAGAGGAGCAGTCCGGTAGAGGTGAGGACGGCGCTCGGACTCAGGGCGGCGATCACGGCGCTCAGCGCAAAGCCGGCAAAGGCCAGGCGAATGATGATCTCGCTGGACAGCATCTGGCGAAGCCTCGCATTCAGCACTGCGCCACCGATCGCACCGATGCCGAAAGCGCCGAGCATGAAGCCGTAGGTCAGCGGGCCGCCGGCAACCAGATCAAGGGCGACGATCGGCAGCAGCGCCAGGATCGAGCTCGCGCCGATGCCGAAGACGAGGCCCCTGACGAGAACCTTTTCGAGATTGGGCGACATGGAGACATAACGCAGGCCGGCGAAGATGGCGCTGCCGAGCGCTTCGCGCGGAAGGGTCGAGACCGGCGTGCCCGGGCGCCAGCGCAGCAGGGCATAGATCAATGGGAGGTAACTCAGGGTGTTCACCGCGAAAGCCGCGGCAGCGCCGGCCGCCGCCACGATGGCGCCGCCGATCGCGGGGCCGACGCTTCGGGTGATGTTGAAGCCCATGCTGTTCAGCGTGACGGCGCCCGGCAGATCGGCGCGCGGCACCATGTCGCCGACCGAAGCCTGCCAGGAGGGATTGTTGAGCGCGGTGCCGCAGCCGATCAGGAAGGTGAAGAAGAGCAGGAGCCAGGGCGTCATCCAGCCGAGAAGCGCAGAGATCGTCAGCAGCGCAGAGACGCCAAGCATCATGCCTTGCGCCGTCAGCATGACCCGGCGGCGGTCGTAATTGTCGGCAAGCGCGCCCGATACCAGCGAAAACAGCATGATCGGCAGCGCCGTCGAGGTCTGCACCAGCGCGACCATATCCTCCGAGGCGGTGATCGTCGTCATCATCCAGGCAGCGCCCACGGCCTGGATCAGGCCACCGAAATTCGAGGAAAGGCTGGCAAACCAGATGGCGCGGTAGGTCTCGTGCCGCAAAGGCGCCAATGTCGAGGAAGTGTACGCCACGATATCTCCCGCTTATGTCATTGCGCCCCACGGCAATATATGCGCAAGACGGACGCTGGCCATAGGCCTCTCCACATTGCGACAGGCGAATCGGCGGATTGGGCCGCAGATCTTGCAATTTCGGAAAAAGCCGACTATATGGCTCTCAAATTCTTGATCGCTTGATGAAGAGTGGGCCGCAAGGACCCGCTCTTTTTTATTACCGCGATCGCCCGAAAAGCATGAAATTGCGAGGAGCGAACCGCTTGTCGGACCTGACAAACGCAGACAACGAACTTGAGCCGCGGCTGATTACCGAAACCGGGCTCGACCAGCGTCTTGCCGATATCATCGAACCCGTTCTCATTGGCATGGGCTTCAGGCTCATCCGCGTGCGTATGCTGAACCAGAACGGCGCGACGATGCAGGTCATGGCCGAACGCAACGACGGCACGATGACGGTTCAGGACTGCGAAGAGGTCTCGATGGCGATTTCTCCGGTCCTCGATGTGGAAGATCCCATCGATAAAGAGTATCATCTTGAGGTGTCTTCGCCCGGCATCGACCGTCCGATGGTTCGGAAATCCGATTTCGTCCGCTGGCAGGGTCACCTTGTGAAATGCGAGACGTCGATCATGGTCGGCAATCGCAAACGCTTCCGTGGCAAGATCCTCGAAGCAGACGCAGATGGTTTCACGCTTGAGCGCGACCAGGTTGCCTATGGAGAAGAACTGAAGGTCATCATTCCCTTCACGGCGCTCAGCGAGGCGAAGCTCATTCTGACCGACGATCTGATCCGCGACGCATTGCGCGCCGACAAGCTGGCGAAAGCGCAGGCCGCCAACCAGAACGAAGCGGACGACCAGGAATAACCGATCAACAGACCGCTTCAGGGACGGGAACCCCGGAGTAAAGACGGAGAAACAAGACAATGGCAGTCAGTGCGAACCGGCTCGAACTTCTGCAGATCGCAGATGCAGTGGCGCGCGAAAAGGTCATCGACCGCGAGATCGTGCTTGCCGCAATGGCCGATGCCATTCAGAAGGCGGCACGCTCGCGTTACGGCACCGAGTCCAACATCCGGGCCGATATCAACCCGAAGACCGGCGAAATCCGGCTGCAGCGCCTGCTCGAGGTCGTCGACAAGGCCGAGGATTATTCGACGCAGATCCCGCTGGAACTCGCCCGCGACCGGAACCCGGATGCCGCTCTCGGTGATTTCATCGCCGATCCGCTGCCGCCGATGGATTTCGGCCGCATCGCTGCACAGTCCGCCAAGCAGGTGATCGTGCAGAAGGTGCGTGAAGCCGAGCGTGACCGCCAGTTCGACGAATTCAAGGATCGCACCGGCGAAATCGTCAACGGCACCGTCAAGCGCGTCGAATATGGCAACGTCATCGTCGACCTCGGTCGTGGCGAAGGCATCATCCGCCGCGACGAAATGATCCCACGCGAGAATGTCCGCTATGGCGATCGCGTCCGCGCATACGTATATGATGTCCGTCGCGAGCAGCGCGGCCCGCAGATCTTCCTGTCGCGCACGCATCCGCAGTTCATGGTGAAGCTCTTCACCATGGAAGTGCCTGAAATCTACGACGGCATCATCCAGGTGAAGTCGGTCGCCCGCGATCCGGGCTCGCGCGCCAAGATCGCCGTGATCTCGAACGACAGTTCGATCGATCCGGTCGGCGCCTGCGTCGGTATGCGCGGTTCGCGCGTCCAGGCGGTCGTCGGCGAGCTTCAGGGCGAGAAGATCGACATCATTCCGTGGTCGCAGGACCCGGCGACCTTCGTCGTCAACGCCCTGCAGCCGGCCGAAGTCGCCAAGGTCGTTCTCGACGAGGATGCCGAGCGTATCGAAGTGGTCGTTCCCGACGAGCAGCTGTCGCTTGCGATCGGCCGTCGCGGCCAGAACGTCCGCCTCGCCTCGCAGCTGACCGGCTGGGACATCGACATCATGACGGAAGCCGAAGAGTCCGAGCGCCGTCAGAAGGAATTCAACGAGCGCACCAACCTCTTCATGGACTCGCTCGATGTCGACGAGATGGTCGGCCAGGTACTGGCGTCTGAAGGTTTTGCCGCCGTCGAGGAACTCGCTTACGTCGATCTCGACGAAATCTCCTCGATCGACGGTTTCGACGAAGATACGGCGCAGGAAATCCAGACCCGCGCCCGCGAATTCCTCGAGCGTCTCGAAGCCGAGATGGACGAAAAGCGCAAGGCGCTTGGCGTTCAGGACGAGCTGCGCGAGATCGACGGCATGACCGCCCAGATGATGGTCGCGCTTGGCGAAGACGGCATCAAGACGATCGAAGACTTCGCCGGCTGCGCCGCCGACGACCTCGTCGGCTGGACGGAACGCAAGAACGGCGAAACGAAGAAATTCGAAGGCCTGTTCTCGAAGTTCGACGTCTCGCGCGTCGAGGCTGAGCAGATGATCGTCCAGGCCCGTCTTGCGGCCGGCTGGATCACGGAAGAGGACCTGGCGAAGGGGACCGAAGAAGAGGTCACCGAAGCCGAACAGGAAGCATGATGACCGCGCATGAGCCGGACGCTCTCCCCGAGAACGACGATCTCGCAGGTTATGACGTGAACGGACGCATGTGCATCGTGACGCGCGAAAGCGGATCGCCGGATGAGCTGATCCGCTTCGTCGCGGCTCCCGACGGAACCGTCGTCGCCGACCTGAAGCGTGAGCTTCCGGGACGCGGATGCTGGGTGAAAGCCGACCGGTCGCTGGTCGACAAGGCGGTGGCGAAGAAGCTCTTCGCCCGCGCCCTGAAGAGCGACGTCAAGGCGGCGGACGATCTCGGCGCGGGCGTCGACAGGCTGCTGGCGGCGCAATTGATGCAGATGATGAACATGGCGCGCAAAGCCGGCCAGTTCATCAGCGGCTCCTCGAAAGTGGACGCCGCGGTGAGAAGCGGAGCAGCCCTTGCGGTGTTCCACGCGACTGAAGCAGCGGACGATGGCGTCCGGAAAATCGACCAGGCCCGCAAGGCCTGGCACCTCGGAATGGAGACCGAGGAGGAGATACCTTCCTTCCGTCTCTTCTCGGAGAGCGAAATGGAAGGCCTGATGGGCCAGAATGCTTTTATCCATGCCGCAGTGCTTGCAGGGCAGGCGGGTGAGGGTGTAGTGAAGCGCGCAAAGATGCTCGAACAGTACCGTATTGGCGGTCAGTCCCGGGCAGCGGGCGGCGCTGGCCGGCAAAAGCAATGATACGGTCACCGGCATCGGCCGGTCCCGTCATCATTGATCGACAGTATTTGAACGACAGGGGTGTGATCTAGTCATCGCTCCCTGTCCGAAGGAACGGGAACGAATGACCGATAGTAATGACGACAAGACACTCAGCGTAACGGGCAAGAAGACGCTTACCCTGAAACCATCAGGGATGAGCCAGGGCACCGTTCGCCAGGATATGGGTCGGGGTCGCACCAAGGCGGTCGTCGTCGAGACCCGCAAGCGGCGTCCGATGCGCCCGGAAGACGAAAAGCCGATTACACCTGCCGCCCCGGTGGCCCCGGTCCGCGCCGCCGAACCGGCACCCGCGCCTGCGCAGGCGCGTCCGCAGCAGCCGACGCCGGCGCCGCGCGTCCACCAGCCCGGCGGCAGCCAGACCAATCAGCGTCCGCAGCAGTCCTATCAGCAGCCGCGCTCGAACGATCGTCCGCGCCCTGTCGTGCTGAACCATCTGTCGCCTGAGGAAATGGATGCGCGCCGCCGTGCGCTCGCCGAATCCCAGGCGCGTGACGCTCAGGATGCGATCCGCCGCGCCGAGGAAGAGAAGCTTCGCGCCGCCGAAGAGGCTATCCGCAAGGCAGCCGAGGCGGAAGAAGCGGCCCGCAGGGCCGCCGAAGAGGCAACCCGGCAGGCGGAAGCCGCTGCTGCCGCCGTTGCCGAACCGGCAGCCACTGCCGCAGCACCGGCTCCGGTTGTGGCCGAAGCTCGCCCCAACGCTCCGCGGCCGGCATCGTCGGCGCCGGCTGCCCGCCGGCCCGATAGCGCCGCACCCGCTGCCGCCCGTCCGGCCCCCGGCGCCGCCGCACCGGCCGGCGTCCGTGGCCGCCGCGATGACGATGGCGACGACGATCGGGGCGCTGCGCGCGGCGGTCCGGTGCGTGGCCGTGTCGTTCGCCCGGAACCGGCAAAGCCGGTAACGACCCGCCCGAAGACGGAAGACGAGCGCCGCCGCGGCAAGCTGACGATCACCACAGCCGATGTGGATGGCGAAGACGCCGGCCGCAGCCGTTCGCTTTCGGCGATGCGCCGCCGGCAGGAGAAGTTCCGCCGCAGCCAGATGCAGGAAACGCGCGAGAAGATTTCCCGCGAAGTCGTTCTGCCCGAGACCATCACCATTCAGGAACTGTCGCAGCGCATGTCCGAACGCGCCGTCGACGTCATCAAGTACCTGATGAAGGAAGGCCAGATGATGAAGCCGGGCGACGTCATCGACGCCGACCTTGCCGAACTTATCGCCGGCGAATTCGGCCATACGGTCAAGCGTGTTTCTGAATCCGACGTCGAACTCGGCATCTTCAACATTGCCGACGTCGAAGGCGATCGCGTTTCGCGTCCGCCTGTCGTCACGATCATGGGTCACGTCGACCACGGCAAGACCTCGCTGCTCGACGCCATCCGCCATGCCAACGTGGTTGCCGGCGAAGCCGGTGGCATCACGCAGCATATCGGCGCCTATCAGGTGGAGCAGAACGGCCAGAAGATCACCTTCATCGACACTCCCGGTCACGCCGCCTTCACGGCGATGCGTGCCCGCGGCGCGCAGGCGACCGACATCGCGATCCTGGTCGTAGCAGCTGACGACAGCGTCATGCCGCAGACGATCGAATCGATCAATCACGCCAAGGCGGCCGGTGTTCCGATCATCGTGGCGATCAACAAGATCGACAAGCACGAAGCCGATCCGCAGAAGGTGCGCAACCAGCTTCTGCAGCACGAAGTGTTTGTGGAATCGATGGGCGGTGAAACGCTTGACGTCGAAGTTTCGGCCAAAACAGGCAAGAACCTCGACAAGCTGCTCGAAGCCGTTCTGCTGCAGGCGGAAATCCTTGACCTCAAGGCCAATCCGAACCGCACAGCGGAGGGTACCGTCATCGAAGCTCAGCTCGACCGCGGTCGCGGCTCGGTTGCCACGGTTCTCGTCCAGAACGGTACGCTGAAACCAGGCCAGATCATCGTCGCAGGCGACGTCTGGGGCCGTGTACGCGCCCTCGTCAACGACAAGGGCGAGCATATGAAGGAAGCGCCGCCGGCCATGCCCGTCGAGGTGCTCGGCCTTTCCGGCACGCCGCAGGCGGGCGACAAGTTCGCCGTCGTCGAAAGCGAGAGCCGCGCCCGCGAAATCTCCGAATACCGTCAGCGTCTTGCCCGCGACAAGGCGGCTGCCCGTCAGTCGGGACAGCGCGGCTCGCTGGAGCAGATGATGACGCAGATGCAGAGCACCGGCATCAAGGAGTTCCCGCTCGTCATCAAGGGCGACGTGCAGGGTTCGATCGAAGCGATTGCCGGCGCTCTGGAAAAGCTCGGCACCGACGAAGTCCGCGCCCGCATCGTGCATTCGGGTGCAGGCGGCATCACCGAGTCGGATATGTCGCTCGCCGAAGCTTCGAACGCGGCCATCATCGGCTTCAACGTTCGCGCCAATGCGCAGGCTCGCCAGTTCGCCGAGCGCCAGGGCATCGAAATCCGCTACTACAACATCATCTACGACCTCGTGGATGACGTGAAGGCAGCGATGTCGGGCCTCCTGTCTCCGGAACGGCGCGAGACCTTCATCGGTAACGCCGAAATCCTGGAAGTGTTCAACATCACCAAGGTCGGCAAGGTCGCCGGCTGCCGTGTCGTCGAAGGCAAGGTCGAGCGTGGAGCGGGCGTCCGCCTCATCCGCAACGACGTCGTCGTTCACGAAGGCAAGCTCAAGACCCTCAAGCGCTTCAAGGACGAAGTCTCCGAGGTGCCGATGGGCCAGGAATGCGGCATGGCCTTCGAAAACTACGAGGACATGCGCGTCGGCGACATCATCGAGTGCTTCCGCGTGGAACATATCACGCGCACGCTCTAATCCCTGGCGTCACAGCAACTTTGCAAAAGCCATCCGCCACCCGGCGGATGGCTTTTGTACCTGCCGGCTTGACCTTTTCGGCCAAAAGAGTCATGGACGCTCTCCTTTGACGGGTTCGATTCCCAGCCGCATCGGCAAATAGAGATAACAATGACCAGACCAACTTCTTCCGCGCCTTCGCAGCGCATGCTGCGCGTTGGCGAACAGGTCCGCGCCGCGATCACCCAGGTGCTTCAGCGCGGCGAGGTGCGCGACGACATCATCGAGGCGACCGTGATCTCGATCTCGGAAGTGCGCATGTCGCCTGACCTCAAGATCGCCACGGCCTACGTGACGCCGCTCGGCGTTTCCGACCATAGCATCGTCATCGAGGCGTTGAACCGCCATGCGAAATTCATCCGTGGCCGGCTGGGACCACAGCTTCGCCAGATGAAATACATGCCAGAGGTGCGCTTCCGCGACGACACCAGCTTCGACAATTACAAGAAGATCGACGAGCTGCTGCGTTCGCCCGAGGTCCAACGCGACCTCGACGGCGATAATGACGAACAATAATAGAAGAGACTGATGTCCAAACCACGCAAACCCAAGGGCCGGCCGATTTCCGGCTGGCTGATCCTCGACAAGCCGGTGGATTTCGGCTCGACGGAAGCCGTTTCCAAGATCAAGTGGCTCTACAAGGCACAGAAGGCCGGCCATGCCGGTACGCTCGATCCGCTCGCCTCCGGCATGCTGCCGATCGCGCTCGGCGATGCGACGAAGACCGTTCCCTATGTCATGGATGGCCGCAAGATCTATGAATTTACGGTGAGCTGGGGCGAGGAGCGGGCAACGGACGATCTCGAGGGCGAGGTCACCCAAAGCTCGGACAAGCGTCCGAGCGAACAGCAAATCCGCGATATCCTGCCTCGGTATATCGGCACTATCAATCAGGTGCCTCCGCAGTTTTCGGCGATCAAGATATCGGGCGAACGCGCCTATGATCTGGCGCGCGACGGCGAAGCCGTCGAAATACCCTCGCGCGAAGTCGAGATCTTCCGGCTGACCTTGCTCGCCTGCCCGGATGCAAACACGGCGCATTTCGAAGTGGAATGCGGCAAGGGCACTTATGTCCGGGCGCTCGCCCGCGATTTCGGCCGCGAGCTCGGCTGCTACGGCCATGTTTCCGGCCTGCGGCGCACCTTCGTCGCGCCCTTCGCCGAAGAGGCCATGGTGCCGCTCGCAGACCTCGTGGCGCTCGAAGCGATCGAAGGCATGGACGAGCGGCTCGCCGCCCTCGATGCGCTCCTGATCGACACTTGCGAGGCGCTTTCCGCCCTGCCCCACCTCGTCATCAACGACGACCAGGCGCACCGGCTGAAAATGGGCAATCCGATCCTTGTGCGCGGCCGCGATGCGCCGATCGCCGAAAGCGAGGCCTATGCGACGGCCCGCGGAAGGCTGATCGCCATCGGCGAAATCGGCCAGGGCGAATTTCGCCCGAAACGGGTTTTTGCCTGAACCTGCCCGTTTTATGACGGCAATGGCGATTGCCAGCCGGTAACGATAGAATATCCTTTCCCTTGGGCCATGGCGGCCCGAGGGGAAAATCATGCGCAGAATTGCGAAAATACTGACGTTCTTTTCGTTGTTCCTGATCGTTGCCGGCGCGCAGGCCGCCGAACGCTGGGCCGAGCTTCCGGCCTTTCCTTCGATGCCGGCGGCGAAGACGAGCGGCATGGCCGATGTGAACGACATCAAGATGTATTACGCCGAATTTGGCGAAGGCGATCCGATCCTCTTCATCCATGGCGGTCTGGGAAATGCCGACCTCTGGGGCCATCAGGTGGCAGAGTTTGCAAGGGATCATCGGGTCATCGTCGCCGACAGCCGCGGTCACGGGCGTTCGACACGCAGCGGGCAGCCTTTCGGTTACGATCTCATGACCTCGGATTACGTCGCCCTGCTCGACTATCTGAAAATCGACAAGGTGACGCTTGTGGGCTGGTCGGACGGCGGCATTATCGGCATCGACATGGCGATGAACCATCCGGAAAAGCTGACCCGCGTCATTGCCCAGGCAGCCAACGTCACGACTGACGGCGTCAAGCCCGACGTCTTGGAGAACAAGACCTTCAGCCACTACATCGACGTTGCCGGCGACCAATACAGAAAGCTTTCGCCGACGCCGACCGAATACCGAGCCTTCTTCAAGCAGATCTCCAAGATGTGGGACACCCAGCCGGCCTGGACAGCTGCCGATCTTGCGAAGATCTCGGTCCCGGTGACACTTGCGATCGGCGATCACGATGAAGCCGTCAAGCTCGACCATACGGAAATGATGGCAAGGGAGATTCCGGGCGCCAAACTCGTGATCCTGAAGAATGCGAGCCATTTCGCCATGCTGCAGGATCCCGAAGGTTACGACGGGATGATCCGGGATGCCATGGCGGGCCATTGAAGCGCTGGGAACACTCCCTCTTTCCATCGGTGCTTATTTGGTTTATAGGCAGCGCCAGCGTCAGGTCCGCCTGCTCGCATTCACGGCCAAAGCTGGACGGCATCCCGGCTTTTGGCGACTTCAATCTCCTCTCATAGAAAGGATCATCCGATGTCGATCACTGCTGAGCGCAAGGCTGCGCTGATCAAGGAATACGCAACCGCCGAAGGCGACACCGGTTCTCCTGAGGTTCAGGTCGCGATCCTGACCGAACGCATCAACAACCTGACCGAACACTTCAAGGACCACAAGAAGGATAACCATTCCCGCCGTGGCCTGTTGACGATGGTTTCGAGCCGCCGCTCGCTTCTTGACTATCTCAAGAAGAAGGATGAAGGCCGCTATTCCAAGCTGATCGGCAGCCTGGGTATCCGCCGCTAAGATTGTCCGGCGGGCGCTTCCGAGCGTCCGCCGGATCTGTTTCGGGACGATGTTCCCGATGAAATGTTCCAGCCGCGCTCTATCTTATGCGGTGGAACGACCGGCGGACCCGGATGGGCCGGATCTGCCAAACCAACCGCTGACCTGTCATGGGGCAGGATTGCCGGATGCTTTCGGCCAAGGCTTCTCAAAGAGCTTTGGCCCGGTTTCCCTCGCCCGAGGGAACCGAGGATGAAAAGCCTCCCGTTGTCTTGCCCGTGATACGTCACATTGATTGCGGTCGACTGTGCGCTGCGCCTTGATATCGGCGATGGCGCGTGCTCCCGCATTGAAGGACAAGACATGTTCGATACACATACAGTGGAAATCGAGTGGGCCGGACGCCCGCTGAAGCTCGAAACCGGCAAGATCGCCCGTCAGGCCGACGGCGCCGTTCTCGCCACCTACGGCGAAACCGTCGTTCTCGCCACCGTCGTCTCGGCCAAGGCGCCGAAGCCAGGCCAGGACTTCTTTCCCCTCACCGTCAACTATCAGGAAAAGACCTACGCAGCCGGCAAGATCCCCGGCGGCTATTTCAAGCGTGAGGGCCGTCCGAGCGAAAACGAGACCCTCGTTTCCCGCCTGATCGACCGCCCGATCCGCCCGCTCTTCCCGGAAGGCTATAAGAACGACACGCAGGTCGTCGTCACCGTCATCCAGCACGACCTTGAAAACAATCCCGATGTCCTGTCGATGGTCGCGACTTCGGCTGCGCTGACACTGTCGGGCGTTCCCTTCATGGGCCCGGTCGGCGGCGCGCGCGTCGGCTACATCAACGGCGAATACGTTCTCAACCCGCATCTCGACGAGATGGACGAGTCGAGCCTCGACCTCGTCGTCGCCGGCACCTACGACGCCGTGCTGATGGTTGAATCCGAAGCCAAGGAACTCAACGAAGACGTCATGCTCGGCGCCGTCATGTTCGGCCACAAGGGCTTCCAGCCGGTTCTCGACGCGATCATCAAGCTCGCCGAAGTTGCCGCCAAGGAGCCGCGCGACTTCCAGCCGGAAGACTATTCCGCTCTCGAAAGCGAAATGCTCGGCCTCGCCGAAGGCGAACTTCGCGAAGCCTACAAGATCACCCAGAAGGCCGATCGCTACGCCGCCGTCGACGCCGTCAAGGCGAAGGTGAAGGCGCACTTCCTCCCCGAGGAAGGCGAAGCCAAGTACACGGCCGAAGAAGTCGGCGCGATCTTCAAGCACCTGCAGGCCAAGATCGTCCGCTGGAACATTCTCGACACCAAGAGCCGCATCGACGGTCGCGACCTCGAAACCGTTCGTCCGATCGTATCGGAAGTTGGCCTTCTGCCGCGCACGCACGGTTCGGCGCTCTTTACCCGCGGTGAAACGCAGGCGATCGTCGTTGCCACCCTCGGCACCGGCGAAGACGAGCAGTATGTCGACTCCTTGACGGGCATGTACAAGGAGCGCTTCCTGCTCCATTACAACTTCCCTCCCTACTCGGTTGGCGAAACCGGCCGCATGGGCTCCCCAGGCCGTCGCGAAATCGGTCATGGCAAGCTCGCTTGGCGCGCGATCCGTCCGATGCTGCCGTCGGCTGAGCAGTTCCCCTACACGCTGCGCGTCGTCTCCGAGATCACCGAGTCGAACGGCTCGTCCTCGATGGCGACCGTCTGCGGCACCTCGCTCGCTCTGATGGACGCAGGTGTACCGCTTGCCAAGCCGGTTGCCGGTATCGCCATGGGCCTGATCCTGGAAGGCGAGCGTTTCGCCGTCCTCTCCGACATTCTCGGTGACGAAGATCACCTCGGCGACATGGACTTCAAGGTCGCAGGTACCGCCGACGGCATCACCTCGCTGCAGATGGACATCAAGATCGCCGGCATCACCGAAGAGATCATGAAGGTCGCCCTTGGCCAGGCCCAGGGTGGTCGCGCCCACATTCTCGGCGAAATGGCCAAGGCCATCACCGAAAGCCGTGGCCAGCTCGGCGAATTCGCTCCGCGCATCGAAGTCATGAACATTCCGGTCGACAAGATCCGCGAAGTCATCGGCTCCGGCGGCAAGGTCATCCGCGAAATCGTCGAAAAGACCGGCGCGAAGATCAACATCGAGGATGACGGCACCGTCAAGATCGCCTCCTCCTCGGGCAAGGAAATCGAAGCGGCCCGCAAGTGGATCCACTCGATCGTCGCCGAGCCTGAGATCGGCCAGATCTACGAAGGCACTGTTGTCAAGACCGCCGACTTCGGCGCCTTCGTCAACTTCTTCGGCGCCCGTGACGGTCTCGTGCACATCTCGCAGCTTGCTTCCGAGCGTGTTGCCAAGACCCAGGACGTCGTCAAGGAAGGCGACAAGGTCTGGGTCAAGCTGCTCGGCTTCGACGAACGCGGCAAGGTTCGCCTGTCGATGAAGGTTGTCGACCAGGCCACCGGCCAGGAGATCCCGAACGAGAAGAAGAAGGAAGAAGCGGCCGAATAAGCCGCGTCTTCCCGCGCATAACCTCGACAATCGAAAGCGATTTTCGGAAAGGATTATGCGCAGCTTAACTCCGGGCGCGGGACTCTTCCGCGCCCTTTTTCTATTCAAGAACGAGACGAGATCCATGAGCCGCGAGACGCTGAAGACCCTGTTCCATCCCTTTGCCAGCGGCACAGTCCAGGCGCCCGGCAAGGGCGAGCGCGTGCTCTTCCTCGGCGCCGAGGCAGGCTTTGCGCTGCCGGAAGGCTTTGCCGCCTCCCTCAGCGCCGTCCAGGGCTTCCGTCCGCTCTATCGGCAGCTGCTGGCGCAGCGGATCGAAGCGACGCCTGAGATCGACGGCGAGGATTATGACGCGGCGCTGGTGCTCTGCACCAAGCACAAGGGCGAAAACGAGGCCAATCTCGCCGCGGCGATAGCCCGCACGCGGATGGGCGGCCTGATCGTCGTTGCCGGCGCCAAGGAAGACGGCATCCAGCCGCTGCGCAAGCGTCTGGAAGGTTTCGGCCTCGCCATCGACCACATGCCGAAATATCATGGCGTCGCCTTCTGGTTCGGCCGGCCGGCAGAGGCCGGGGATATCGTCTCCAAGCTGGTGAAGACGCCGGTGCGTGTCGACGGTCGCTTCCATGCGAGCGCCGGCATGTTTTCGCACGACCGGATCGATGCCGGATCGGAACTGCTCGCCTCCCGCCTGCCGCAGGATTTCACCGGGGACGTCGCGGATTTCGGCGCCGGATGGGGCTATCTCTCTGTCGAGATGGCGCAGGGATCGCGCGGGCTCACACGCCTTGACCTCTACGAGGCCAACCACGCAGCCCTGGAGGCCGCCAGGGACAATCTGGCGGAGAATTGCCCGAACGCACCTGCGCGCTTCTTCTGGCACGATCTGGCGGGCGAGCAGGTCAAGGACAAGTACGATCTCGTCATCATGAACCCGCCCTTCCACGAGGGCCATGCTGCCGAACCGTCGCTCGGCCAAGCGATGATCAAGGCAGCCGCATCCGCGCTGCGCGGCGGCGGCCGGCTGATGCTCGTCGCTAATCGCGGCCTGCCCTATGAGCCGGTTCTGGCGGCAAATTTCAGGGAAAGCGGCGAAACCTGCCGCAACGCCCGCTTCAAGGTGCTGTGGGCGAAAAAATAACCCTCAGGCGCGGTTCGCGCCGATTTTTCATCAACGAAAGCAAAAAGGCCGTGCGCATCATCTGCGCACGGCCTTTAAAATTTCAAACAGGCGACGATTATTCGACGTCGGCTTTGCGCAGCGTATCCAGCGTCGGCATGGAGGTGATGTTAAAGCCCGCGTCGACGAAGTGGATCTCGCCGGTGACGCCGACGGAAAGGTCGGAGAGCAAGTAAAGCGCCGAACTGCCGACCTGGTCGATGGTGACCGTCTTGCGCAGCGGCGCATTGCGCTGGTTCCAGGAAAGGATCGCGCGCGCATCCGAAATACCGGCGCCGGCAAGCGTGCGGATCGGGCCTGCGGAAATGGCATTGACGCGGATGTTGCGCGGGCCGTAGTCGGCGGCGAGATAGCGCACCGAAGCCTCGAGCGCCGCCTTGGCGACACCCATGACGTTGTAATTCGGGATGACCCGGGTCGAGCCGTTATAGGTCAGCGTCAGCATCGCGCCGCCGTCTTCCATCAAGGGAGCGCAACGCTTGGCGATTTCCGTGAAGGAGAAACAGGAAATGACCATGGTGCGGCTGAAATTCTCGCGCGTCGTATCGGCGTAGAGACCTTTCAGCTCGTTCTTGTCGGAAAAACCGATGGCGTGGACGATGAAATCGAGCTTGCCCCAGCGCTCGCCGATCGCGTCGACCAGGGCATCGACCGAGGCGATGTCCTCGACGTCGCACGGCACCACAAAATCCGAACCGAGCTCGGAGGCAAGCGGCTTGACGCGCTTGCCGAGCGCATCACCCTGATAGGTGAAGGCGAGTTCCGCACCCTGTGCGGCGAGAGCTTTTGAAATCCCCCAGGCGATCGAGTGGTTATTTGCGACGCCCATGATGAGCCCGCGCTTACCCTGCATGATTCCCGTCATGTTGTTATCCGTTATAACGCTGGAAGACCAGCGTGGCGTTTGTGCCGCCGAAGCCGAAGGAGTTGGAGAGGGCGATATCGATCTTCGCATTGTCGATACGCTTGCGCACGATCGGCACGCCTTCGAATTCGGGATCGAGTTCGGTGATATGGGCGCTTTCGCCTATGAAGCCTTGCTGCATCATCAGCAGGGAATAGATCGATTCTTGCACGCCGGCAGCACCCAGCGAATGGCCGGTGAGCGACTTGGTCGACTGAATATGCGGGATCCTCGATCCGAATACCTCGCGGATGGCGCCGATTTCCTTGCTGTCACCAACCGGCGTCGACGTACCATGGGTATTGACATAGTCGACGTCGCCTTTGACCGTGGCAAGCGCCTGGCGCATGCAGCGGATGGCGCCCTCGCCCGAGGGTGCGACCATGTCGTAGCCGTCGGAGGTTGCGCCATAGCCGACGATTTCGGCGTAGATCTTGGCACCGCGGGCCTTGGCGCGTTCCAGTTCCTCGAGCACGAGTACGCCGGCGCCGCCGGCGATGACGAAACCGTCGCGGTTGACGTCATAGGCGCGCGAGGCGCTGTCGGGCGTATCATTGTACTTGGAGGACATCGCGCCCATTGCGTCGAAGAGATTGGACATCGTCCAGTCGAGATCTTCGTGGCCGCCGGCAAACATCACATCCTGCTTGCCCCACTGGATCATCTCGGCGGCGTTGCCGATGCAATGCGCGGATGTCGAGCAGGCCGATGAGATCGAATAGTTGACGCCGTGGATCTTGAACCAGGTGGCGAGCGTGGCCGATGCGGTCGAAGACATCGCCTTCGGCACGGCAAAGGGGCCGATGCGCTTCGGGCTGTTGTTCTTCACCGTGATTTCGGCAGCCTCGATCAGGGTGCGGGTGGACGGACCACCGGAGCCCATGATGATGCCGACACGTTCGTTCTGAGCGTAGTCCTTCTCCTCGAGGCCGGAATCGGCAAGCGCCTGCTTCATGGCCACATGGTTCCAGGCGCCGCCCTGCGACAGGAAGCGCATGGCGCGGCGATCAACCAGCTCCGCCAGTTCCGTGGCGCCAAGCTTGGGGCTGCCCCAAACCTGGCACTTGAAGCCGTGTTCGGCGAAATCGCTGGAGAAGGAAATACCCGACTTTGCCTGCCGCAAGGATTCGGTGACTTCGGCCGCGTCGTTTCCGATCGAGGACACGATACCCAGACCCGTAACAACTACCCGTCTCATCTGATCAAACCTTTGTTGTTTTCGTCAGCCGCTTGAAAATGCGGTTCAGGCCGTCTTGTCTTTCGATAGGCCGACGCGAAGGTCAGCCGCCTGATAAATTGTTTCACCGTCCGCCTTCAGCCAGCCGTCGGCGGTGCCGAGCACCAGACGGCCGCGCATGACGCGCTTGAAGTCGATGCCGTATTCGATCAGCTTCGTGTGCGGGCGCACCATGCCCTTGAATTTCACTTCGCCTGTCGAAAGCGCCATGCCGCGGCCTTCCTCGCCGAGCCAGCCGAGGAAGAAGCCGGTCAGCTGCCACATGCCGTCAAGGCCGAGGCAGCCCGGCATGATCGGGTTGCCTTCGAAATGGCAGGGAAAATACCAGTCGTCGGGACGTACGTCGTATGCGGCTCTCAGATAACCCTTGTCGAAGGCTCCGCCCGTTTCGGAAATCTCCGTGATGCGATGAACCATCAGCATGGGCGGCAGGGGCAGCTGCGCATTGCCGGGTCCGAACAGTTCGCCATGTGCGCAGGCGATGAGTTCTTCGTACGAGAAGCTGGACTGTCTGGTGGTCATAAAGTTTCTTTTTCCCCCCGCGTGAAGCCGATGGATGTGAACGTGTAGTCCAAGTTCTCCAGAAAATGAAGCACGAGCAAGGCAGCTTCTTTCATGGCTCCGGACCAGGCTTTCGCCTTTATTTGGTGGTCGCATACAGGAAGGCTAGGGCTGCGACCAGACCTATTTGCGTCGAAAGCCCGTTTTTGCCGCGTTTATCAGGCTCTTGTCCCCATTGAACTATTGAAAGGCTCGGATGCAAAAGTTATACCGCTTGAAGAAACATGATTGCTTTATGCAGGAATAATCGGAGTTGGTCTTGATGGCGGGTGCATCCCCGATCGCAATAGAGGTAAGGCTGCGCGGCGCGGGCCTGCGCCCCACCCGCCAGCGCGTCGCGCTCGGCGACCTTCTGTTTGCCAAGGGTGACCGGCATCTGACCGTCGAGGAACTGCATGAGGAGGCGGTTGCCGCCGGCGTGCCGGTTTCGCTGGCGACCGTCTACAACACGCTGCATCAGTTCACGGAAGCCGGCCTGATCCGCGTTCTCGCCGTCGAGAGCGCCAAGACCTATTTCGATACCAATGTTTCCGACCATCACCATTTCTTCGTCGAGGGCCACAACGAGGTGCTCGACATTCCGGTCAGCAATCTGACGATCGACAATCTGCCGGAACCGCCCGAAGGCATGGAGATCGCCCATGTCGACGTGGTGATCCGCCTGCGGGCGAAGCAAGCCTGATACACAGCCGCCTCACATGACATCGTCGGGATGCCGGCCGGGTTTGTGTTTGTAGGTCGGGAAAGTCCAGCCGAACCAGAGAGCTCCGCCGCGCACGGCAAAAGCCGCCGCGACGCCGCAGGCGGAAGCCAGGTAGAGCTGCATTCCCAGCCCATTGGCGAGCGTAAAGACGCCGGCGCCGACGAGGGCTGCGGTCACGTAGATTTCCGGCCGCAACAGCACCGACGGTTCGTTTGCCATCAGATCGCGCAGAATACCGCCGAAGGTCGCCGTCAGCGTGCCGGTGACGATCGCGATGGTCGGCGAGCCGGTGGCGGCAAGCCCCTTGGCGGCGCCAAGCACGCAATAGGCAGCAAGGCCGATCGCATCCAGCCAGATCAGCAGGCGATAGCGCGATTCCAGGAGATGGGCGGTGAAGAAGACGATGACGCCCACGATGCAGCAGACGAGGATATAGGCCGGGTTCAGCACCCAGAAGACCGGCACACGGCCGAGCACGATATCACGCACCGTGCCTCCGCCCGTTCCGGTCACCATGGCGAAAAACAGAAAGCCGATCAGGTCCAGCTGCTTGCGCGATGCGGCGAGTGCACCTGTTGCGGCAAACAGCGCAATGCCGGCATAATCGAGATAGACGAGCAAGGACATGCGGACCTCGGAACCGGCAGAAATTTTACCGAAAGAACCACGGCGGCAAGGGCGGCGCAAGGCGACCGCGCCATAAAGCTGAAGTCTTTATTCGATGCATGTCGTCGCCCCGAAACCGCTGCACATTTTTGGACGACATGCATCAGGCTACAGAGCCTTATCCATAAGAGGAAAGCCGTGAAAACGCCGCTGCTCGCCGTTCTGAATATCGTCATGCTGCTGGTGGTGCCCGTTGCCGCCTTCGGTCAGCAATCGCTGATCTCCGATCCTGAGATCTACGAGAAGAAGCACTTCCAGGAGCAATGCAAGGCTGCCGAATTCGGCGACGGCTTCGTTATCAGGCAGGACATCAACAATGACGGCCTGATCGATGCCGTGGTCAACGAGGGCCAGCTGACCTGCGACGGGCAGAAAGGGCCGCAATGCAATGACGACGGCTGCACCTATAATTTCTATCTGCAGGTTGCCGAGGGCGGCTATTTCATGATCGCGACGGCGCAGATCTACGGCTACGACTTCGTCCAGCGTTTCGGCAACATGGTGCTGGCAATGAAGATGCATCCGCGTTTCTGCGACCGTACCGAGGGTGATCCCTGCATCGTGACGGCCCGCGTCCGCGGCACGAAATTCGTCACCATCTCGAAGAAATAGCTTAGCGCCCAACCCCGCGCAAATTCAAAGCGATAAAGCGTCCTCGGCGCGCCCTATCGCGGATAGAGCTCCGACGTCCGGCCGGCGAGATAGTAGCCGATCAGGCCGTACCATTCGCGGATCGCTGTCGCCATGTTCTGCGCATTGAGGCTCGGCTGGGTGAAATCCAGCCCCGGCTTCACCTTGCCGTCGGTGCGATAGTCGGTCGGCCAGGGCACAACGTCGATGCCGAGCTTGCGGAAGATGCCGACAGAGCGCGGCATGTGATAACCCGAAGTGATCAGCAGGCAATTGGAAAGGCCCTGGCTCGCCAGGAATTCTTTGGTGTTGACGGCGTTTTCAAAAGTCGTGCGCGATTGCCTCTCCTCGATCAGGCGGTCTCTGCTGACGCCGAAGAGCGGGAAGAAACGGGCCGATGCGGCCGCATCACCCTCGTAGATGCCCGAAATGGAACCGTCGCCGCCCGACACCAGAATGCGTGACTGGGGAAATTTCTCCGCGAGCCGCAAAGCTTCGATGAAGCGGTCGGCAGCGCTGCTGAATTCTATGCCGTGACGCGCCGTATTCACTTCGCTTTCGAAGGCGCCACCCAGTACGATCATGCATTGCAGGTTTTCGGGATCGACGGCTGGCCTTGCGAAACGCTGCTCGAGATCCTGCATGAGAAGATTGCCGGCGGTGGTGTAGAGCGTGACGAACAGGATCAGGGCCGAGCCCGTCGCGGCAAGGAGGCTCAAGGTGCGCCGACGCAGAAGCCCGGCGATGAGGGCGAGGAACACAAGAAAGAATGCCAGCGACAGCGGCTGGCCGAAAATCCAGACGAGCTTCGAAATGAAGAACAAGACCTACTCCTTGAGGATGGGCGGCGGCCTTTCCTATCCGATTCGACGGTAACAGGAATGCGACGGTTCTATTTCCGGCCGGCAATCACCGATCGGTTCGGCGGGATCTGCTGATTAAATCGCCGCTGGAGCGGCCGCGGGATCAGCATGGCGGCAAGCGAGAGCGCCATGGCGAAGAGGGAGACCAGCCAGAGTGCATGCCCGCCCACCAGCCGCGTCAGGACGGCGCCGGCGATCGCACCGAGCACCATGCCGCCCCAGGGCACGATCTGGATCGTCCATTCGACACGGCGATCGCCGATGATCCAGCGGCCGATGCCGCGGCCGAACCGCGACAGGGCGCCGGTCACATAGGTCAGGCCGATCGGCAGGCCTTCGATGTGCTCGACGGCAGCATTCACCATGCCCATGGCGAAAACGATCATGTAGAACCGCGCCAGGAGCAGGTTCTGCATGGTCAGCATGGAGGCAAGCGCCAGGACGAGGCCGACGCAGCCGAGCACCACGAAGATGCGGCGCTGAGAGACATGCGCGATGACGATGCCCGCCGCATTGCCGAGCACGAAAACGAGGATGGCCGAGACCAGCACTGCCGCGTGATAGAGATTGCCGTCGCTCAAGGCCAATGCGGCCCGCGTCGTGTTGCCCGTCATGAAGGAGACGAAATCGCCGGTCAGCAGAAGACCGGTCGCATCCGTCATGCCGGCAAGAAAGGAGATCGCGCCGACGAGGGCGACCCCGGTCACGGTTCGCCGGGTACGGATGATGCGGCGGCGTCTTGCTCTGGTCATTGGCTGAAGGTCCTGAAGCCGAATCGCTGGGATTGCGGCAACAAGGATAAATCCTCTCATTGAGGAATTGGCAAAGGCGATGGAACGGACAGGAAATATTCCAAAGCACGTCGCGATCTCCCATATTCGCTTGCCGCGCTTTTAGGTCTTTGGTTTTCCGCATGTCGGAATCGCAAGCCGCTGCATACTTTTGGGCAGCATGCTCTGGCGAATTGCCAGAATAACCCTGTGCTATTCGCCATCTTGGCTTCGGTCCCGCGATCTGGCAGACGGAGCTTATGAGCCGCCATCCCGTATCGCAGGGGAACGTATGGAGCATCAAAATTTTCTCATTCCAACCGGAGCCGTGATCCGGCAGGGCGGACGGGCCTGTTTCCGCCGCCTCGTCAATACGAGCCCCTTGTTGATACGGGTGCAATCGGGAACGAAGATCGTCGCGGCAGATGACAAGCCCTTGCGGCTGGATACCGGGGCCTACGGCCTGCTGCCCGACTATCAACCGCTGACGATGGAGAACATTCCAAAGGCTCCGCAGCAGTATCAGACCATTGCGCTCTCTGTTCCGAGACAATTGTTCGAGGACGCCTATGCGCGCATGGGCTCGATCGCCATCCCGTCGACACCCCTTCCCATGCGCTCTTCCAACATGCCTGATGAAGCGGCTGTCTTGTTCGACTATTGCTGTCAGCCCGGTAATCTCGCCAGGCTTCCCGGCGCCATCGCCAGGGCTCGCTTGATGGAACTCATCACCTGGTTTGCGTTATACGGGGCGGTGTTGGGCCAAAGCCGAAGCCCTCGGCTCGAAGACCGTCTGAGACAGCTGATCGAAACCGATCCGGCCTTCGACTGGACGCTGCGGCATGCGGCGCGCTCGTTCAATATGAGTGAAGCGACGCTCAGGCGGAAACTCGCGGCCGAGAATACCGGCTTCAGCGAGATCCTGAGCGACACCCGGATGAACCGGGCTTTGGGTCTCGTTCAGATGTCGACCCTTTCCATGGCGCAGGTTGCGCTCGAAGTCGGTTACGACTCGCCGTCTCAATTCGCGGCGCGTTTCAAGGAGCGGTTCGGCGTCAGTCCGCGCCATGTGCGCAGCGGATCCGAGCCGGTTGAGCGGATCGGGACAGAAGTTGAGCATAGCGGGGCAGACGTGCTTTCCCGGTGACGATAGCTCTGCGGCATCATCAACCGCAGGAAAGCAACATGCGTTTCATAACAGCACTTCTCGCAACGTCCCTTATCGGCGCCACGACCGCGCATGCGGAAATGAAGCTCACCTCCAGCGATCTGAACGCAGGCAAACCCATGGCCGACGAGCAGGTCTTCAACAGCTTCGGCTGCTCGGGCAAGAACATCTCACCCGAACTGGCCTGGTCCGGCGCTCCCGAGGGCACCAAGAGCTTCGCCGTCATGGCCTACGATCCGGATGCTCCGACCGGCTCGGGATGGTGGCACTGGTCGGTGTTCAATATCCCGGCGAATGTCTCGAAGATTGCCACCGGCGCAAGCGGTGACAAGAAGCTTCCCGACGGCGTCGTGGAAGGCCGCACCGACTTCGGCGTATCGGGATATGGCGGTGCTTGCCCGCCAGCCGGCGACAAACCGCACCACTACCAGTTCACGGTCTACGCGCTGTCAGTCGAAAAGCTTCCACTGCCCGATACGGCGCCTGCCGCCATGGTCGGCTTCTACGTCAGGGCCAATACGCTCGGCAAGGCCTCCATCGAGGTCACCTACGGCCGCTGAGACCGGTTTTGGATCGCGGTTGCGATCCGTCCGAATGTCGTGAAGGACTTGAAATCGCCGGTGAGCAGAAGACCGGACGCATCCGTCGTGCCGGTAGAAACGAGATCGAACCGAGGAGGGCAAGCCCCGTCACGGTTCGTCTGGTGCGGATGATACGGCGGCGTCCTGCTCTGCTCATCGGCTGAGGTGCTGAAGCCGGATCCTCACGATTGCGGCAACAAGCTCGGTGAGGGCGATCCGGAATGCGGCCGGCGCGGGCTTGAACAGCAACATGTTTTCGGCCATAAAATCGGCGTCGCTTTAGATCGAAGCTCCGTAAGCGTTTACGTCAATCAACGCGCAACCCGCCGGTCGGCGCTGCGCACCTGTTCTGATCGGCACCTTACGGAGATCATAAATGCCCAAAGGCAAACTCCCCAAACGCTATAATATAATCGTGATGCCGCTCATCCTCTCGCTGCTGATGACATGCGTCGTCTCGGCAATCAGCATTCTGAGAGCACACGGCCCGACCGCGCCTGCCCTTGCCATGTGGCCCTCCACATGGGCACTGTCCTGGGCGATCGCATTTCCCGTTCTGCTGCTGGTGTTGCCGGTGGTCAGGCGGCTGACGGCAGCCATCGTCGAGATGTGAGGCTCGATGCCGGCGGGCCGCGCAAAGCGGTCTGCCGGAATTGATCAGGCAATTATAGTCTTTTCTTTGCGAATGCCCGGCTCGAAGCCGACTTCAGATACTTCTCGAAGCAAAGGGCCTGCGTTTCATCGGAGAAGGCAAGATAGGTCTTGAGGGACCAAGGAGCATATTTCGAGGTGTGAGAGACTTCGCCGGCGTTGTGTTTTGCCAGGCGTGACCTCAGGTCGCTTGTCGGCCGACGTAATAGCGATCCGAAAATTCGACATTGTGGAAAATGTAGACATATTTCACGGAAGGATCATAGCCCGCCTACATTGCTTCGCAACTTCGGCGCGGCAGCCTCCGCTCCCTTCTCGCCCTCGTCCGGCCAAGCCTTCCGGCTTGCCGAGCCGAAGCTCGAAGAGCGTAGACTGGTGGAGCTAAGCGGGATCGAACCGCTGACCTCTTGCATGCCATGCAAGCGCTCTCCCAGCTGAGCTATAGCCCCATCAAAGATGGTCCGGCGGGCCGGTCCTGGGATACTCCGGAGGGCGTTTCCTCAGGAGTGGCGGCTTATTACTTGCGGTTTTCGCAGATAGCAAGCCTAAAAAACCCGGCCCGGAAATTTTTTGTCATCCGGGCCGTCATTCGTCCGATCAGACTTCGTCTTCGTCGCCGGTCACGCCGATGATGTCGCTCATGTCGTCATCGTCGTCGTCTTCGTCCGGCGTGAGGAAGGTATCGTCATCGTCGTCACCTTCGATTTCAACATCGTCATCGCCCATATCGGGGATGTCGTCGCCGGCGGCGGCGTCATCGGCGTCTTCCAGCGAAACCAGTTCGACTTCGGTGTTTTCGGTATCGACTTCCGCAACCTCGTCTTCTTCGGCAACGTCGGCGATCGCCGAGGTTTCTTCGAAGAAGGACAGGGGATAGGACTTGCCGGTATAAGGGGAAACGATCGGGTCCCGGTTCAGGTCGTAGAACTTCTTGCCGGTTTCCGGATCGGTGCGCTTGGTTCCAAGTTCCGCTTTCGCCACTATAAGCCTCGTGAGAATGGCCGAATTCGAGATTCGGCAAATGCCGTTCAAGCCGGCGTTCCATCGGAATTTATAAGCCGGTCCCCTTAATCGCTGCGGCTTCCCATGTCAAAGCCAATCTTTATGATCGCCGCGCGGGGTTTTTCGCGCGCCGGCGGATGACCGCCCGGCGCGTTTATGGTAACGAGCCGCGGCAGCCGCAGAACCGGGCGAATAATCCCGCCGTTTGTATCGGGACGTCGGAGGAAATACGCCGCATTTACAAAGGATTACGCTATGTCGCATGGCTCCGCACCCAGGCCCGCCGCCGCCCGTAAATCCGCAAATCTTTCCGGCATCGCCCGCATTCCCGGCAATGAATCGATCTTACGAAGGCGTGCCGAATGAATAATGGACCAGCCGCCGCAGGATTGATCGCATGACACCTAAGACTTTCACAATTGCCATCGACGGGCCGGCGGCTGCCGGCAAGGGCACGCTTTCGCGCCGCATCGCCGAGCAATACGGCTTTCATCATCTGGACACGGGCCTGACCTATCGCGCCACCGCTAAGGCGCTGCTCGACGCTGGCCTACCGCTCGACGACGAGGCGGTGGCGGAAAAGATCGCGCTGGAGGTTGAACTCGCCGGACTGGATCGCGATATACTTTCCAAACACGAGATTGGCGAAGCCGCATCGAAGATAGCGGTCATGCCGGCCGTGCGCCGGGCGCTGGTCGAGGCGCAGCGCAGGTTTGCGGCAAAGACGCCGGGAACGGTACTCGACGGGCGCGATATCGGTACGGTCGTCTGCCCGGATGCGCCGGTGAAACTGTATGTGACCGCGTCGCCGGAGGTTCGCGCAAGACGCCGTTACGACGAAATCCTCGGCAAGGGTGCGACGGCGGATTTCGATGCGATCTTCGAAGACGTCAAGCGGCGCGACGATCGCGATATGAATAGGGCGGACAGCCCGATGAAACCGGCGGTCGATGCACACTTGCTTGACACGTCGGAAATGAGTATAGAGGCCGCGTTTCAAGCTGCTAAGTCGTTCATCGACGCCGCCTTGGACCGAAATGCCTAAATAAGCGGTTTTCCGTGCTTCGTGCGCGGGACGCTCATGCAAAGCAAGCCTGAAATTCCGTCCAAGCGCCGGATTGCCTTCGTGAAAGAGGGCGGACTGGGTTCAGGCCCATTCAACTCGAACCAACCGGCGCATATGTGAGCCTTGAAGCTATCGAAGGCCACACAGGAGATTTTATGTCAGTAGCAACTCCCTCTCGCGAGGATTTCGCGGCCCTTCTGGAAGAATCCTTTGCCAAGAACGACCTGGCCGAAGGCTATGTCACCAAGGGTATCGTCACGGGCATCGAAAAGGATGTCGCCGTTGTCGACGTCGGCCTGAAGGTCGAAGGCCGCATCGCGCTCAAGGAATTCGGCGCCCGCGCCAAGGACGGCCAGCTCAAGGTTGGCGATGAAGTCGAAGTTTACGTTGAGCGCATCGAAAACGCGCTCGGCGAAGCCGTTCTGTCGCGCGAGAAGGCTCGCCGCGAAGAAAGCTGGGTCAAGCTCGAAGCCAAGTTCGAAGCCGGCGAGCGCGTCGAAGGCGTTATCTTCAACCAGGTCAAGGGTGGCTTCACGGTCGACCTCGACGGTGCGATCGCCTTCCTGCCGCGTTCGCAGGTCGACATCCGTCCGATCCGCGACGTTACACCGCTGATGCACAACCCGCAGCCCTTCGAAATCCTCAAGATGGACAAGCGTCGCGGCAACATCGTGGTTTCGCGCCGCACGGTTCTGGAAGAATCCCGTGCCGAGCAGCGTTCTGAAATCGTTCAGAACCTCGAAGAAGGTCAGGTTGTCGACGGCGTCGTCAAGAACATCACCGATTACGGTGCGTTCGTCGACCTCGGCGGCATCGACGGCCTGCTGCACGTCACCGACATGGCATGGCGCCGTGTGAACCATCCGTCGGAAATCCTGAACATCGGCCAGCAGGTCAAGGTTCAGATCATCCGCATCAACCAGGAAACCCATCGTATTTCGCTCGGCATGAAGCAGCTCGAGTCCGATCCGTGGGATGGCATCCAGGCCAAGTATCCGGAAGGCAAGAAGATTTCCGGTACCGTCACGAACATCACCGACTACGGTGCGTTCGTCGAGCTGGAGCCGGGCATCGAAGGCCTGATCCACATTTCGGAAATGTCCTGGACGAAGAAGAACGTTCACCCCGGCAAGATCCTGTCCACGAGCCAGGAAGTCGAAGTCGTCGTTCTCGAAGTCGATCCGTCCAAGCGTCGTATTTCGCTCGGCCTCAAGCAGACGCTGGAAAACCCGTGGGCAGCATTCGCCCGCAGCCATCCGGCCGGCACTGAAGTCGAAGGCGAAGTCAAGAACAAGACCGAATTCGGCCTGTTCATCGGCCTCGACGGCGATGTCGACGGCATGGTGCACCTCTCCGACCTCGACTGGAACCGTCCGGGCGAACAGGTCATCGAGGAGTTCAACAAGGGTGACGTCGTCAAGGCCGTCGTTCTCGATGTCGACGTCGAGAAGGAACGCATCTCGCTCGGCATCAAGCAGCTCGGCAAGGATGCGGTCGGTGAAGCAGCAGCTTCCGGTGACCTGCGCAAGAACGCAGTGGTTTCCTGCGAAATCATCGCGATCAACGACGGCGGCATCGAAGTGAAGCTCGTCAACCACGAGGACATCACTTCCTTCATCCGTCGCGCCGATCTCGCCCGCGACCGCGACGAGCAGCGTCCTGAGCGCTTCTCGGTCGGCCAGGTCGTCGACGCCCGCGTCACCAACTTCTCCAAGAAGGACCGCAAGATCATGCTGTCCATCAAGGCTCTGGAGATTGCGGAAGAGAAGGAAGCCGTCGCTCAGTTCGGTTCGTCCGACTCGGGCGCCTCGCTCGGCGACATTCTGGGCGCAGCCCTGAAGAACCGCGGCGGCGAATAAGCCTCGCAACGGCCTCTGATTTGAAGAACCCGCCGGAGCGATCCGGCGGGTTCTTCATTTTTAGGCGATGAAGAGGGTCATTCCCAGCCGACCATGCGCTGATAGAGCGCATAAACCGGGTCGGCGGCCGCGCCTGCCGGATGAGCCGACGGCTCGGCATCGATCATCCTCGGCGCCCTGCGCGCCGGCCGGGCATCGGCCTCCTCTGCATCGGATTCGGCATCTTTGCCATCGGACTGCGCTTGCTGCTGATCCTCGGGGGCCTCGTCATCTTGATGCTGGTGCCGGTGGTGCGTTTCGCCTGCCGTGTCGCTCGGAAGCGTTTCCTTGGCGAACTGATAGGGCACGTGGGCATAGGGGAGGCCATCGGGCATTCTTGCCGCGAGCGGAAGATAGGAAGCCTCGACCGGCTCGATCATCGGCATCGCTTCCGGTTGCGCGGCAATTTCCTTCGGCTGACGGGTTGCCGCAGCCGCTATTTCCATATCCATCGGCAGCGGGCGAGGCGCCGCGGACGGACGCGCGTCGGACGCGGCAAGGTCCGCCGGCTGCCTGGTCAAGGTCTCGGTCGCGTCGCTAATCACGGCTTCATCGAGAATCGCATCGATCTCCACCGCCGCTTCTACGGGAACATCTTCCGGGAGGAGTTCGACTTCCTGCTCACGGATGATGGTGACGATCATCTCGGAGACTTCTTCGGTCATGGAGGCGACAATTCCCGCCCAATTCCTGGGAATGACGGGATCGACCTTCTCGGATGCCGCGCGCGGCTGGATTGCAGGCGGTTTTGCCATCTCCCCGGCATCGTCTGCCGCGGCAGTCTCCGGTGCCAATAATTGCCGGGCGTCAGCTTCCTGCGGCCCGCTATCTTCCCGAGCAGTGTTGGTTTCCGTCACCGGAGTGGATCGAGCCTGGCTTTCGGGCCGCGATTGCGGATCGGCATCCTCCACAGCCTTGACGATAGCCGCTTCCTCGACTGTCACGGTTGCCGCGGCCTCGGTCTGCGGCTCTGCCGGCAGGGGCTGCTTTTCCACCGGCTGGCGCGTGGCGGGCAGGCTGCCCTCATGCAGCTGAATCTCCGGGCGGGCATCGGTGCGCATCGGCGAAGCGTCGTTTTGACCGTAGGAGCGCATAACGGCGCGAGCGACAAGATCGCGATCCTTGTTACGGACAATCTCAAGATAGGCGACGATACGGGCGGCTTCCGGCCCGGTGGGGTTCTTCAGGGCTTCGGCGATCACCCTGAGCGGCAGGCTATGGCCCTGGTCGATCAGTTGACGCTCGGCCTCGTCGATCCTGGCGGCAGGCAGCCGCCGGATGGCGTCGGCAAGCCGGGAGGCGAAGGCAAGATTGGTCTCGTCCTCGCCGCGATCAAGCGAGATCGAGCGGCCGGCCGCATCGATGACATCGAACAAGGCGTCGACCATGCGCTCACGTGCAGCCAGGAGGAGAATATTGAGCTTGCCGGCGATGGCGGAATTGAGATCGGTGGCTTCGACGGCGTTGACAGGCGTGGGCGCGACCACCGAACCGCCGAGACCGCCAGAGACGATTGCCGCAGTCTGGCCTTGGGACGAAAAGCTCGCATTGGACGCTGCACGAATGGGAGACAACATGGCATGCCCTTTCGTAAAGTGACGATGAAAGCAGGCTCTATGAAAGGACCGCGCTCATCCGGCCCCTTGCATCCCAGCAGATCCTCCTATCCGCATGACGCAATTCCAGCGTCATCGAATGCATAAAAATTGAATCAATTATTAAAAAAGAGACCTTAACGAATCGCTAACGGCCGCGGACGACGCTCGCTCGCGGCCCTAAAAAAGCTGAAGTGAAGGCAATTCGCTCAGCTATGGGCGAAGATATCGGCCTCTTCCCAACCGAGCAGATCGAGCTTGGCGCGGGTCGGCAGGAATGCGAAGCAGGCCGTGGCGTGGTCGAAACGGCCATCGCGGATCAAGCGCTCGGTCAGCTTATCGCGCAGGGCGTGCAGATACAGCACGTCTGACGCGGCATATTCGAGTTGGGCCGGAGACAGCGTCTCGGCCGCCCAATCGGAGGATTGCTGCGTCTTGGAGATATCGACGTCGAGCATTTCCTTGAGATTGTCCTTGAGGCCGTGGCGATCCGTATAGGTCCGGCAGAGCCGCGAGGCGATTTTGGTGCAGAAAACGGGCGTCGTCGTCACGCCGAAGGTGTGAAAGAGCACGGCAATATCGAAACGACCGTAATGGAAGATTTTCTGGTGGGTGGGATCTTCGAGCAAAGCGAGGAGATTGGGCGCCTCTTTCTGGCCGGCAGCGATGCGGATGACGTCGGCGGTGCCGTCACCCGGCGACAGCTGGACGACACAGAGCCGATCCCGCCGCGGCACCAGGCCCAGGGTCTCGGTATCGATCGCGACCGCGCCGGTATAGCGGGCCGCATCGGCCGCGGAAATATCGCCTTCGTGATAACGGATGGTGGCGGCCATGAGACTGTCTTTCGTTTCAATGCTTCCTTTGGCGCTATAGCGCAAAGGCAGAGGTTACGAAACCGCTTTCCCGCCTCTGAGAGAGCCGTACCTCCTCCCGGACGAAATTCGATTGCGATTTACCGGCCGATACGCGAGCCCGCTCAGAATGTCGGCGGCGTGTTGACCCAGAGCAGCACGGTTTCACCGTCGTGGCGGTTGCGCCAGGAATGGTAGCGGCGGCTTTCGAAATAAAGCGAATCGCCCGGGCCGAGATCGAAGAACTGATCACTGTCGAGCACCAGTTCGAGCCGGCCGGACAGGACATGCATGAATTCTTCGCCCTCATGGCGATAGGCGCCCTCGCTCGCCGCACCCGGCGCCAGCACGAAACGGTGGCAATCCATCATCCTGCGGCCTTCGGCAAGAAGCTGCACCGTGACGCCTGGCGTCGTTTCCGGCCAGTTTCGCCATTCCCCGGCGCGTACCAGCACCCCCATCTCCTCGCTTTCCTCGCCGGAAAGACGCGAGACGGTGGTGCCGTAATAATCGGCGAGATCGTGCAGCGTCTTGAAGCCGACGCCCTGGGAGGTCCGCTCCAGCGTCGAGAGCGTCGAAGAGGTGACGCCGATGTCGCCGGCCACCTGATCGAGTGTTTTGCCGCTCGCATGGCGCAGGCTGCGCAGCTTGCGGCCGAGACCGGAATCCTGGCTTGTTTCCATTCCATCGGCGGAAGGCTCCTCGCCCTCCAGCGCCTCGCGGATCGCCGCCGGATTGAGGCCGCGTTCGACGCGGTACCAGGAGATGCGCTTCAGGCGCGCCACATCATCGGCGCTGTATTGCCGATGGCCGGTTTCGGAGCGCCCGGGAACCACCAGGCCCTGGCTTTCCCAGAGGCGCAAGGTCGAGGCTGAAACCCCCGCCAACCGCGCGGCCTCCGCCACCCTGTAGCGTACAGGCCCGTTATCATTCATCCCAGCATATCCTCGATTCAGATCGCCCGCGAGCATTCATCAAAAGGCATGATGTTTGAAGCAAAAAATGCCCCTTGTTTTCTTGCAGGAAAAATGTAGGAATTTTTTACATGTCTTGCAGAACTTATGCAAGATCGTTTTCAAGCCCTTTCAGCGCAGGAGCGTATCGATGAACGGAACAAGCCTTACCGACCGCAAGAATGCTGCGATTTCCCGCGGCGTCGGCATGACGACCCAGATCTACGCGGATCGCGCGGAGAATGCCGAAATCTGGGACAAGGAGGGCCGCCGCTACATCGACTTCGCCGCCGGCATCGCCGTTCTCAACACCGGCCACCGTCACCCCCGGATCATTGCCGCGGTCAAGGATCAGCTCGACCGCTTCACCCATACCTGCCATCAGGTCGTGCCCTACGAGACCTACGTTCACCTCGCCGAACGGCTGAATGCGCTGGTGCCCGGCAATTTCGAGAAGAAGACGATCTTCGTCACCACAGGTGCTGAAGCAGTCGAGAACGCGGTCAAGATCGCGCGCGCCGCAACCGGCCGCTCTGCGGTCATCGCCTTCGGCGGCGGCTTCCACGGCCGCACTTTCATGGGCATGGCGCTGACCGGCAAGGTCGTGCCCTACAAGGTCGGCTTCGGTGCGATGCCGGGCGATGTATTCCATGTTCCCTTCCCGATCGAACTGCACGGCGTCAGCGCCGATCAGTCGCTTGCGGCGCTGAAGAAGCTTTTCGCCGCCGACGTCGACCCGCAGCGCGTCGCAGCCATCATCATCGAACCGGTGCAGGGCGAAGGCGGCTTCTATCCGGCACCCGCCGCCTTCATGAAGGCGCTGCGCGAACTCTGCGACCAGCACGGCATCCTCTTGATCGCCGACGAGGTGCAGACCGGTTTTGCCCGCACCGGCAAGATGTTCGCGATGGATCATCACGAGGTGGCGCCCGATCTGACCACGATGGCAAAGAGCCTTGCCGGCGGCTTTCCGCTTGCCGCCGTCACCGGCCGCGCCGCGATCATGGACGCGCCGGGACCGGGCGGGCTCGGCGGCACCTATGGCGGCAATCCGCTCGGCATCGCGGCCGCCCATGCCGTCCTCGACGTTATCGCCGACGAGGATCTCTGCAACCGTGCCAACCAGCTCGGCGGCCGGCTGAAGCAGCGGCTGGAATCGCTGCGCGAGAAGGTGTCGGAGATCGTCGATATCCGCGGGCCGGGCTTCATGAACGCCGTCGAGTTCAACGACAGGGCGACTGGACTGCCGAGCGCCGAATTCGCCAACCGGGTGCGGCTAATCGCTCTCGACAAGGGACTGATCCTGCTCACCTGCGGCGTCCACGGCAACGTCATCCGCTTCCTCGCGCCGATCACCATCCAGGACGAGATCCTCGGCGAGGCGCTCGACATTCTGGAAGCCTCGATGCTGGAGGCAACTGCGGGCAAGTGACCGCGCCGAAACCGCATTCATGGCTGCCGGCCAACCGGCAGCCTCATTTCCAATGAGGATATGACATGGCTTTCACCACCGCACTGACGAAGCACGTTCCCTTCTCTTCACCCCTCCTGCGCGCCACAGGCTATATCAACGGTGTCTGGACATCCGGCAATGCCACGAAGACCTTCGACGTGTTGAACCCGGCAACCGGTGAGCTGCTCGCATCGTTGCCCGACATGGGCGCTGCTGAGACTCGAACGGCGATCGATGCGGCCCATTCCGCCCAGCCGGCCTGGGCCGCCCGCCCGGCCAAGGAGCGGAGCGCCATCCTGCGCAAATGGTTCGACCTGATGGTCGCCAATGCCGACGAGCTCGCCGCGATCCTGACTGCCGAGATGGGCAAGCCCTTCGCGGAGGCGCGCGGAGAGATCCTCTATGCCGCCGCCTATATCGAGTGGTATGCGGAGGAGGCCAAGCGCATCTACGGCGAGACGATTCCCGCGCCGTCCGACGACAAGCGCATGATCGTCATCAAACAGCCGGTCGGCGTCGTCGGCACGATCACGCCGTGGAATTTCCCGGCGGCGATGATCACCCGCAAGATCGCCCCCGCACTCGCCGTCGGTTGCACTGTTGTTTCGAAGCCCGCCGAACAGACACCGCTGACCGCGATTGCACTTGCGGTGCTCGCCGAACAGGCCGGCCTTCCCTCAGGCGTCTTCAACGTCATCGTCGGGACCGACGGTCCGGCGATCGGCCGCGAGCTTTGCGGCAACGAAAAGGTGCGCAAGATCAGCTTCACCGGCTCGACCGAGGTCGGCCGTATCCTGATGCGCCAGTGCGCCGACCAGATCAAGAAGGTGAGCCTGGAGCTCGGCGGCAATGCGCCTTTCATCGTCTTTGACGATGCCGATCTCGACGCCGCCGTCGAAGGCGCGATCGCGTCGAAATATCGCAACGCCGGCCAGACCTGCGTTTGCGCCAACCGTCTTTATGTCCAGTCCAACGTCTATGACGCTTTTGCCGCCAAGCTTGCCGCGAAGGTCGCCGAGATGTCGGTCGGCGACGGTTTCAAGGCGGGCGTCGTGATCGGGCCGCTGATCGACGAGCAGGGTCTTGCCAAAGTGGAAGACCATGTCAGCGACGCGCTTGCCAAGGGCGCCAAGGTGCTAACCGGCGGCAAGCGTATCGACGGTGCCGGCACCTTCTTTGCGCCGACGGTACTGACCGGCGTTGCCCGCGGCATGAAGGTGGCGCGCGAGGAAACCTTCGGGCCGGTGGCGCCGCTCTTCCGTTTCGAGACGGTCGAGGATGTCATCGCCCAGGCCAACGATACGGAATTCGGTCTTGCCGCCTATTTCTATGCCGGCGACCTGAAGAAGGTCTGGCGGGTGGCGGAAGCGCTGGAATACGGCATGATTGGCATCAATACCGGCCTGATGTCGTCCGAGACGGCGCCTTTCGGCGGCATCAAGCAATCCGGCCTTGGCCGCGAGGGCTCGCGCCACGGCGCCGACGACTATCTTGAAATGAAATATCTCTGCATCGGCAGCGTCTGATCCGCCGTCAGACAGTGCAGGAAGTATCGGCTGCACGCGGCATTGCGCCGCGTGTGGTCAATAGTGCGGTGGGCGGGTGATCGCTGGCGCATCCAGCGACTGCTCCTCGAGTGACAGGAAACGTTCGGTGAGCCAATCGAGCTTGGTGCGCATCTGCTCGACTGTCTTCCATTGTTCGGCGAGCTGATCGGAAAGCTCCTCGATCGTCTTTGCCTGGTGGGCCAGCATTTCTTCCAGCCGGGTGATGCGGTTCGTCTCGTCGGACATCGATCCTCCTTTGCCGGAACCGGCAGAACAGATGGTTCTCCCAAAGCGGAAATGGGCCGCGTCGTCAATGCTTTCAATGGCGGGCGAGGCTATCGCAAAACTGTACCGTTTGGTTACTGAAAGACCTTGCCGTGCCTGATGTTGTGGGGTAGGCCCTTATCGATCAGGGAGGAATACTGATGGATGTAGGGAATGGCTTTCTTCATCCGGACCGGCTCTTTCCGGCCGATCCGGCAACACGGAGCGTCGCGCGGGACCTCTACGAGACGGTGCGTAACCTTCCGATCGTCAGCCCGCACGGGCATACCGAACCGTCCTGGTTCGCCGACGACAAGCCGTTCGAAGACGCGGCCTCGCTGCTGGTCATTCCCGATCACTATCTCTTCCGCATGCTGCACAGCGTCGGCGTCACATTGGACGATCTCGGCGTGCCCAGGCTCGACGGCAAGCCTGTTGCAACGGGGCGCGCGATCTGGCGGACCTTTGCTGCGCATTACCATCTTTTCCGCGGGACACCATCGAGCCTCTGGGTCGACCACGCGATGTCGGCCGTACTCGGCTGCACTGAGCCGCTGACGGCCGAGAATGCCGATGCGCTCTACGATCACATCAATGCCCAGCTCGCCCTTCCCGAATTTCGCCCGCGGGCGCTGCATCAGCGATTCGGCATCGAAACGATCGCGACAACGGAAGGCGCGCTCGACCCACTCGTGCATCACCAGAAGATGGCGGCGGACGGCTGGATCGGCAAAGTGCGCACCACCTACCGGCCGGACAGCGTCACCGATCCTGACGCCGTCGGCTTCCGCGACAATCTCCTCAAATTTGGAGAGATCACCGGCACTGATGTAGCGCGCTGGGGCGGCCTGATCGAGGCGCATCGGCGCAGGCGCGCCTATTTCCGCCAGTTCGGCGCGACTGCGACCGATCACGGCGTGCCGACCCCCTTTACATCGGATCTGCCCCTCACGGAAAAGCAGGCGCTGCTCGACAAAGCGCTGAAAGGTCCGCTTTCCCCTGGGGAGGCCGAACTCTTCCGCGGCCAGATGATGACCGAGATGGCCGGCCTTTCGGCCGAAGACGGCATGGTGATGCAGATCCATGCCGGCTCGAGGCGCAATACCGACCGCACGCTCTTTGCAGCGCGCGGCCCCAATATGGGTGCCGATATCCCGACATCGACGGATTGGGTCGGCGGCCTGAATGCGCTGCTTTCCAAATATGGTCACGCGCCGGGCCTGCGCGTGCTGCTCTTCACGCTCGACGAGACGACCTATGCCCGCGAGATGGCACCAATGGTCGGCCACTGGCCCTGCCTGATGATCGGCCCGCCCTGGTGGTTCCACGACAGCCCGCTCGGCATTCGCCGCTATCTCGACCAGGTGGTGGAGACGGCCGGTTTTGCCAATATGGCGGGTTTCAACGACGATACACGCGCGCTGCTTTCGATCCCTGCGCGGCATGACGTCTGGCGGCGCGAAGTCTGCCGTTTCCTCGCTCAACTCGCCGCCGAGCACCGGATTTCCAAGCGGGAGGCCGAGATCGTGGCGGGCGAGCTCTCCTATGGCAATGCGAAGAAGGCCTATAAACTGTGACGGAACGACTCCAATCCCTTACCGGCCTCGCCTCGACGGCGAAGCTGCCCGCCTATGACCGCAGCCGGCTGAAAAGCGGCATCCTGCATCTTGGGCCTGGCGCCTTTTTCCGCGCCCATTTCGCGCCCTTTACCGATGCGGCGCTTGCCGTTGGCGGCGGAGACTGGGGAATCGAGGTGGCGAGCCTGCGCACTGCCGATGTCGCCGATCACCTCAATGAGCAGAACGGCCTCTATACGATGCTCATCCGCGATACGTCGGGCACGACGGCGCAGGTGATTGGCCCCGTCCTGCGGGCGCATGTGGCGACACGCGATCCGGCCGGCCTGCTGGCGCGGCTCGAAGACCCGGATATCCGCATCGTCAGCATGACGGTGACGGAAAAGGCCTATGGTTTCGATCCTGCGACGGGCGGCCTCGACCTGAAGCACCCCGATATCGTCGCCGACCTCGCCAACCGGCATGCGCCGCGCGGCGTCATCGGCTATCTCGTCGAAGGCCTCGCACGCCGCCGGCAGAAGGGCATCTCGCCCTTCACGCCGCTGAGCTGCGACAACCTGCCGAGCAACGGCGCGGTCCTGAAGCGGCTCGTGCTGGAATTCACCTCCCGGATCGATCCCGAGCTGCATCGCTGGATCGAAACGAACGTGCCCTTCCCCTCCACGATGGTCGACCGCATCACGCCGGCAAGCACCGAGGCGACCTATGCCGATGCCGAGCGGCTGACGGGCCGCACCGACATGGCGGCGATCGAGACGGAGCCCTTTACGCAGTGGGTCATCGAAGACCATTTCGTCAATGGTCGGCCGGCTTGGGAAAAGATACACGGCGCGCTGATGGTCGAAGAAGTCTCGGCCTACGAAAAGATGAAGCTCCGGATGCTGAACGGCGCCCACTCGCTGCTTGCCTATCTCGGTTATATCGGCGGCTATGAATTCATCCGCGACGTCATGGACGATGCCGGCCTGGCGGCTCTTGCCTACCGCCACATGCATGCGGCGGCGCGAACGCTCGATGCTGTGCCCGGCATCAACCTCGACGACTACGCCAGCGAATTGATAGCACGCTTTGCAAACAAGGCGATCGCGCACCGCACCTATCAGATCGCCATGGATGGCACGCAGAAACTGCCGCAACGGCTGCTGGAGCCGGCCTGCGAGGCTCTGGCGCATGGCGACCGGGCGGAAACCTATGCGATCGCCGTTGCGGCTTGGATGCGCTATGCTATCGGCGAGCGCGGCAATGGCGAGCGCTATGAGCTGCGCGATCCCCGCGCCGCAGAAATCGCCGCTTTGATTGCAGATGTGCCCCGCACCGGCCCGGCGATCTCGGCGGCTCTCTTCACCCTTCCAGGCCTCTTCCCATCAGCTTTGACTGGACATCGGGCGTGGACGCAGGATGTTTCCGACAAGTTGGAGATCCTGATCCAGGACGACCGTTTGCCGTTGTTCTGAGGATTGGAGCCCTTCGGGCAAAAGAGAAGGCGGCCACGGCACGCCTTCTCCTTGAGTCACCTCACACCTTCACCCGCGCCATATCGGGATCGTATAGCGGCGACAGCGACACTTTGCAGGGAATGCGTTCCCTGGCGACATCGAGCTCATAGGTGCCGGAGAGCACGAAATCCTCCGTCACGCCATCGGCGTTGCGGACGTAGCCGTAGCCGATCGGTTTGCCGAGCGTATAGCCGAAACCTCCGCTCGACAGCCAGCCGACACGCTTGCCGTCGCGATAGATCGTTTCGCGGCCGAGCAGAACGGTATCGGGATCGTCGGGAACGAAGCAGGCGAGACGCTTTTTCACGCCGCCCGCAAGCTGTCGCTCGATCGCCTCGCGGCCGCGGAAGGGAATGTTCTTGCGCATCTTCACCGCCCATCCGAGGCCGGCTTCGACGGGCGTATGGTCCGGACCGACATCTGAGCCCCAGGCGCGATAGCCTTTTTCCAGGCGGCAGCTCTCGATGGCACGGTAGCCGGCATTGACGAGGCCGAATTCGCCGCCCGCGGCCATCAGCACGTCATAGACCGTCGTCGCATATTCGACCGGGATATGCAGTTCGTAGCCGAGTTCACCGACATAGGTGATGCGCAGCGCCCGCACCGGGCAGCCCGATATGCCGATAGTCCTGACCTGGCCGAAGGGGAAGGCCGCGTTCGAGACGTCGCTGCCGGTCACCTTCTCCAGCACGGCGCGCGAATTCGGCCCCATCAGCGACAGCACGGAATAGGCTGACGTGACGTCGACCAGCTCGGCATGCATGTCCGCCGGAATATTGCGTGCGATCCAGTTGAAGTCATGCGTGGCGAAGCCGGTGCCGGTGACGATGTAATATTCGTTCTCGGCGATGCGCGCGACCGTCACATCGCATTCGATGCCGCCCTTGTCGTTCAGCATCTGGGTGTAGATCAGCGATCCCACGGGCCTTGCGACATCGTTGGAGGCGATCCAGGAGAGGACCGCCTCGGCATCCCTGCCCTTCAGCACGAATTTGGCGAATGAGGTCTGGTCGAAAATAACGGCCGCTTCGCGCACCGCTCTGTGCTCACGGCCGACAGCCCCGAACCAGTTCTGCCTGGCGTAGCTGTAGACATCCCTCGGCTCTTCGTTGGCGAAGAGATCGGCAAACCAGTTCGGCCTCTCCCAGCCGAGTTTTTCGCCGAAGCAGGCACCTTGCGCCTTCAGCCGGTCATAGAGCGGCGACTTGCGGCAAGGGCGGCCGCTTGAATGTTCCTCGAGAGGCCAAGCCATGGTGTAGTGTTTGCCATAGGCTTCGAGCGTGCGCGTGCGCACCCAGTCGGTATCGAAATGCGGGCGTCCGAAACGGCGGATGTCGACTGGCCAGAGATCGTAGGGCGGCTCGCCCTTCGTCACCCATTCGGCGAGCGCCATGCCGGCACCGCCGGCGGACGCGATGCCGAAGGCGTTGAAACCGGCGCCGACGAAGAAGTTCTTCAGCTCCGGCGCCTCGCCGAGAATGAAATTACCGTCGGGGGTGAAGCTTTCCGGACCGTTCAAAAGCTGCTTGACGCCGACATTCTCCAGCGCCGGAACGCGGCCGAGCGCCTGTTCCATGATCTGCTCGAAATGATCGAACCTGCTGTCGAGCAGCGTATAGTGGAATCCTTCCGGAATTCCTTTTTCCGCCCAGGCAACTGGGTTCGGCTCGTAGCCACCCATGACGATGCCGCCGACCTCCTCCTTGTAATAGGTCAGGCGATCGGGATCGCGCAGCGTCGGCAGGTTGGAGGGCACGCCGAAGGATTCGGTGATGATATATTGATGCTCGACGGAGACGAGCGGTACGTTGACACCGAAGCGGCTGGCGAAGGCGCGCGTCCACTGGCCGGCGCAGACGACGACGCGCTCGCATTCGATGCGGCCTTGCGCCGTGATGACGGCGCGGATCTTGCCCTTGTCGATTTCGAGGTCGAGGACTTCGGTATCCTCGAAGATCGAAACGCCGGACATGCGGGCGCCCTTGGCCAGCGCCTGGGTGATGTCGGAGGGATTGGCCTGGCCGTCCGTGGGGAGGAAGGCGGCGCCGACGAGATCGTCTGTCGTCATCAGCGGCCAGAGATCGAAGGCCTCCTGCGGCGTCAGCAATTGCATTTCGAGACCGAATGACTGGGCTGTGGTCGCCTGGCGCCTGACCTCGGTCCAGCGCTCTTCGTTGCAGGCGAGGCGCAGGCCGCCGTTCATCTTCCAACCGGTGCCGAGACCGGTTTCCTCTTCCAGCCGCTTGTAGAGATCGACGGAATAGCCGAGCAGCTGGGTGATGTTGGCGCTGGTGCGCAGCTGGCCGACGAGGCCGGCGGCATGGAAGGTGGTGCCCGAGGTGAGCTTCTTGCGCTCCAGGAGGACGGTATCGGTCCAGCCGAGCTTGCCGAGGTGATAGGCTGTCGAGCAGCCGATGATGCCGCCGCCGATGACCACGGCTTTCGCCGTCTTCGGTAATTGTCTCGTCATTTATCGATCCTGTTCAAAGGCTTGATAGGCGCGCTCGAAACGCGCGAGATTTTCGGCCGTGTAGGTGGAATAATCGAAATCGATGGTGGAATGGATTTCCGAAATCATACTCCAGAGCGTCTCGCGCAGCAGCGAGGCCGATTTCATCGCGCCGTAGCGCGTGCGAAGATCTGGTGTCAGCGGCCGGTCGAAATAGGTCTCCAGCATCATGCGCTCGACCGTTTCCGAAAATTCGTTATTGGAGGCCAATCCGCCGAGGTCGAACAGCGGCGTGTTGAAGCCGGCATAGTCCCAGTCGATCAGCCAGAGCCGCTTGCCGTCATCGAGGAAATTGGCGGCGAGCAGGTCGTTATGGCCGAAGGCGATCTCGAAAGGTCCCGCCGCCTTTTCCAGCGTCTCGGCCTTGCCGATCAGCTCCGACAGCAGGGGGAGATAGGCGCTCCTGGATTCTTTGAGGCTTGCGGCATAATCGCGGACGACATGGAAGACCCAGAAGATCATCGCCGGACCGCGAAAATGCCGGGCAATGTCGCGATGGCAGGCGCGCACCAGGGGCAAGACCCGGGCCAGCATGTCAGGCGTCCTGACATCCTCCGGCGAAAGCGCCCTTGCTTCGATATATTCGAGCACCAGTACGCCGGGCGAATGATGGATGACGGCGGGCGATATGCCTGCCGCATGCGCGGCATAACTTGCGGCAAGCTCGTTCTGCCGGCTGATGTGATGGATCGGAATATCGGTGCCGAGCCTGACCACGCACCGCGCCACGGCATCGCTGACCAGATAGTTCCTGTTGGTGATGCCGCCTGCTATCGGCGAAATTTCGATCGGGCCTTGCCAGATGCCAAGCGCATGAATCCTATCCTCAGGCGTCATGCTTATCCCCCCAGAGCACGATGCCGAAAAGTGTGCGCGGCTTCGGACGACATCATGCTCTAACTATTTAAGATAGAACAGGATTCTTCCTGTTCTATCGGCCCCGTCATCGAAATGATGGGACAGAGGGGGATCTGATGTCAAGCAGCGGTCAGATCGCCGTACCCGTGGCGTTGAAGACGTGGCAGCTGGCCGGATCGAAAAAGGTCTGCACATTGCTGCCGCGCTCGACCTTCTGCTGGCCATCGAGCGCGATGGTCAGGAGCTGGCCATCGGGCGTAGTGGTGTA
The DNA here is from genome assembly GCF_024721175.1 of Rhizobium sp. Pop5. Lineage (NCBI taxonomy): Bacteria > Pseudomonadati > Pseudomonadota > Alphaproteobacteria > Hyphomicrobiales > Rhizobiaceae > Rhizobium > Rhizobium sp. Pop5. The sequence goes on along the minus strand of NZ_CP099399.1, from coordinate 4,098,773 downwards.
GAGCATGGTGGCGCCGCCGAGATTTTCGACGAGATCGACATTGACGGTGGAGAGCGCGATGGCACCGCCGGCAAGCGAAAGATGCTCGGGGCGGATGCCGAAGGTGACGTCCTGGCCGGCCTCGCCTTTCAGCCTGCGCGGCAGGCGGACGGAATTGCCGCAGACATGGATGCTGGTTTCGGCCTCGCCGACCTGCTCGATGCGTGCCTTGAGGAAATTCATCTTCGGGCTGCCGATGAAGCCGGCGACAAAGCGGTTGGCCGGGTTGTTATAGAGATCGAGGGGCGCGCCCACCTGCTCGATGCGGCCGGAATTCAGCACGACGATCTTGTCGGCCATCGTCATGGCTTCGACCTGGTCGTGTGTGACGTAGATCATGGTGTTGCCGAGCTGCCGGTGCAGGCGGGAGATCTCGACGCGCATCTGCACGCGCAGTTCCGCATCGAGGTTGGACAACGGTTCGTCGAACAGGAAGATGCGCGGCTCGCGCACGATCGCCCGGCCGATCGCGACACGCTGGCGCTGGCCGCCCGAGAGCGCCTTCGGCTTGCGCTCAAGCAGCTTCTCAATTTGCAGGATCTCGGCGGCGCGCTTTACCTTCGGCTGGATATCGGCCTTCTTGTAACCCGCCGTCTCCAGGCCGAAAGCGAGGTTCTTGTAAACCGACATGTGGGGATAGAGCGCGTAGGACTGGAAGACCATGGCGATGCCGCGCTTGGCCGGCGCCACCTCGTTCATCCGCTCGCTGTCGAGCAGCAGAGCGCCTCCCGAGATCTCCTCAAGGCCGGCGATCATCCGTAGAAGCGTCGATTTTCCGCAGCCGGATGGGCCGACGAAAACGACGAATTCGCCGGGATCGATCGTCAGGTCGATGCCATGGATCACGTCCATCGCGCCGTAGCGCTTCTCGACCTTCTGAAGAACGACACTGGTTGCCATCGTCTCTACACCCTCTCTTTTGCCGGTTACTTCGTTCTTGCGCGCCAATCGGCGTATTTCGGACTGTCGGGACCGACCGGCAGCGGCACTTCGGCGCCGCTGTCGGAAGACTGGTAGATAGCGGTGACGAGCTCCAGCGCGCGGCGCGCATCCTTCGTCGTCACCGGCAGCGGCGCCTGGCCGCTGAGGAAGGCATGGAACTGGCCCATCTGCGTGGTGAAACGCGGTGCAACCGGCTGCCAGTCGCCGACGACCCGGTCGATCTTCTCTCGCACGTCATCATTGGCGGCGATGATCTTCCAGGGATCCTTGCCCGGCGTATAGGGTTCATGCGTGCTTTCGAAGGTGACGTTCTCGAAATGCAATCTCAGCCGGCTGATCTGCTCCTGCGAACCGAGCGTGCAGGAGAGCGAGACGAACGCGCCGTTTTCCATCAGCAGGCTGGCGGAGGCGCAATCCTCGACCTCGATATCGTTGACGCGGGTGGCGACGCGGCCGAAGACCCTTGCTGCCGGCCCCATCAGATGCATCAGCATATCGTGCAGGTGCAGCGCATGGGTGACGAGCACGCCGCCAAGCTCCGTCGCCCATTTGCCGCGCCAGGGCACGGCGTAATATTCGGGCTTGCGCAGCCAGAAAGTTTCGACCGAGCCGGTATAGGCTTTGCCGGCGATACCGGCATCGATGATCCGCTTGGCCTTCTGGATGCCGTCGCCGTAGCGGTACTGGAAGATCGGCATCAGCACGCCCCTGGCGGTCTTTTCGGCTTCCATGATCGTATCGACGGCGGCGAGCGACCCCGTCAGCGGCTTTTCGCAAACGACATGTTTGCCAGCAGCGAGTGCGGCGACCACCTGTTCGAGATGGACGCCCGGAGGGGTGCAGATATCGATGATGTCGATCGTGTCGTCGGCCAAGAGCTCCGCAAAGGACGTTGTGCGGCGCTCGATGCCGAACTCGTCGCCGACGTCAGCCAGGCGCTGCTCGTTCAGGTCGCAGATCGCCACGACCTTGAACTTGTCGGAATGCGGCAGGTAGCCTTCGACGATGTGGGAGCGGCCGATGCCGCAGCCGACGATCGCGACCGTCTTGATGCTCATGTCACTCTTTCCCGTTGCCGCCATCAGCGTTTCATGCCCGTCGTGGCGATGCCCTCGATCAGCAGGCGCTGGAAGAACAGGAAGAAGAAGAATACCGGCACGAGGGTCAGGGTCGACATGGCGAACAGACCGCCCCAGTCCGATGCGCTTGTGGAATCCACGAAGGTGCGCAGACCGAGCTGGATCGTGTAGGTGTTCATGTCGTTCAGGTAGATCAGCGGACCGAAGAAATCGTCCCAGGTCCAGATGAAGGAGAAGATGGCGGCCGTCGCCAGGACCGGCAGCGACAGCGGCAGCATGATCTTCCAGTATATGCGCCAGGCGCTGCAGCCATCCATCATCGCCGCCTCGTCCAATTCGCGCGGGATGCCGCGGAAGAACTGCACCATCAGGAAGATGAAAAAGGCGTCGCTTGCCAGGAACTTCGGCACGACGAGCGGCAGGATGGTGTTGACCCAACCGAGGTTGAGGAAGAGCACATATTGCGGGATCAGCGTCACGTGATAGGGGATCATCAGCGTGCCGAGCATGATCGCGAACCAGAAGTTCCGGCCGGCAAAACGAAGCCGCGCAAAGGCGAAGGCCGTCAGCGAACAGGCGATGACATTGCCCGTCACCACCAGCAGCGAGATGACGAGCGAATTCCAGAAGAACCGGCCGAAGCTGACATCGAGGCCGACCCAACCGCGCGCATATGAGGAGAAATCGATCGACGACGGGATGAGCGAGGTCGACGAGAATATCTCGTTTTCCGGCCTGACCGATGCCGAAACCATCCACAGCAGCGGGTAGAGCATGAGAAGCGAAGCGGCGATCAGCAGCGCGTGGATGATGAGCGACGCCGGCAGACTGCGTTTGGTGATATCGGATGGCGGCCTGGCCGCAGTGACGGAAGCGGTCATCTCAGTCATCGTAGTGCACCCAATAACGCGAGCTTAGGAAGGAGAAGGCAGTGAAGATCGCGATGATCACCACCAGGATCCAGGCGAGCGCCGAGGCGTAGCCCATTCGGAAATTGCCGAAGGCTTCCTGGTAGAGGTAGAGCGTATAAAAGAGCGTCGAGTTGATCGGACCGCCCGTGCCGCCTGATATGATGAAGGCCGGCGTGAATGCCTTGAAGGCTTCGATCGTCTGGACGACGGCGTTGAAGAAGATCACCGGCGTCAGAAGCGGCAGCGTGATCTTGTAGAATTGCCGGAATTTCGAAGCGCCGTCGAGGCTCGCGGCCTCGTACATATCCTGCGGAATCTGACGCAGGCCGGCCAGGAAGATGATCATCGGCGAGCCGAACTGCCAGACGGACAAAGCCACCAGCGTGTAGATCGAATAGCTCGGATGCGAGATCCAGCTCGGACCCTCGATGCCGAAATGCGAGAGCGCGGCATTGACGAGGCCGTCGCTGGCGAAAAGCTGCCGCCAGAGCACGGCGATCGCCACGCTGCCGCCGAGCAATGAGGGGAGATAGAAGATGGCGCGATAGATCGGCAAGCCGCGCAGACCGCGGTTCAGCGCCATGGCGACGAGCAAGGCAAAGGTCAGTTTGAACGGCACCGAGAAGACCACATAGGTCAGGGTGACGTGCATGGCGGCCGAAAATTTCGGATCCGCCGTGGCGATGCGCACGTAATTCGCAGCTCCAACCCACCGCGGCGACTGAAGCATGTCGAAGTCGGTGAAGGAGAGATAGAGCGAAATCAGGGCCGGCCCGAGTGTCAGCCCGAAAAAGCCGATAAGCCACGGGAGAAGGAAGAGATAGCCGGGAGCATTGGCGTTCCAGAGACGCCGGAAACGTCCCTCGGCCACCGCCCCCTGATATCTTTCCACATTTATGGCCCCTGCGGGCGTGCGCATCGCATTACTCATACGGGATCAGCCTCGTGCGAGAACTTGCGTAATTCCGTCGACAAGCTGCTTGCCGCCGTCGGAAGGAGATATCTGTCCGAAGGCGACCTGTTCGGCGATGTTACGCAGAATAAGGGTGCCTTCACCTGCTCCGGTCGGTGGCGGGGGCGGCAGCGGGCCTGCGAGATCGCCGAGCCCGGCGACGTAGGCAAGCGGAACCTTGCCAGTTTCGTCAAGCTTGGTGGCAACGACATCCCGCATTGCCTTTGATTCAGGAATGCCGCGTTCGACGTCGAGGATTACCGCCGCATCCGGATTCTTGACGAAGAAGTTGACGTAGTCGACCGCTTGATCCATCACCTTCGACTGCGCTGAGACCGAGAAGAACATCGAAGGCTTGCGGTAATGGCCGCCCTTGGAGTCTGGGGTGATGCGCATGTAGTTGGTCAGGGCGAGCTTGTCCTTGACCATGGCCTGATAACCGACGAACTGGTTGCTGTGTGCATAGTCGCAGGCAGCCTTGCCAACGGTGAGCGGGCTGGTATCGATCGTATCCTTGTATAGAGCCTGGATGTCAGGGGTAACACAAGCTCCAGCTTCGCGGAACTTGGCCCACATATCGAACCATTCAGTAGCTTCTTCAGGACCGAAAGCGATCTTTGAGTCCGCAGTGTAGAGCGCCTTGCCGCGTTGGCGGAGGTAATTTTCGAGGGCCGGTTCGACGCCACTGCCGTCGGCAAAACCGAAGTAACCCTTGCGCTTACCGGCCTTGGTCATCTCGGCACCGATCTTGCCGAATTCTTCCCACGTCGTCTTCTGCGTCGGCATATCGATGCCGGCTTCCTTGAAGGCCACAGTGTTCAACACGGTTGCAGCCGAGTTGGCGCCGAGGCTGACGCCATAAAGATGGCCGTCGACCTTGCCTCCTTCGATCTGCGCAGGGTCGAAATCGTCGAGCTGCAGCTTCGACGGCATGTAGGATTCCAGAGGGGCGAGGGCGCCACGCCGGGCATATTCGACGATATAACGGTAGTCCATCTGGATGATGTCAGGGGCATTACGGCCAGCGACTTGGGTTGCAAGTCGTGGCCAGTAATCGGCCCATCCAAGAAATTCACCGGTGATGGCGGTGCCGGCATTCTTAGTCTTGTAAAGCTCCGAGACCTTGTTGGTGCGGTCGGCGCGCGGCTGCGAGCCCCACCACAGGAGACGCAGGCGCGTTTCCTCGGCCAAAGCGCTGGTTCCAAGCGCCGAAAGCGAAAGAAGCGTGGCCCCTCCCGCAACGAAATTACGTCTGCTTACACGTAGGGTCATTTTTTCCTCCTCCAAAGGGAAGCGCCTCCACACGCTTCCTAACTAGTTACGCTTGCGCAAATAACTAATTGGTTACAAGCTACGGGCAAAGCGGCAAGCATGTCAAGCGGTGTCGGCTCGCGCAGGCAGCCCTTCTAAATTCGGTTTTTACAATTTCGCACCGAAGGCTTATGAGCGCAACACGGGAAGACGGAGGGTGGAGCGATGAACGACAGCGGCGAGTATGGGGAAAAGAAGAGGTCCCGGCGCCCGTCCCAGGAGCGGACGAGCCAGCGCGATCCGGAGCGGACGCGCGCCGCGATCCTGGAGGCCGCCACCCGGGAATTTGCCGAAAACGGTATGGGCGGCGCCCGTGTCGATGCCATCGCCGAGCGCGCCGGCACCAATAAGCGCATGCTCTATCATTATTTCGGCGACAAGGAGCAGCTCTACCTCCGGGTGCTCGAAGAGGCCTATGTCGGCATCCGCACAGCCGAGCGCGCGCTGCATATCGGCGATCGCAGCCCCGAGGAAGGCATCGGCGAACTCGCGCTCTTCACCTGGCGTTATTTCCTCGAGCACCCGGAGTTCCTGAGCCTGCTCGGCACGGAAAACCTGCACCGCGCCCGGTGGCTGCGCCAGTCCATCCGGCTCAAGGAGCTGCATTCGCATCTGATCGGCGAGCTTTCCCAAGTGCTCGAGCAGGGAAAGAAGCAGGGCGTCTTCATCGAGGCCGCCGATCCCCTGCATGTCTATCTGACGATTGCCTCGCTCGGCTATTTCTACCTTTCCAACCAGTACACGCTTTCGACCATTTTCGGCCGCGACCTGATCGAGCCGGCCCATCTCAGCGCCTGGGAGAAGCATATCGTCCACGTCACGCTCGCTTCGATCAAGCGTTAGAGCCTTTCCGGGTTAGATCCCGAAAGCAGGATTTGACTCTTGACAGGTTCGCCGCTCTTCTGTCATCAAGTAACTGTTTAGTTACCGGCTTGGGAGGGCCAGGGCAGGATGCCCGCTCCCGCAGCGAGAGATTGCAGGGAGGAAAAAATGGCACGCTTGGGGATCATCTTGCATGGCGTTACCGGCCGCATGGGTTACAACCAGCACCTGGTGCGCTCGATTCTGGCCTTCCGCGACCAGGGCGGCATCACGCTGAAGTCCGGCGAAAAACTCGAGATCGACCCGATCATCGTCGGCCGCAACGGCGCCAAGATGGAAGAGCTGGCGAAGAAGCACAACATCAAGCGCTGGTCGACCGATCTCGATGCCGCTCTCGCCAATCCCGACGATACGATCTTCTTCGATGCCGGCACGACGCTGATGCGCGCCGAGCTTCTGTCGAAAGCGCTCGACGCCGGCAAGCACATCTATTGCGAAAAGCCGATTTCCGACGACCTGCAGGTGGCGATCGATCTCGCCCGCAAGGCGCGCCGCTCCGGGCTCAAGCACGGCGTCGTGCAGGACAAGCTCTTCCTGCCGGGCCTGCGCAAGCTGGCGTTGCTCAAGGATTCCGGCTTCTTCGGCAAGATCCTCTCGGTACGCGGCGAATTCGGCTACTGGGTCTTCGAGGGCGATTGGGGCGTGCCCGCTCAGCGTCCCTCCTGGAACTACCGCAAGGCCGACGGCGGCGGCATCATCCTCGACATGCTGTGCCATTGGCGCTACGTGCTCGACAACCTATTCGGCGAGGTCAAGGCCGTATCCTGCCTTGGCGCCACGCATATTCCGCGCCGCATCGACGAACAGGGCAAGCCCTACGATTGCGACACCGACGATGCGGCCTACGCGACCTTCGAGCTTGAGGGCGGCGCGATCGCGCAGGTCAATTCCTCCTGGGCCGTGCGCGTACGCCGCGACGATCTCGTCACCTTCCAGGTCGACGGCACGCATGGTTCGGCCGTCGCCGGCCTGACGAAATGCTGGAGCCAGCACCGTGTCAACACGCCGAAGCCGGTCTGGAACCCCGACCAGCCGCAGACGATCGACTTCTACAAGACCTGGGACGAGGTTCCGGATACGCAGGCCTTCGACAACGGCTTCAAGGCGCAGTGGGAAATGTTCATCCGCCATGTCGTCGAAGATGCGCCGTGGCCCTATGGCCTGGAAGCAGGCGCCAAGGGCGTGCAGCTGGCCGAACTCGGCCTCAAATCCTGGGCCGAACGCCGCTGGCTCGATGTTCCCGCACTGGAGTTCTGAGCCGTGACCACGATCAATCTTCCCCTCGACGGCAAGATCGTTCCCTACACGCTGACCAGCACGCCGATCGAACTTAGAAAACGGGAGGCCAAGAGCTTCCCGCGCATCGCCTTTGCTGCCGCGCATGTGGTCGCCGATCCGCTCGCCAACAATGATCCATGGCTGACGCCGGCGATCGACTGGGATCGCACGCTCGCCTTCCGCCACCGGCTCTGGGATCTCGGCCTCGGCGTTGCCGAAGCAATGGATACCGCACAACGTGGCATGGGTCTCGGCTGGTCTGAAGCCCGCGACCTCATCCGCCGCGCACTTAGCGAAGCCGCCGGCCGCCGGGATGCGCTGATTGCCTGCGGCGCCGGCACCGACCATCTGACGCCCGGCCCCGACGTCACCATCGACACGATTATCAAAGCCTATGAGGAGCAGATCGAAACGGTGGAGGCCGCTGGCGGACGCATCATCCTGATGGCGAGCCGCGCGCTCGCCATCACGGCAAAAGGGCCGGACGACTATGTCAGGGTCTATGACCGCATCCTCCGCCAGGTCAAGGAACCCGTCATCATCCACTGGCTCGGCGAAATGTTCGATCCGGCGCTGGAAGGCTACTGGGGCAATGGCGATCATCTGAAGGCGATGGACACCTGCCTTGATGTGATTGAAGCCAATGCTACCAAGGTCGACGGCATCAAGATCTCGCTTCTTTCCAAGGAGAAGGAAGTGACCATGCGCCGGCAATTGCCGAAGAGTGTGCGCATGTATACCGGCGACGACTTCAACTATGCCGAACTGATAGCCGGCGATGAAGAGGGCCATTCCGACGCGCTGCTCGGCATTTTCGATGCGATCGCGCCGGCAGCGTCCGCCGCACTGGAGGCGCTCGGCCGCAAGAGCAACCGCGAATTCTTCGATCTGCTCGAGCCAACTGTGCCGCTGTCGCGCCACATCTTCAAGGCGCCGACGCGCTTCTACAAGACCGGCGTCGTCTTCCTTGCCTATCTCAACGGCCTGCAGGACCATTTCATCATGGTCGGCGGCCAGCAGAGCACGCGCTCGCTGGCGCATCTGGCCGAACTCTTCCGGCTGGCCGACAAGGCGCGGGTTCTCACCGATCCGGAACTTGCGGCGACGCGCATGAAACAGGTGCTTGCCGTCCACGGCGTCCACTGAAAGCCGGCGCGGTAATGGGAGGAAATGGCATGCAGGTCGAAGGACTTTCGATCAATCTCGCGACGATCCGCGAGCAATGCGGCTTTGCCGAGGCCGTCGATATCTGCCTGAAGCACGGCATCACTTCGATCGCACCCTGGCGCGACCAGGTTGCTAAGGCCGGCCTCGACGAGGCGGTGCGAATCGTCAAATCGAACGGCATCAAGCTGACCGGGCTCTGCCGCGGCGGCTTCTTCCCGGCGGCAAACGATGCCGATTGGCAAAAGAATCTCGATGACAACAGGCGCGCTATCGATGAGGCGGCGGCGTTTTCCGCCGATTGCCTAGTGCTCGTCGTCGGCGGCCTGCCGGGCGGTTCGAAGGATATCGCTGCTGCCCGGCAGATGGTGTTCGACGGCATCGCCGCCGTTTTGCCGCATGCGCAGGCCGCAGGCGTGAAGCTCGCCATCGAGCCGCTGCACCCGATGTATGCCGCCGACCGTGCCTGTGTGAACACGCTCGGCCAGGCGCTCGACATGTGCAATGAACTCGGCGAAGACGTCGGCGTTGCGATCGACGTCTACCATGTCTGGTGGGATCCCGATCTCGCCAGTCAGATTGCCCGCGCCGGGCGCATGAACCGCATCTTCGCCCATCACATCTGCGACTGGCTGGTGCCGACCAAGGACATGCTGCTTGACCGCGGCATGATGGGCGATGGCCTCATCGACCTCAAGGGCATAAGACGGATGATCGAAGCCGCCGGTTTCTTCGGCGCGCAGGAGGTGGAGATCTTTTCGGCCGAAAACTGGTGGAAGCGGCCCGCCGACGAGGTGATAGCCACCTGCGTCGAACGCTTCCGAAGCTGTTGCCAGGCCTGATTTCAGTATTCGTTTCATCATGCATGCAGGAGGATCATTCGATGGAGAAACGCCGTTTTGCCCTGATCGGCACCGGGAACCGCGGCACGACCATGTGGGGCAAGGACCTGCTTGCCGGCTGGCGCGAGCATGTCGACCTGACGGCGATCGTCGAGAAGAATTCGCTGCGCGGCGAGCGCGCGCGCAACATGATCGGCAGCAATGCTCCGCTCTATGAAAACATCGATTCCATGCTCGCCGAACAGAAGCCGGATCTGGTCATCGTCTGCACGCCCGACCATACCCATGACGATATCGTCGTGCGGGCGCTGGAGTCCGGCATCGACGTCATCACCGAAAAGCCGATGACCACCTCGGTCGAGAAGATTCGCCGGATTCTGGACGCTGAAAAGCGCACCGGCCGTCGGGTCGACGTCTCCTTCAACTATCGTTATGCGCCGACGGCCGCAAAGATCAAGGAGTTGCTCAATGCCAGCGAGATCGGCCGGGTCACCTCCGTCGACTTTCACTGGTACTTGAACACCAAGCATGGCGCCGACTATTTCCGCCGCTGGCATGCCTATGCGGAAAATTCCGGTAGCCTGTTCGTCCACAAGGCGACCCACCATTTCGATCTGCTGAACTGGTATCTCGACAGCGATCCCGAGGCCGTCACCTCCTTCGCTGATCTCCAGAACTATGGCCGCAAAGGCCCGTTCCGTGGGCCTCGCTGCAAGCTCTGTCCGCATGCGCAGGAATGCGACTACTATCTCGATCTCGAAGCCGATCCCTTCCTCGATTCGCTTTACGAGGACCCTTCGAAGATTGACGGCTATTTCCGGGACGGCTGCGTTTTCCGCGAAGACATCGATATTCCCGATACGATGGTCGTTTCCCTCCGCTACCGCAACAACGTCCATGTCTCCTATTCGCTGAACACGTTCCAGCCGATCGAAGGCCATCACCTGGCCTTCAACGGAACGAAGGGCCGCATCGAAATCCGCCAATATGAGGCCCAGCCCTGGGAAGAGCCGAAGCAGGATACGATCCTGCTCATCCGCAATTTCCCGAACGGCAAAGAGGCCGTGGAGCGCATCGTCGTGCCGCATTTCACCGGCGGCCATTACGGCGGCGACGACCGGATGCGCAACATGATCTTCAAGCCGGATATGGAAGACCGGCTCGCCCAACGCGCCGGCACGCGGGCGGGCGCCATGTCCGTGCTCTGCGGCATTGCCGCGCTGACAAGCTCGCGCACCGGCAAGGTGGTCGACATCGCCGAGCTGATGCCCGAGCTTGCCAATGACGGTTCGCCGAATTCGCTGAGGACGCGCTGACCGCAGCACCCGCTTGACGCGGCATGCGTCAGGCGATGTTTTCGAGATTCTCCCGATGGATCTGGTAGAGCAGCGGCCGGCCGGCCACAAAGCGCTCGACCTCATCTGCCGCCATCTCGCCGAGACGGGCCCGTTCCAGGCCGATGGCACCAGCGATATGCGGCGTCAGGAAGACGTTCGGCAGATCGTAGAAGGCCGAACCCACTTCAGGAATTTCCGGATCGGTCACATCGATGACCGCGTCGATGCGGCCGGTCTTCAGCTTCAAAAGCAGGGCGGCCTCATCGATGAGAATGCCGCGTGCCGTGTTGATGAGCGTTGCCCCGTCCTTCATCAGCGATAGCCTTCGCGCATCGATCATGTGCCGCGTCGACGGCAGCGACGGCGCATGCAGCGAAACGATATCCGCCCTTTGCATCAACTCGTCGAGATCGACCTTTTCCGCTCCCAGTCCGGCTGCCTCGGCGGCATCGAGCATGGGATCGAACAGCAGCAGCCGGTAGTCGAAGGGTTTCAACAGTTCGATCACCCGCCTGCCGATGCGCGAGGCGCCGACGATGCCGACGGTGCGGCCATAATTCCCGATTGCTTCGCGCTGCATCGGATAGGTCCGATCGCGGTTGCGGTCGGCGACATAGAGATCGCGGAAACGGAAGGCGCGTTTGCCGGCGAAGAGGATTGCGGCAAGCGTGAATTCGGCAACCGGCACGGCATTGGCCTCGGCCGAATGGCTGACCGCAATGGTGGCGGTTTCGAAGATGGCTTCGTCGATGATGCCCTTCACCGTGCCGGCTGCGTGCACGATGAGGCGAAGCCGCGGCGCGGCAGCGGGAAGCTCGGGTCCAACATAGGGGGCGCCCCAGCCGGTGATCAGGACTTCGGCTTCGGAGAGCAGGCGTCTTGCCCGCCCATCGTCGAGGCGCTGCAGCGGTTCGGGGTCCAGCAGGCGGCCGATGGTGTTGAGCCGGCGCAGGACCTCGTCGGGCAGGACATGCTCCGTACGCGATGGTTCCATGGCAAGGACGATGGCCGGACGGCTCATGGCATCTGTCCCGGCGCTTCGATGGCGCTGACGGTCACGCCCTTTTCTCTCACCAGACCTTCCAGCGCCGCAAGGTCCGGCGCTTTCGGCGGCTGAGTCCAGGCGGACGAGACGGCAGCGGGATCATCGAGCGCCAGCACCGCTGTCACCAGGATGGTCTCGCCGACCGGAATCTGACCACGCAGTTGCGGCACAATGGTCTTCGCCACGATCACATTGGTGTTGGGCTGGGCCTTCTGGGCAAGGCCCGAGCGTTTGACCGACGAGCCGAGGTCGAGAATACCGGTGAAATCGGCCTCGCCGATCGCGTAGGCTGCCCCTTCCGAAGCCGACAGCGTATCCAGCTCGAAATCCCGACGGGAGATGGCAAAGCCGCCTTCGGCAATCCGTAGCGGCCGGTCCGTCCTGATCCGGTGGAGGCGGATATGCCAGGGGGCGGCGGGCAAGAGCCAGGTTTCGACGTCGACATCGGGGAAAGGCGTCCATTTCGAATGAAGCACATCGCCGGCGAGCCGGGCTTCCTGGTTCGTTTCGCGTACGCGGTAGTGCAGGCCGTCATCGCTGAAAGCGAGCATCGAATCGAAGGCGGCAAGCGCAAAGGCGCGTTCATCGGATTCGACACTGAAGCCGTAGCGCGTGGAATAGGCGAACTTCGCGTATTTTTCCGTGCCGAATCGCATCTGCAGGTTTTCCTGGCCGGAGGATAGCGCCACGACGTCACCGCCTGCCCGCATCATCACCATGCCGGGATGACGCTGGGGCACGATCTCAGGTGCCGGCTCCGGCGTCTTTTCGTCGGCGGTCCAAAAAGGATGGTCCCCGGCGAGCGCGAGCGGCAGGAAAGCCTTGAGAGCCCAGTAGGGCGAGCCGGCGGAATTGTAGCTCTCCGACATCAGCAGGTTCGGATAGCCGAAGCCGATCGACAACACGCCGTCGCGATCGGCGATCGGCTTGTCCTTCCACCAGCGCAGATGCTGCAGGCAGAGATGCTTGATCTCGCCCCAGGGCAAGGCCTCGACATCGGCGAAGGCAAGCGCCGACCAGAAGCCCGCGCAGGCAAAACGATAGGTCAGACTGCGGCCGAAGGGGATCGTGGCCCCGTCGGCCGCAAACCAATGGCGGAAGTCCCGGGCGAAGAGGATGGCGCGCTCGCGGTAGCGCTTGGCATAATCGTCATCGACGAGCTTCGAATAGATGAGGCCGTAGAAATGCATGGCGAAGGGAATGTAGTGGTCGACGCGGCGCACGTTTCCGTCGCGATACCAGCCGTCGCCGATATAGAAACCTTCGAGCTCCTCCAGATATTGCCACGTCAGGCTGCGATCGAAATCGGCGCCGAGGCGGTCGAGCGCGATATCGACGAAGATGCGGAAGAATTTCCAGTTGTTGTCGGCATAGTCGAATTGCCTGGCATGCTTGAGGTAGGCGACGATATTGCCGCGGGCGCGCTGATCGAGCGGCTCCCAGATCTTTTCCGGCACCAGCGCCAGGGCAAAGCCCAAGGCGGCAAGCTCGACCATGCGTTGGTCGCGGCCATTGACCGTTCCCCAATATTCGGGATGGGCAGGATCGGTACCGTTTGCGAGGCCTTCGGCAAAACGATGCCAATAGGGAAAGTCTCCTCCGCCGGCGCCGAGCGGCGCCAATCCCCAGAGCGGGCGGGCGAAGCCTTCGAGATCGGCGGCCGCCCGGTCGAAATGGGCGGCGGCGCCATTGAGCCTGACGCGGGCATTGCCTTGCGAGAAACAGGACAGCAGCGGATCGAAGAGCGCGAGCAAGGCTCGGCTCATATCGGCGCGGGTTTCCAAAGGATTGCCGGCAAGCGGGTTGGCGCTGGCGGGATCATAGGTCATCGGCACCTCTCAAGGTTTTTCAGTATTTGCAACGGTTCCTCCCGCAACGGGGACGACCGCCTGGCAGATGTGGCGGGCCGCTGCCGTTCTGTTGCGGAAGCGGGTCAGCATCAGTGAAATGGCCTCGCGCCCGAGCGTAGCGCGATCGACGCGCATGGTGGAAAGCCGCGGATTGGTCATCAGCGCGCAGGGCAGATCGTCGAAGCCGACGATCGCGAAATCCTCCGGTACGCGCAGACCAGCCTCGATGACAGCCTCGAGCACGCCGACGGCGATGAAATCATTCATGCAGAAGGCGGCTGTAAAGCCGGCATCCTCAGCGAGTGCAGCGGTCGTGCGTTCATGCGCCTCGCGGCTGGCGTTCCCCTGGAAGACCATGGGCACGAGACGGCCCTCAGCACCTGGCACCGCGGCGATCGCAGCCTCGAAACCGCGTATGCGCTCGCGGATCGTGTGGCGATGGGAGCCGGTGAGGTGCAGGATGCGGCGATGACCGGCTTTCAGGAGCCGGCTGGTCGCCTCGTAAGCGCCGAAGAAATTGGCCGGCGAAACGCCGTCGAAGTGCATCCTGGGATCGGTGCCGTTGACGAGAACGGTCGGCGTCGTGCTTTCCGCCAGCCAGTCACGCAGCGGCTCGTTGGGATCGATGCCGACAAGGAAAAGACCCTCGGCGCCCGCGGCCTGCATATAGTCGCGCACGGCTTCCGGCGTCGTGCGATCCTCACGGACCAGCCGGATATCGAAGGGCATGCCCGCATCGGCGGCCCCTGCGCGCAGGCCTTCGACGATCGCTTCGTAGAAGATGCTGAGCCCGCCCGTGACGCCGTCGCTGGCAATCAGCGCCAGCCCGCCGGCAACGGTTTCAGTAGCGGCTTTGACCGGATAGCCGTGCTCGGCCGCCACCTTCAATATCTGACGGCGGACAGTCTCGCTGATGCCCGGTTCATTCGCCAGCACGCGCGAAACCGTGGAGACGGAGACGCCGGCCAGGGTGGCTATGTCGGCCTGCCGCGGCCGTCTGGTTTTCTGATCGCTCATAAGTCAAACACTATGCAAATAATGCAAATTTGCAAGACATTCATTATTTCTTGCAAAGAAGATATTTTTGCGTACTCTGATCGCCGAAATGCCCCGGCACGCCGTTGGAGGGGCGGCAGAGGGCATATTGGGAACAAGGAGGATATCATGCAGGTCAATCGCCGTTCATTCCTGATGGGTTCTGCCGGGGTAGCAGCCGGGCTCGCCTTCGGCGCGGGAAGCGCCGTTCCGGCCTTTGCCGAAGACACGCAGCTCCGGGCCATGTGGTGGGGCTCCAACGACCGCGCCAAACGCACGCTCGATGTCGCCAAGCTCTACCAGTCGAAAACACCCGGCGTGACCGTGGTCGGGGAATCGCTCTCCGGCGACGGTTACTGGACGAAACTCGCAACCCAGATGGCCGGCCGCGCCATCGCAGACGTCTTCCAGCTGGAGCCAAGCACGATCTCGGACTATTCGAAACGCGGCGCCTGCCTGCCGCTCGACGAATTCGTGCCCGCGACGCTGAAGGTCCAGTCCTTCGGCGCCGACATGCTGAAGCTCACCACCGTCGACAGCAAGCTCTACGGCATCGGGCTCGGCCTCAACTCATTCGCGATGTTCTTCGACACCGTCTTCTTCGAAAAAGCCGGCTTGCCGCTGCCGACAACCGACCTCACCTGGGATGAATATGCCAAGCTTGCCGTCGAACTGACGAAGGCCGGGGGCAAGGAGGGCTTTGCCGGCGGGCCCTATGCGGCGCGCTATGCTTACGTCTTCGATGCCTGGCTGCGCCAGCGCGGCAAGAGCCTCTACCAAGGCGGCACCCTCGGCTTTACCGCCGACGACGCCAAGGAATGGTTCAGCTATTGGGAGGACCTGCGCAAGAAGGGCGGCACGGTCGCCGCAGACGTGCAGACGCTCGACCAGAATACGATCGACACCAATTGCCTGGCGCTCGGCAAGTCGGCGATCGGCATGGCCTATTCCAACCAGATGATCGGCTATCAGTTGATCATCAAGAACAAGATCGGCATCACCACGCTGCCGCGCGAGAAGAAGGGTGGGCCGTCGGGCCATTATTACCGTCCCGCGCTGACCTGGAGCGTCGGTGCCACGACAAAGAATGGCGAAGCGGCCGCCAAGTTCATCGACTTCTTCGTCAACGACGTCGAGGCCGGCAAGATCCTTGGCGTCGAGCGCGGCGTGCCGATGTCGCCGACGGTGCGCGAAGCCATTCTGCCGCAGCTCAACCCGACCGAGCAGGAGACGGTCAAATACGTCAATCTTCTCAAGGATCAGGTTGGCGAATACCCGGCGCCGGCGCCGATGGGGTCGACGCAGTTCGACCAGCGCGTGCTGCGCCCGCTCTGCGACGAGCTCGCCTTCGAGCGGGTCTCACCCGCCGATGCGGCAACCCGGCTCATCGAAGAGGGTAAAGCAACGATCAAGGGATGATCGCTTGCCTGGCATGAGAGGAGAGGCCCGCAAACCCCGGCGGGCCTTTCTGCTTTCAGGAATGTCAGTTGGCGGCCAGGCTTTCGACCACGCGCCAATCCGGCCGGCCGAGGTTAAACGGCCAGGCATGCACGTCCCGGTCGTTGAAATAGACCACCTCCTGCAGATTCGGAAAAGCGCTCTGCTTCAGCGTAGCGGTTTCGATCCAGGGCTTCATGTAGGCATCGCCGCCCTGATAGCCGAGTTCCGCCACCCAGATGGGCTTTCCGTAGCCGGCGACGAGATCATAGCCCTGCTTCAGCGCCTCGGAGAATGTCCGGTGCTTGTTGTAGGCAAGCTCGTCGTAGCGCTCCAGACCGAAGACCGAGAGCCCGACAACATCGACATATTTGTCGCCGGGATAGTAGGCGTCGAGGCCGGGTTCCCCCTTCGGCGACCACATGAGCTCCGTCCCGGGCGCTTCCTCGCGGACGATGTCCATCATCCGCTGGTAGGCCGCGATGTAGTCCTGCGGGTTCCAGCCGGACCATGAGAACTGCCCTGATTTGTCCTCCATCTCCTGTCCCCAGCGGAGGACCACCGGGCTTTTCAGCTGGGATATCATCTGGGCGATCGCACGCATGTTGACATCGTAGTCGCCGCGCAGGACCTTTCGGCGAAGCTCGTTGGAGCTCAGCCGCCAATTGACGTCCCACGACCAGGGTTCCACCGTGATCAGCAGATTGCGGCCTCTCGCCAGCGCGTAGGCATCGGCGACGCGCAGCGTTTCCAAATCAACGTCCTCCCAGGGCAGGAACAGGTGTTCCGTCGCGACATTCGCCTGCGCACCGAAATCGCCGTTCGGATCGTAGGCGCCGAACTTGATGCCGTCGGCATGAACGACGGGGCGTTTATCGGTGATCGTGCGTACGCTCGCCGCCGGGTTCGGGACAATGCCGGCATATTGCATTTCGCTTCGGCCCGGCAGATCCGCGACTGACAGCAACAACAGGGCCATCGCGACGGTCGAGAGGTGTTTTTTTGTCAGCGTCTTCATGGCTCGCCCTCCTTATCGGGCTACTTCCTGGCTCAGCAGGACCTGCTTCAGTTCGAGCGCCTTCGCGCTCACGGTATCCACAGGAATGAGCTTGCGAAATTCATCATCATCCCGCGCCGTCGCATGGCGAAACACGTACCAATTGCCGTCCGGCTGGCGCCGCTGATAGATGACCTTGCCGATCTTCTGGTGGCCGAAGCAGGTGCTGGCGCGGCCTGCACCCTCTGCATTCGTCCAGGTGGCGCGCATGCAGAGCTGGCCGAAATCATCGACCACCCATCTGCCTTCGGCAAAGGACTGCTTGCCCTTGTCGTTGGTCCAGGCGACGAACCGCCGGCCTTCAGCGAAGAAATGACCGCCGCCGGTGCCCCAGGTCCAGGTCCTGTCGCCATACATCCGATAGAGCTCATAGGCGCTGAGCGGCGTCGGCGCCGCCTTCCCCGCCGCCTCGGCGCCGTGTGCCACCACAGGCAAGCATAGGCTGAGTGCGAGGGCCGCTCCATATAATCTCGATCCGATACTCATTACATCCTCCTACTCGACACCTGCCGGTTCCGCCGGCTCAGACACCTTGTTCATCCCGGCCGATGTTCCCAAACCCGTTCCATTTCAGGCGGAATTTCACGATCCTGGTCTTGCCGCCGAGGCCGGCGCCGGCCACGGCAAATTGCGATTGACTGAAACTGATGAGCGTCTGGCCATGGGAAAGCGCCTCGAGGCTGCGCAAGCCATGGCTGCCCGCCTGCATGCCGCCGGTAATGCAGATCGCAAGTCCGGTGGCGGTCGCAAGCCACAGCCCGCGCGATTGCGGCAGCAGTGGCAGATCGTTTTCGATCGCATGGCGAACGACGATCAACACCGTCAGTGACAAATAGATCGCCAGATTCATTGCAGCGAAGATATAAAAGCCCTGGGCGGCAGCGGCCTCGCTGGCGAGCGCCATGGCGATGGTGCAAAGGCCGGCGAGCCCGATATAGGGCGCGATCACCCGAAGCGGCAAAGACCGCTGCTGCTGCCGTCCCTTCGGCGTGATGCGAAAATCGACGAAGGAGCCGCAAATATGATCGCGCACGGCAGCAAGACTGCCGGCGAGCGACCACGGCCAGCGCATGAAGATGAAGGCCATCCCCTCCCAGCCGAACAGTTTCGCATTGTACGGCCTGAAGGTGCCCGTTGCCCGCCAGAAGAGGGCAAACAGCGTCAGCACGATCGATATCGGCGTGAAATGCAGCAGGAAATCCGGATAGGTCACGTTGACGAAGACCTGGCCCGTCAGCAGGGCCGCAACCGGCAGCAGGAACATCACGGCCATGAATGCCGAAAAGAGTGGATACCAAAGCTGCGAGAACAGGAACTGGAATCTCAGCCGCCAGGGCAGACGTGGGACATAGTGGCGGGAATGCTGCAACAGAATGGTGACGAGGCTGCGCGACCACTGGAACTCCTGGACGACGAGATCGGCAAAATTCGCGGGCCCATCGCCATGGGCGATCGCATCGACGGCGTGAACGCCGCGCCAGCCGCCGGCATTCATCATCAGCGTCGTCGAATGGTCTTCGGCAAGCTCGGGGCCGAGGCCGCCGATCTGGCGGAGGGCCGATGTACGAACCGCATAATGCGAGCCGATGCAGAGCGGCGCCCCGCCATTATTGTAGCCGGTCTGCAGCGAACCGTGCAGGCTTGCCTCCGCGTAGAGCCTGCCACGCGCCGCCCAGCTTGTCCCGGCATTGGCGTCACAGATGCTGGGAGCCGAGACATAGCCGATCTCGGGGTCGGCAAAGGGACGCAGGATTTCCCGGAGATAGGTCGGCGTCGGCACATGATCGGCATCGAACTGGGCGACAAAATCGTAACGCGCATAGCCGAAATTGTCGTAGAAATAGGCGAGGTTGCCCTCCTTGCAGCGCGTTCGGCGCGGCCAGGTGGTGCGGTGATATTCCGCCACGCCCTTTCGGGTGGAGATCAGCACGCCGTGCTCGGCGCACCAGCGTCTGGTTTCCTCCGACGGATCCTCGTCGGCCAACCAGACATCGAAATCGACGCCGACCTGGTCGAGCATCGCCTGAAGCGTGGCGCGGACGACGGCGAAGGGCTCGGACGGCGCCTTGGTGACGACCATCGCCACCCGACCCTCCGGCAGGCGTGCCGTGGGACTGACCGTCCTCGCATCAAGGAAGATCAGAATGAAATAAGCCGGCACGAGCGTGATCCAGGCAACGACGAGAGTGACCAGCACGAAGGCTGGCCAGGAAATGATATGGACGGACTGGCACCACCAGATCCAGAAATAGCCGAGTGCCGCCAGCCAGGAGAAGATGCCGAGGCCATAAACGACACGATTCCGGCCGATGAAGACAGGATCGAACATGTCCGCTTTCGCCATCCTGGCACCGCAGCCGATCTGCGATGCCTCGCTCATGCTCTCACCTCAAGTCCGAAGGTGGGACTGGCGGTGCGGATGATCGTATCGATATCCGAGAGCACGGGTGTGAAACGGAGTTCCGCCTGCGCCCTTGCCGTATTGGCAAAGAGGATCGGCGGATCGCCGGGACGGCGAGCGCGATAGCGGACGGGAACCTCCCGGCCGGTCGTGCGGTAGATCGCTTCAAGAATTTCGCGCACCGAGGTGCCGCGGCCGGAACCGAGATTGACGCTGAGCGATTCCCCGTCCTCTATCAGATGATTGACGGCGGCAAGATGCGCCTGAGCGAGATCGCTGACATGGATATAGTCGCGAACGCAGGTTCCGTCCTCCGTCGGATAGTCGGTGCCGAAGATATCGAGCCGGTCCAGTCTGCCGGCGGCAGCGAGAAGGGCGCGAGGAATGAGATGCGTCTCGGGTTGGTGACGCTCGGCAAGCTCGCCTTCGGGATCGGCCCCGGCGGCGTTGAAATAACGCAGCGCTGCAAAACGAATGCCATAGGCTGCGGCAAAGTCTTCGAGCGCCATCTCGAAGATCAGCTTGGTGCGGCCATAGGGATTGACCGGCTGCTGCGGGCTTTCCTCCCGGATCGGCAGTGAGGCGGGAATGCCATAGGTGGCGCAGCTGCTCGAAAAGACGATCCGGTCGATGTCCTGGTCGAGACAGGCTTCGAGCAGGGTGAGGCTACCGACGACGTTGTTCCGGTAATATTTCCTGGGCATGTCGACGGATTCGCCGACGTAGGCATTGGCGCCGCAGTGGATGACGCATTCTGGCGAAAATTCCGCCAGCGTCCGGCGCAGCGCGACGGCATCGCCGAGTTCGGCCCGAATGAGCGGCCCCCAGCGGACGCTGTCCGCATGTCCGGTGGAGAGATTGTCGTAGGTGACCGGAACCATGCCGGCGCGCGACAGCGCTTTGCAGATATGACTGCCTATGAAACCGGCGCCGCCGGTGACGAGAATGTAGCGGAGCATCTCATACGACCTCCGCCTTCTTCTCGCTGGAAAGCAGCGCGTCGAAATAATCGACGGTGCGTACCAGCCCGGTTTCGAGTCCGACCAGTGGCTGCCAGCCCAGATCGGCCAGGGCGCGGGAAATATCCGGCCGCCGCTGGCGCGGGTCGTCGGTGACCCTGGGCAGGTGGACGATCCGCGAGCGGGAGTTCGTCAGCTCCAGGACGATTTCTGCCAGGCGGCGAACGGTGATCTCGGCCGGGTTGCCGAGGTTGATCGGACCGATGCAGGCGCTGCCGGCGGCGGAGAAGCGCAGGAAACCCTCGACGAGATCGTCGACATAGCAGAAAGAGCGCGTCTGCTCGCCATCGCCATAGATCGTCAGGTCATCATTGCGCAGCGCCTGCACGATGAAATTGGAGACGACCCGACCGTCGTCCTGGCGCATACGCGGTCCATAGGTGTTGAAGATGCGGCCGACCTTGATGTCGACACCGTAGGTCCTGTGATAATCGAAGAACAAGGTCTCGGCGCTGCGCTTGCCTTCATCGTAGCAGCCGCGCGGCCCGATCTGGTTGACATTGCCGCAATAGGATTCGTGCTGTGGATTCTGGTTCGGGTCGCCATAGACTTCCGATGTCGACGACTGAACCACGGTCGCGCCTGTTTTGCGCGCGCAATCCAGGGTGTTGACGGCGCCGAGCACGTTGGTGAGCATCGTTCCCACCGGATCCCGCTGGTAATCTGGCGGAGAAGCGGGAGAGGCGAAATTGAAGATCAGCGATGCTTCGATATCGAAGGGCTGGCGAACATCGTGATCGATGATGTGGAAACGGGCGTTCGATAGGAGATGCTCGACATTCGAACCGCGACCGGTGGAAAAATTGTCGAGACATATGACGCGGTGGCCGCGCTCCAGAAGCCTTTCACAGAGATGCGAACCAAGGAATCCAGCTCCACCATTCACCAGAGCGGTGCCCTGTCCCCGGAGTCCCGGCTTGCCTGCCCCTTCAGAATAGCCTTCGTTGGGAACGAAATGACGCATTACAAACTCCTTCCCATGTATCTAGTCTTTTTGTTCGGTAAGCAATTCATTCCTCGGTTATCCGATAAGATATTCACGAATTGAAGAATAGATCCTTGAACAACTTTGGAATTACTCTTCAGACAACCGAATTACTATTAAAATAATAAGACCGTCACGGCTGCGGTCAACTTTAAAAATCCTAAGTATCCAAAATAATTACTCAACTATTCTTTAAAATAACAAATGATTAATCATCTATAATACTTCGCCGTCGAAATGCCTGCCTTTGCTGCTCAAGCTTCGCTCCATGAAGCTAATATACGAGGGAACGAGAGAGGTTGGCCGTGCTCGACTGTACGGCCGGACTGCATTCGGAAGCGCCATATGCGAGGGGTTTTGGCCATGCGGAAAAGTCAAGCTGCAGCGCAGGTGAAAAGCCGGCGTCCGTTCCGTTCTTCTGTTGTGCTTGTCTGGGGAACGATGCTGCTCGCGATCGGACAGACGGCCTGCACGATCGCCGGCGACGATATCGCTGTCGTGCTCGAGGCGCCGCGCGTCTCCAGGGCCTACGCCTATCCGGCGAGTGCGACCGAACGCCAGGCGCCTACACCGGTCCGCGCCGTCGCCTATCATGGCTCGGCGCCTTATATCTGCTCTCCAAGCGGCTTCGGACAGAAGTCGCGCTGCTTTGCGCGTCCCTCGATCTGAAGCAACAGCGTTAGATCAATTGCGCCACCGCCCGGACATGTCGTCTTCGCCGACAGGGTGTTCGTTGAAGAAACGGGACGCGGCTTCTGTGCGGTTACGTACGTTCATCTTCTTGTAGATGTTGCGAACGTGAACCTTCACGGTGTTTTCGGAAAGGTGGAGCTTGTCGGCGATGATCTTGTTCTGGGTCCCCTTGCAGATGAGATCCAGGATCTGAACCTCCCGGGTCGTCAATGAGGAGATGCTGTCGCGCCTCAGCTTGAGCGCGTTGTTGCGTGCCGCGTCGACCGATTTCGTCTGATAGAGCGAAGGCTCCAGCTGGTCGTTCTTATTGGCAAGGCGATTGAGGAGCGCGGAAGGGAAATGCTCGCCGCCCTTCATCAATAGATCCACGGCAGCCATGAAGACGTCGAGCCTAAGGTTGAGCGGCAGGACGCCGTCGATGATTCTTGCCTCCACCAGCCGCCGGACATAGGGTTCGAGCATGTCGATCGCTTCGACGACAAGACCGATCGAGGTTTCCGGATGATTTTCGCGGACCGCGTGCAGCGCCTCATGGAGCTCTGGACCAGGTATGTGATAGAATAAAACGAGCTTCATGTCGCTGCTATCTTTTTCCAGCATCGGCTTTACGCTCGTTATACTTGCAACTTCACAGTTCGGAAATTTCTTTCCCAGTGCTTCGGCCATGCATTCCGAAAATAAATCCGCCCTGGCCACCACCATTATAGTATCTGCGGACGTACCCAACTTCCGACTCTGGTCCGCATTCTCCATTCCTGAGCCTGTCATGAACATATACGCCTCCCCTTGCGTTACACTTTACTCAAACGTCCAGCGATGGCGGGTACTGGTTATTATGAAATGCCGGTCCCTGATGTCACCGCGTTATTTTTTTAGACATTTCTTAATTATGTTAATACGGATTGAGAAGGAAGGAAATGGCCCAAAGTAATTAGTTTTAGGGAGGAAAAACCATGATTTACAACACCGTGGTTGCATTTTTACTGAACTGAATACTTAAGCGTTACATATGGCCTCGTTACAGGAAAACTTAGAGCCGTAATATTTCAGTACATTTTGTCGTGAAGCAGTCATGTACGACGATACTTTAATATTGAGCAGAAAAGCATTTGAGATAGTTCCCCTGTCGAGCAATGACTGTGGCAACCCCTCTCGCACGCGCCTGCCGAGTGCTGCGGACGTATACTTGGAGATGGGATTATTTTACTGTCGCAAATCCGTCTTAGCCCGAATTGATATCTATCGAATCCACATTTTTCCGCAATCTGTGATCGTTGCCCCGTGGCGACCTAGAACGCCAAAGTATAGTTATGCGTTTTTGATACCTTGCTACCGACGAGGGAAGGCAAGCAAAAGTGGACATGAAAATTCGATATCCTCTCCCCAACCGCTCTCAACTATGCCGCCAAGGCAGGCGCCGCGCTCGAACGTATCCGCGCAGTCGCCGAAGACATTTCTGCCGGAAACCGGCTACGCCATCTCAGCGAAAAACGCCGGTCGCTCCTGCATTGATGAGGTTTTCATATCGCGGAAATGCGTTCGGATGGCTTTACGTACAAAACGGCAAGATCTTTGATTTTGAGCCGCGATCGTTGCGAATAGAGGCACGAGCCTATTTTAGTGATCGGTCATGCAGACGAACGCAGATGGCGCCGAACGGGAACGGCGTTCTCGATCGAACGCCGCCGGCGCGTCCTGCCATTCCGCGTTGAGGGACTCCGTAAGGCAGGACTGACGCTTCGGAATGATGGTCGCTGCTGAGAGAACCGGTTCGAGCCCATGGCGAAGATACTCGTTCGGATCGGAGCTATCGGCAGCAGGCCTGTTCTTGAATCAAAAAAGCCTGCCGAGGGGGCAGGCTTGGATCTTTGTATCTGGGAAGAGATTTGGTTGCGGGGGCAGGATTTGAACCTGCGGCCTTCAGGTTATGAGCCTGACGAGCTACCGGGCTGCTCCACCCCGCGCCATCGCAAATCGTTTTGATTTGCGGCAGTATATTAACACAAAAGGCCGCGTTAAGCGGCCCTTTAGTGACGGCATGGGCCGTTTGGTGTTCAGAGAAGATATTGAGTTGCGATTAGCAGACCTGGCAGCGACCTACTCTCCCGCGTCTTAAGACGAAGTACCATGGGCGCAGGGGCGTTTCACGGCCGTGTTCGGAAAGGGAACGGGTGCAGCCACCCCGCCATAACCACCAGGTCGGCAAAGCGCAACTTAATGTTTGAGAAGCTGGTGATGTTTTCACATCGTTTTATTTGAACACGTCTTCAAGCATCATCGATCCGGACGACCGCTTTGCGGTCGCCTTGAGATGAGCATAGTCAATGAGAACGATCAAGCCGATCGAGCTATTAGTACCGGTAAGCTTCATGCGTTGCCGCACTTCCACACCCGGCCTATCAACGTGGTCGTCTTCCACGGCTCTGATAGGGAACACTCGTTTTCAGGTGGGTTTCCCGCTTAGATGCCTTCAGCGGTTATCCCGTCCATATATAGCTACCCTGCTATGCCCTTGGCAGGACAACAGGTCCACCAGAGATATGTCCATCCCGGTCCTCTCGTACTAGGGACAGATCCTGTCAATATTCCTACACCCACGGCAGATAGGGACCGAACTGTCTCACGACGTTCTGAACCCAGCTCACGTACCGCTTTAATTGGCGAACAGCCAAACCCTTGGGACCTGCTCCAGCCCCAGGATGCGATGAGCCGACATCGAGGTGCCAAACAACCCCGTCGATATGGACTCTTGGGGGTCATCAGCCTGTTATCCCCGGCGTACCTTTTATCCGTTGAGCGATGGCCCTTCCACGCGGGACCACCGGATCACTATGACCGACTTTCGTCTCTGCTCGACTTGTCAGTCTCGCAGTCAGGCGGGCTTATGCCATTGCACTCGACGACCGATTTCCGACCGGTCTGAGCCCACCATCGCGCGCCTCCGTTACTCTTTCGGAGGCGACCGCCCCAGTCAAACTACCCACCATACACTGTCCCGGACCCGGATGACGGGTCGCGGTTAGACATCCATGACGATAAGGGTGGTATTTCAAGGATGGCTCCACGGAAACTGGCGTCCCCGCTTCAAAGCCTACCACCTATCCTACACATGCCGACACGAATGCCAGTGTAAAGCTATAGTAAAGGTGCACGGGGTCTTTCCGTCTGACCGCAGGAACCCCGCATCTTCACGGGGAATTCAATTTCACTGAGTCTATGTTGGAGACAGCGGGGAAGTCGTTACGCCATTCGTGCAGGTCGGAACTTACCCGACAAGGAATTTCGCTACCTTAGGACCGTTATAGTTACGGCCGCCGTTTACTGGGGCTTCGATTCAAAGCTTGCACCTCTCCTCTTAACCTTCCAGCACCGGGCAGGCGTCAGACCCTATACGTCGTCTTGCGACTTCGCAGAGCCCTGTGTTTTTGATAAACAGTCGCTACCCCCTGGTCTGTGCCACCCCATAATAGTTGCCTAGCATGGGGTCACGCTTCTTCCGAAGTTACGCGTGCAATTTGCCGAGTTCCTTCAACATAGTTCTCTCAAGCGCCTTGGTATACTCTACCTGACCACCTGTGTCGGTTTCGGGTACGGTCTATACGGTGGAGCTATTTCCTGGAACCGCTCCGCTGCCCATCCAATCCAATAAGAATGAACAACTTGTGCAATCCGTCACTACCACCAGGCCCACGAATATTAACGTGGTTCCCATCGACTACGCGTGTCCGCCTCGTCTTAGGGGCCGGCTAACCCTGCTCAGATTAACTTTAAGCAGGAACCCTTGGTCTTTCGGCGAGAGGGTCTCTCACCCTCTTTATCGTTACTCATGTCAACATTCGCACTTCCGATACCTCCAGGAGCCCTCACAGGTCTCCCTTCATCAGCTTACGGAACGCTCCGCTACCACGTGTATTGCTACACATCCTCAGCTTCGGTGCATGGCTTCAGCCCCGTTACATTTTCGGCGCAAAGACCCTTATTTAGACCAGTGAGCTGTTACGCTTTCTTTAAATG